>JAUNQE010000108.1 GCA_030536365.1 Erysipelotrichaceae bacterium | reverse complement strand
TTGAAAGCTCTGTCTTCTGTGACAGGCAAAGACGAACGAATCGGGTATAATAAAAGTATGTATCTACTGGAGATCTATGTCACAAATTCCGCTCTGGCGATCGATCATCCCTTTACCTATCTCAGCAATGAGAAGCCGGAGCTTTATATGCGCGCGGAAGTCTCTTTCGCCAACAGCCGCAATGTCGGTCTGATCACTGCGATCAGGGAAACGGAGAAAAGCGAGGCGGAGCTCGAAGAGGAATATGGTTATCGTCTTTTGTGGATCGAGAAGATCCTTGATAACGCGCCGGTACTGACCGAAGATCTTTTCGCACTGGCGCAATGGCTCTCCAAGACGACGATCAGTCCTTTGGTCGCCTGTCTCAACGTCATGCTGCCGAAGTATTTAAAGACAGATAAGAACAGCGGTTCGCCGAATCTCGAAACACTGATCCGTTTGCATAAACTGGAAGGGATCAAACTGACACCGAAGCAGGAAGCTTTTTATGCTTCCCTGAAAGAGGATCAGCCGGTAAGCGAGGCAAGGAAAGTATCGGTCTCGATGACAAAGACACTGATCGAGAAAGGCTTTATCGAGCTCTATACAAAAGAGAAGAGCTATGAAAAGACCTATACCGAGATCCGTGATCATGCCTTCAAACAGCTGACGCCTTCCCAGCAGGAAGCCTTTCATGCTTTCCTGAGTTCCGATAAAAAGACGCATTATCTTTACGGTGTGACCGGAAGCGGCAAGACCGAGCTTTATCTGCATCTGACCCGTGAATATCTCAAAAAGAAGAAACAGGTCCTGATCCTGGTGCCGGAGATCGCTCTGACGCCGCAGATGATCGAGAGGGTAAAGGAACGTTTCAACAACGTCGCTTTCTATCATTCCGAACTCAATGACCAGCAGCGCTACGAGCAGTATCAGCGTGTTGCCAAACGCGAGACCGATATCGTCGTCGGCACCCGCTCCTCGGTTTTCCTGCCGTTCTCGGATCTCGGACTGATCATCATGGACGAGGAACATGACTCTTCCTATGTTCAGGACAATGTTCCATGTTACGATGCCCGCAAAGCTGCTTTAAAGCGCGCTTATGACTTCAAAGCGGATCTTCTGTATGCAAGCGCCACTCCGTCCTTAGAGCTCTATACACGCGCTTTAAAAGGGGAATACCAGCTGCTGACGCTCCCGGAGAGGATCAACCATACACTTCCCGAGATCATCCCAGTTGATCTCAACCGTGAGGTAAGAAGAGGCTATTCACCGATCCTTTCCTCATTGCTGAAGCAGGAGATGCAGAAAGCGCTGGATAACGGAAAGCAAACGATCATCCTTTTGAACCGTCGCGGGTACGCGCCGATCATCAAATGCAGCAGCTGCAAGCAGACTCTGATGTGTGAGGACTGCGATACGGCGCTGACGTATCATAACGATGAGAAACTTTTAAAATGTCATCAGTGCGGACGCATCTACCCGATGCCGAAGGAATGTCCGTACTGTCATAAGAACACCCTGGTCTATTACGGATTCGGGACCAAGAGGGTAGAGGAGGAGATCCTGCACACCTTCCCGAAAGCCAGAGTCCAGCGCATGGACCGTGACTCGACTTCAAGAAGAGGTTCCCATCAGGCGATCCTCGAACGTTTTGCCCGCAAGGAGATCGATGTACTGATCGGTACCCAGATGATCGCCAAAGGACTGGATTATCCGGATGTGACGCTCGTTGGTATCCTGAACGCGGATGCCGGTCTGATGCATCAGGATTACAATTCCTCGAAAACGACCTTTGACCTTCTGATGCAGGCTTCCGGCCGCAGCGGCCGAGCAGACAGTTCCGGTAAGGTCATCATTCAGGCTTTTGATGTGGACCATTATGTCATCAAAGCCGTTTTAGCGCAGGATTATCCATCATTCTACAATACCGAGATGAAATACCGTTATCTCAGCAAATACCCGCCGTACACGCATTTCCTGGCTTTATATCTAACCGACCGTAACGATACCCGTCTTGAACGTTCTTTGGCGACTTTAGAAGAGAAGATCAAAGATATCGATATACGACATTATCGTCCTCTGGAAGTCGCGAAGCGTATGAAGGAACGCCGGTTCCGTATCCTTTTCACAGATGTCAGTCTGAAAAAGATCTTGGATACGCTTCAGCCGATCGTACGCGGTCTCAGTGAAAAAGGGAACTTCTCGCGGATGAAGATCGAGATCGATCCCTTATATCTGGAGTGATTATGAATCAGAGAAAACTTGCCTACGATGTCCTGAAGAAGGTCATCCTGCAGAAACAATATGCCAATCTGCTGATGCAGAAGGCTTTGAACAGCCTGCCGGCCGACCGCCGGCCTTTTGTCACGGAACTGGTCAACGGGGTACTGCGCAACTACGCGCTGCTGAAATACCAGTTCACCGGAAAGACAAAGTCTTCAACAAAAGAGAGTGATCTGCTGCTTTTATCGATGGCGGCGTATGAGCGTTTCTTCATG
>JAUNQE010000107.1 GCA_030536365.1 Erysipelotrichaceae bacterium | reverse complement strand
GAAAGTGCCGGCGGCGGACTGGCGGCAGCCGTCTGTCTTTATGCCAGAGATAAGGGAAAGATCAGGATCGCCATGCAGATCCCGCTTTATCCGATGCTGGACTGCGAGGATACCGCTTCTTCAAGAAAGAATTACGGGATCATATGGAACACCGCGGCCAATCACTGGGGCTGGAAGAAATATCTCCGCAGCATGTATCAAAGTGATCATGTTCCCTATTACGCGTCCCCCTCAAGAGCAGAGGACCTCTCCGGTCTTCCTCCCTGTTATACCTTTGTCTGTAAAGGCGAGCCGTTCTATGAAGAGACCCTTACCTATGTAAGCAAACTGCGGGAAGCCGGCATTCCGGCATCTGTTGATGTATTCCCGGGAAATACTCATGCCTTCGATCTGTTCCTCCCGGCATCCGGAGCTGTTAAGACTGCCAAAAAACGCCTTGCGGAAGCCTACGAAATGGTCGTTATGAAGGGAGATCCGGACTTTCTTGCACGCCGCGAAGAGCTGCGGGTAAAATAGAGAAAGCGCTGTCCAAAGTACGGAATGCGGTATTTCCGCGTTACAATATTTATTGATAATAACAGGTCCGTCACTTGAACGGATCTGAGTAAGGAGAGAGTATGGCGATCCCTGAAAGCATACGAAAAAAAGCCAGATTTCTGATGGACATGGCGTTGATCCTTCTGGTGATCAATGCCGTGGTCTGTATCTATATTGCACTGCAGTGCTTTAACAGCCCGCATGTCACACCTGCCGCGATGTACAACGCCGGTGTCGATGTGATGGGCGCTTTCGTGTGTCCGGTACTTTTTTATGGCTGTATGGGCGACCGCAAGGAGAAACTTGAGGACTCGACCCGCTGGTTCCTCCATCTGATCATCCTGACGGCGATCTCCTTCCTGTTCAACGTCAACGAATGGTACGTGATGGGAAGACCGGAGTATGTAACACGCCTGCATATCGCCGGCAGTTTGACGAAGATCATCGATTTCCTTCTGACCTACTGCTTCTACCGCTATGTGCGCGAGACTCTGGAATTTGAGGGCAGGCTTGCCCGCTGGCTCGACCGGGCGATCGTCATCCTGCTTGGGATCGCGGTCGCGCTGATGCTGGTGAATATCTTCCACCCGCTGTTCATCACCGTTACCGCGGACGGACAGTTTGAATACCTGCCTTTCTTCTGGACGGTCGATCTGTATATGATGATCGTCGCCCCGCTGACGATCATCCTGCTTTACCGCTGCAAAGCCACAAGAAGACAGAAGATCGTTTCGATGTCCTTTATCCTTATCCCGATCGTTCATTATCTTTTGACAGGAAGAGCCTATGCCTACGCGACCCAGTACGGTTCGGTGCTGCTGGCGCTCGTTCTGATCTACAGTGTTGTCTATTCCGACCGCACGAAGCAGTTATCAGCGACAAGATCCGAGCTGGAGACAGCCAACCAGATCCAGGAAGCGATGCTGCCGAATATCTTCCCGGCTTTCCCGGGACGTTCGGAATTTGATGTCTATGCCTCGATGGATCCTGCCAAGGAAGTCGGCGGAGACTTCTACGATTTCTTCCTGATCGACGAGGATCATTTATGTCTTGTCATGGCGGACGTTTCCGGTAAGGGCATCCCGGCCGCTTTATTCATGATGGCTTCCAAGATCATTCTGCAGAGCTGCGCGATGCTGGGAAACTCTGCCGGGGATATCCTGAACCGCACCAATGAAGCGATCTGTTCCAATAACGAGCAGCAGATGTTCGTCACCGTCTGGCTGGGGATCCTGGAGATCTCTACCGGCAAGCTGACAGCTGCCAATGCCGGTCACGAATTCCCGTTCCTGAAGAGAGCGAACGGAGACTTTGAAGTACTGCGGGACAAACACGGATTTGTCATCGGCGGACTCGAAGACGCGACTTATAAGGAATACGAGCTTCAGCTTGAACCGGGTGACAAGCTCTTTGTCTATACTGACGGTGTGACTGAGGCGACCAACAAGAGCTCTGAGCTCTTCGGCATGGAACGTCTTGGCGCCGCATTGAATGCCTGCAGCGGTGAAAACCCGGAAGGTATCCTCCGTCATGTCCATCAGTGTGTGGATGACTTTGTAAAAGAAGCGCCGCAGTTCGATGATCTGACGATGCTGTGCTTTGAATACAAAGGAAATGCGAAAGCTGAATAACGCCTCTTATAAACATCTGAACCAGGGAAACACAGGATCCGGAAACTTCCGGATCCTTTATGCTAAGTATCGCCCGTCTCCTTTTTAGGGAAACGGGTATAATAATAGGTAATAAGAAGGTAGCTGAATTGAAAAAAGAACCTGTCGTCAAAACAGAAGGAAAAGATCCGAGAACACATGCCCATAGAAGCATGCAATTAAGTGCGCCGTACGGGAAGGAAACGACCTGGGTGATCGGACACCGCAGTCCGGATTCCGACGCCGTCGGCTCCGCGATCGCGTACGCCTATCTTTTGAATGAGCTCGGGATCGACGC
>JAUNQE010000015.1:9307-23313 GCA_030536365.1 Erysipelotrichaceae bacterium | reverse complement strand
AAGAGCCGTTACGGCAATGAATGGGAAATCATTCATTTCGTAACAGCCCCTTTTTATTTTGTTACGGTATATCCGGTGGCTTGTAAGGCCATCGCGGCCTCTTCGAGTTTTTCGGTTTTTACCAGAATGTAGTCGGTATTATAGGTCGATACCACAAAGATGCCGATCTTTTTCTCCGCAAGAACAGCAGAGATCCCGGCAAGGATACCGATCAGGGAGAAATCGAGGATCCCCTCGATGCGGAAGGCTCTCCAGCCGTCTTCCCTGTCAGTCGTATTGACTGGAACTTTTGCTGTCGCGCAGACCAGGGAGATCTCCTGATCCGTACGGGTAAGTGAAAAGAATCCTTCGGGCATATCTTCAGAGGGCAGTTCCGCGAGTTTGCATACACTCAGCTCATCCGGGAGTATTTTCAGTTCCATGTTTCTCTCCTTCAAGAAAGGCTGCATCAGCAGCCTTTTATCTATTCGTCTTTCAGCAGCGCGAAGATCTCTTCCTTGCGCGCTTCCGCGTCATCGTAGCCGAGCTGGAAAAGCTTCTTCAGGTCTTCCTTGTCGCCACGCAGACGCGATACATTCATGACCTGGCTCGGCAGCAGCCATACCGCCTTCTTTTCCTCTACCTGTTTCTTGATCAAATCGATCTGCTCGTTGTAATGAATGTGGCGGATCTTGTAATCTTCATAGATCTGTTTATGCTTCGGGTAAGCCAGACGCATGACGGTCGTTAAGAACCAGTTTGCCGGTTTACGTACATAATCCTTCGGTTTGGTGGTAATGATCAGGAATTTTTCGTTCTGATCACGGATCGCCTGCTCGATCGGGATCATATCGGTGATGCCGCCGTCAAGATATTCTTTCCCGTCTACGGTGACTTTATGACCGATGACCGGTAAGGTAACGGATCCTTTCAGCATCTGGAAATGATCATCCATCTCCGGGATCGGCACATAGATCGTCTTATCGATCGAAAGATCGTAAAGTCCGACCTTTGCCGGTTCCTTCTGCGTGATCTCCTTAAGTTTCTTCATATCCATCTTCAGGACATCCGGAATAATATAATCAAACAGATAGTTATATCCGACGATCTGCCCTTCACGCAGCAGCGGACGGATACCGATCGTTTTTTTATCGGCGATGTGATTCGTTGACATCTCGTAGAGATCTTCCTTGTTTTTTAACAGATAAGCACAAAGATAGATCGCTCCGGTGGAGATACCGTAATGGTTGTCAAAAGTGATCCCATGATCGATGAGCCAGGTCAAAACCCCGGCCGTATAGGCGCCGCGCATGCCGCCGCCTTCCATGACTAATGCAATTCGTTTCATCAATAAAATTCTAAACTTTCTTAAACCTTTGTGCAATAATACAGACATGAAGAAGAAAATCTATATCAATGCACCAATCACCCTCAGCTTCGCGCTGATCGGTCTGATCGTGCTCGTTCTGGGCATCATCAGCAAAGGCGCGATCACCACAAAGTACTTTATGACTTACCGTTCCTCCTGGAGCGATCCGCTTACCTACCTGCGACTGGTCACCCACATCTTCGGTCACGCCAGCGTTTCCCATTATGCCGGCAACATGGTCTATATCCTGCTTCTGGGTCCGATCCTTGAAGAAAAGTACCACAAGGATCTGATTTACATCATCCTGCTGACAGCAGTGATCACCGGACTCATCAACAACCTGTTCTTTACCGGCGGTCTTCTGGGAAGCAGCGGTATCTGCTTCGCCTTCATCCTGCTGGCTTCAGTCACCGGCAGACAGAAAGGCATCCCGCTTACCCTGCTGCTCGTCGCGGTATTCTGGATCGGCAATGAGATCTATACCGGCCTGACAGCCTCAGATCAGATCTCCCAGCTGACACATATCATCGGCGGCCTCTGCGGCGGAATGATCGGCATGTTCCTGAAAGACAACTAATTCGCACATCATCAAGCAGCAAAAAAGGAAGATCCATCGGATCTTCCTTTTGAATTCATCCGTAAGCTCTGGTCGGATTATTTGACCATTGCCTGCAGCAATGCGTTGATCAGGTCAGTACCATCGATCGCATTAGCGACCTGCTGGACCTGCTGTACCGGCTGAGTCTGCTGCGGTTTATTGCTGCCTAACAGAGTACCGAGTAAGCTCGGCTGCTGCTGTTGCTGGGCCTGCTGCTGTGTCTGCGCGCCTAACAGTGTTCCAAGCAGAGAGTTGACTGTGCTTGTCTGCTGTGTCTGCTGCGGTTTGTTGCCGCCTAAGAGTGCGCCCAGTAAGCTCGGCTGCTGCTGGGTCTGCTGCTGTGTCTGTGCACCGGCTAAAAGACCGAGAACATCATCCAGACCGAAGCCGTCATTCTGCTGCTGCTGATTGCCGGCAAATGTGCTGAGAAGGCTTGTCAGATCGACAGCGTTGACTGCCGGTGTTGCGGCTGTCTGTGTCTGTGCTGCTGCCTGCGGTTTCGGCTTCAGAGCGGAAGTGGTAGCTGCTGCCAGAGCTGCGAGAATAGCCGGAGCGATCAGACCGAGGGAACGGTCAACTGTCTTATTCTCGATACCTGTTTCAGCTGCGAGTTCCTTAACGACTTTTTCCTTATCATCGCCAAGGATATGGCCGATGATCTTGCCGCCGTCTTCTTCATCTGCTTCGTCGATCTGCTCAGACATTGAACGAGTATTGTTGTGTTTCGTTAATGCGCTGAGAAGTGACAGAGCACCGGACTGGGAAGAGACATTGCTTGTCATGTACTTGATCAGTACCGGGATCGCCAGAGTGATCAGTTTTTTGACCAGCTTGGAGGAGAGACCGGTCTTCTGGGATACAGAACTGACCGAGTTTCCGGACAACATTGTCTGAAGTAATAATTGTAATAGGTTCATTGAGAGCTCCTTTCTTAGGAATGCCTATTTCTTGATTTCATTTTAGCATAAAAGCTATTTGTGGTAGAAACGATAGTAGTCTTCATCCTTGGAAAGATCGATCCCCTCGCCCTCTTCTTCCAGAAGATAAAAGTTCTCATTTTCATAGAGCTTTCTGAAATCTTCCACTTCCAGGGAGAAGCGGGAACCGCTGCGGTAAGCGATGACTTTTCCTTTGGAGAAAACGAAAAACTCCTCACTGCGGATATATACCCGCTGTGACTGTTTCATGCATCTCAGAGCTTCATCAAAGTTGCGTAGTTTATTTGCCTGCATAGTTTACAGTTTGTATTTGAAGATACACTTGATCCTTTCGTTGTTGCGGTAGAGTTCGTGGTCCTCCGGGACCGGAACGGTCTCTACCAGCTGCCCGCCCAGCTTGACCAGTGTCTTATAGCTGGGGATATTGTCCGGGCTGCATGTCACGATCAGCTCCGTCATGCCAAATTCCTCTTTGGCGATCTTAAAGAGCTGCAGACAGGCTTTATAGGCATAGGAATGACCCCGGTAGAAACGGTAGATGTGATAGCCGATATGGCCGAGGTAATACATATAGTCATCCATTTTCAGGCGAAGATCGATCTTGCCGACTTTCAGAGGACTGTTTTTGAGGCAGATGTCATAATAGACAGTCGGCACACCGTCACTGGTCTCTTCCGCGGAGAGACGGTAATGTTCTTTTAAAACGACTTCGTCTTCGAGGTCTCCGTTATCGTGATCCGGATCAAATCGGCGGAAGATGGAGAACATGGTCAGGAAATATGATAACTCCCGTCCTTCGTAAGGGAGACATGCGTATTGTAGTAGGCTCTGACACCATCGATCATATACTGCACATCTTTCATGCCGGCAGATTCATAGCAGGAATGCATCGCCAGCTGGGCGCAGCCGATGTCCAGAGAGAGCAGAGAGACCTGAGCATTTGAGAGATTGCCAAGCGTCGATCCGCCGCGGATGTCACTGCGGTTCGTATAGAACTGATACGGGACGTTCGCTTTGTCGCAGATCAGACGGAAGACCGCCGAGGAGAGCGCGTCACTGGTATAGCTCTGATTGGCGTTGTATTTGATGACGATGCCTTTGTTCATGATGACATGATTCGTCGGATCGTCTTTTTCCGGATAGTTCGGATGCGCGCTGTGCGCGTTATCACAGGACAGCATCATCGAGCCAGCCAGGATCTCCGGATAGCAGAGTCCGAGACCGTTGGCGACTTTCTCAAGATTGCGGACCAGGAAGTCACTGTCAGCGCCTTGCCTTGTCAAAGAGCCGACCTCTTCGTTATCGAAGCAGGCATAAACGTTGATGTTGTTCTTCTTGTCTGCTTCAAGGAAGGCTTTCAGTGTTGTATAAGCGCATTCGAGATTGTCGATATGGTGGCTTGCGAAGAACTCGTCCTCTGCGCCCCAGACGACCGGTTCCTGACGCGGATAAAGATAAAGATCATAGCCAAGCAGCTGATCCTTTTCGATCCCGGCTTCCTTGACGAGATAGCTGTTCAGATCGAAATCCTTTTCCATCGCCACGATCGGCAGAAGATCTTTCTGCGGGTTGTAGGAATAGCCTTTATTCGCTTCGCGGTTCATATGGATGGCCAGCGAAGGGATCATACAGAAATTCTTCTTCATATCGAACAGACGGGATTCAACGCCCTTCTCCGTACGCAGGATCAGTCTTCCGGCAAGGGAGAGCGGACGGTCGAACCAGGGTGCCAGCAAAGCGCCGCCGTAGACCTCGGTATTCAGCTGCGCGAATACACCGTGCGGACCGCTTTTGAGCGAATTCGGTTTCAGTTTAAAGCCGGGGCAGTCGGAATGACTGGCAGCGATATGGAAGTTCGCGTCTTTCAGATCTTTTCCGACCTTGAACGCGAGAATGCTGCTCTGGTTGCGGGTCGTAAAGTATTTACCGCCCTTTTTAAAGGAAACGGTTTCGTTTTCACTGTATTCCTGAAATCCGTTTTCCTTCAGCAGCGCGGCAATATTGTCGACGGCCTGGAAAGCCGTTGGACTGTTATAAAGGAATGAAAGCAGATCGTTCATAATAATCACCTCTTTTTTCAGTATAGCACTCAATTTCAAGTGCGCCGGTTTCTGTGCGTTTCTTTTTTCGTTATAATGATAAAGATGTTCTACTTATATACACTGTTATGGCTGTTTTCCTTTGCCGGCTTGCTGGTCATGCTGACTCACCGCCGTTTTGAGATGGTGATGCTGCCGGGACTTACTGCGGCCGTTTTTGTATTATATATCTTCTCTTTTTTCGGTCAGCTGAAAGCGGGCTTCTATCTTCTTATGGCGATCGGGGCGCTGTTCTGGATCCTGCTGGCCATTTTCTTCCTGCACAAACAAAAAGAGAATTTAAAGGAATTCTTCGACAATTATGCCGGCGTCGGCACGGCTGCCTTTCTCTTCGGGACCCTCTGGTTCTTCCTGCTCTACCGTAACCGCGGTTTTTCCAACTGCGACGAGTTCATGCACTGGGGACCGATGGTCATCGAATCCTTGAAGAATAACGGATTCTATCTGACCGGCGAGATCCTGAAAGTGCATAACGATTACCCGCCGTTTCTGACGCTTCTCAAAGTCCTTTTCTGCGGCTTTAACGGCTTCCTCTACAGTGAAAAGATCCTTTATATCGCCCAGTCCATATTCTATCTCAGCGTCTTTCTGCCGCTCTTTTCCTCGCTGCGCAGAAAAGACAGCTTCGACTGGATGAAGGGATGCATGATCCTGATCTCAGTTTTCCTGGCGGGACTTCTGATCTCCAAGACGCAGACTGCCCAGGAATGGGCGCTGATGTATAATTCCGTGTACGCTGACTGGGTCCTGGCAGCGCTGGCCGGAGGAACACTGTTCTATGCGTACAGGTACGATCTCGATGTCTTCAACACAGTGTCTCTCTCCCTTCTTCTTTCAGCCATCCTTTTAAGCAAGCAGATCGGTATCTGCTTCTACATGCTGATCGTTTTCCGCCTGGTAGTCAAGTCACTGCTGAAGAAGGAAAAGAAAGACATTCCTTATCTGCTTACAGTCATCATCGTGCCATTGTTGATGATGCTGTCGTGGTCGCTTCTGATCAAAAGCAAGGACATCGGCGGACAGTTCGTCGTCGGCAATATCTCCTTTGGCGAAGCGATCTCGCAGGCTCTGGTCAGTGGAAGCTACGCCAACGGCATCGCCCGTCATTTCCTGCATGAACTCATCTTCCGGCCGATGGTCACCCATCCGATCGATCTGCCCTACTTCGTCGTTTCCGCGTTCCTGATGCTTCTGATGCTGGCGGTAAAACGCAAACAGGGAATCCTTCTGGCATTGACTTATCTGATCGGCGTCTTCGGTTATGCCTTTACGATCCTTCTGCTCTATATGACTTCTTTCGGCGCGGATGAGGCAGTCGTTCTGGCCTCCTATGACCGTTATATGATCTCCTATCTTTTCTTCGGCATGGTCTTTGTGATCTGCCTTCTTCTCGACAGCATCCGCACACCTTTGCTGTTCCTTGTATTCCCGCTGTGCATGCTGCCCTTCATTGAGACATCTTCTCTCAAGGATCTACTCCCGCAGAGAAACATCACCCAGAATCAGATCGATGTTCTGCTTGTCGATCCGTTTGATGAATTCGGCTATGACCGCGAGGAACTCAGCGGCCTCTATTTCATCTTCCACGATTCAAAGGTCCATGCCGAGAACGATCCGTCGCTTTTCCCGAAGGAACTTGCTGAAAACGATCTCGTCTATATCCGGGAATACGACGATCAGTTCTACCGTGAATGCTGGCCGCAGCAGCTGAACGAGAATGAGCCATACACTAGAACGATCTATTCGATCCAGAAAGAAAATGAGGGATTCCGTCTGGAGCCCCTCACTCTGCACTTCTATGATTATGTGATCCGCTATTATCAGATCCCCAAAAACTGAATCAAAGCGAAACGGTCAGCCATTCATCCGCTTCTTCCCGCGAATGAAATACGGTGATCGTTTTTTTATTGCTGTATTCTTCAAGCAGTTTATAGATCTCAGGAAGCTGATCCTTCGGAAAGTCCAGGATATATTGCCGGAATTCCGGATCGAATTCCTCTTCAGTCCAGGGCATATCTTCCCTTTCCTGACCGATACGGGAGGCAGCACCCTCTAAACAGGTCTCGACCGGAAGATCGAAAAAGAAGACATCCGTACAGCTTTCCAGACGCCGGGGAAGTGTGCGGTGATAGTTTCCGTCAAGGATCCACTGTTCCTGCGCAAGGACAGCGGATAACTTCTCATCGAATTCCTCACGGCTCACAGTCGTTTTGTCGGGATTATGGAATATCTGATCCAGATAAAAAAGAGGCAAGCCGGTCCTGTCCCGGAGTTTTCGCGAGAAAGTGCTTTTCCCGGAACCGGGGCTGCCGATCACCAGGATCCTCTTCATCTTCATTCAGTTTCTTCTCCCTGATGCATTCGTGCCGGCGGTCTTTTCCTTACGTTTCAGAAGACAGAAAGCTTCCACGTGATCGGTAAATCCGAACTGATCAAAAAGCTCGATCTCACCGATCTGGTATTTCTTCTGCAGCTGCAGCAGATCACGCTTCATCGTTTCCGGATTGCAGGAGATATAGGCGACCTTTTTTGCCGGTTGGGAGTTCAGCTGCGCAACCAGTCTTCTGTCGAGACCGGAACGCGGCGGATCAACGACGACAACGTCGAAGTCCTTATCAAAACGGACCTCACCGGCATCCTGGCAGCGGAATTCGATATTATTAGCTTCATTCATCTGCGCATTCCGGACAGCGTCTCTGACAGCGCGCGGATTCAGTTCCACGCCCAGAACTTCCTTAACCTTTCCGGAGAGAAAATGCGAGATCGTGCCGATACCGCAGTATAAGTCTAATGCCTTCTCTTCTCCGGTCAGCCGCAGCGCTTCAACGGCTTCGTTATAGATGATCTCCGCCATCTTCGGATTGACCTGGTAGAAGGCCGAGGAAGAGATCGCAAAACGGTAAGGTCCGAGCTGATCGATCAGATAACCCTTTCCGTAAAGCTGCTTCGTCTCCCCTTCGATCACGATGCTGGTGGAGCGTTTCTGCACGTACTGGTCGATCCCGATGATTTCGGGATGAAGAGCCCGCAGTTCCTTCAGGATATCCTTGCTGCCGTAGAGTTCTCTCGTCGCGGTGACGATACACATCAGTACTTTATTGTCTATCGATACACGATAAAGCACATGACGCAGGCATCCCTGCCCGGTCCTCTCGTTATAGGCGGTCAGATGATGACGGTTGCAGATACTGACCAGATCGCGGTTGATACTTACAGCGGCCTCCGACTGGATCAGACAGTCGTCGATCTCGAGGACCTTGGTGCTTCCGGACGGATGAAAACCAGCGATCAGACGGTTATCGCGCATCGCAAAATGATAGATCACCTTATGACGGTAGCGGAACGGTTCGGGATTCTCAAAACATTTGCCGACCTTGAATGGCTTCAGCATCTCTTTGACTTTCGCGAATTTTTCAGCCGCTGCTTTCTTCTCGTCTTCCGGAAGATAGCTGCAGGAGCCGCAGTGTTTATAGTACGGGCATGGCATGCCTTTATTGTAAGGAAAACAGACAAAAAAAGACAGTCCGGAGACTGTCTTAAGGAATAAATTGTTCTTTCTGCTGTTTCTTAGAGAACGATGTATTTCAGGATGAAGACAACAGCAAGAATATACATCAGGACCGACATATTCTTGGTCTTGCCTGTCAGAACATGCAGAGCGACGTAGGAGATGATACCGAAGGAGATACCTTCGGAGATGGAATATGCGAAGCCCATTGTCGCGATGCATAAGAAGCAAGGAATGCCTTCGACCATATCGCTCCAGTCGATCTTGGAGACCTGCTGCATCATCAGGAAGCCGACAACGATCAGAGCCGGTGCGGTTGCGAAGCTCGGGATCGTTAAGAACAGCGGCGAGAGGAATAAGGACAGCAGGAACAGAAGACCGGTGGTGATGGAAGTCAGACCGGTACGGCCGCCTTCGGAGATACCGGAAGAGGATTCAACGAAGGTTGTGATAGTGCTGGTGCCTAAGCATGCGCCGACAGTCGTACCGACAGCGTCTGCTAAAAGAGCACCGCGGATGCCTTCGAGATGGCCCTCTTCATCCAGGAGGTCTGCCTTGGCTGCACAGCCGATGACAGTTCCCAGAGTATCGAAGATATCAACGAACAGGAACGCAAAGACAACGACGGCGAAATCCAGCAGATGGGATGCGACGAAGCTGAAGTCAAACTGGAACATCGTGGATGCCATGGATGCCGGCATAGATACGATCGCTGTCGGCAGCAGAGAATAGAAACCGGCTTCCGGATTCGGAACATAGAGACCGGTGAGCTGACAGATGATGCCGAGTACCCAGGTGATCAGGATACCGAACAGCATGTAGCCCTTAACGCCCTTAAGAAGCATATAGGCTGTGACCAGCGTGCCGACCAGTGCCAGAACTACGGTGATACCTTCATAAGAGAAAGTACCGGCAGCGATGGAACCGCTGAAGGAGAACAGTCCGACCAAAGTAGCGCTGCCGACGATGATATGCGCGTTCTGCATGCCGATGAAGGCGATGAAGAAGCCGATACCAACGGAAACAGCAACTTTCAGAGTCGTTGGGATCGCGTTGAAGATCGCTTCACGAACATTGGTAAGTGATAAAACGATGAAGATAAGACCTTCGACCAGAACAGCTGTCAGAGCGACCTGCCAGGAATAACCCATACCGCCGCAGACGGTGTATGCGAAGTACGCGTTCAGACCCATACCTGCGGATAAGGCAAACGGCAGATTGGAGAACAGAGCCATACAGAGACATGCGATCGCAGAAGCAACGGCAGTCGCTGTGAAGATTGCGCCCTTGTCCATTCCGGAAGCACTCAGAATGTTCGGATTGACCGCCAGGATGTAGACCATCGTCATGAAGGTCGTCAGACCGGCAACGATCTCTGTTCTGGGAGTTGTTTTGTGTTTGCTCAGCTTGAAAAGTTTTTCTAACATACTAACCCCTTTACTGTCCTCACGTAAAAATAAAAACTTCCGTCGTATCAACAGAAGCAGCAAGTCCGTTTTTTATATACCCCTGAAAACGCACTCACCCTAATATCATACGATCAGGACAAAAAAATAATATCAAGATTAACGCGAAAATAAAAGATAAAAACGTGATTTTAAGCGAACAATCATGTCTTTTTGTATGTCTGCGGTGCAAGCAGGATCAGGATCGGGAAGAGCTCGAGGCGACCTGCCAGCATATCGAACATCAGAACTGCCTTGCTGAAGTAGGAAAGACCGCCGTAGTTGCAGGCAGGCCCAACCGCTCCGAGACCCGGACCGATGTTGTTCAGTGTCGCAGCAACTGAAGTAAAGGCTGTCACGAGATCGACATTATCAAGAGTCACCAGCATGACGGAAACGATAAAGACCACAACGAACGTCAGCATGAAGGCACCGACGGAACGCAGTGTCTCGGTATCGATGACCTTACCGTCCATACGCAGATTACGGACCTGATTCGGACGGATGAAGCGCAGCACTTCAAGCTTGATCATTCTGGCAACCAGAATGACACGCGAGACTTTCACGCCGCCGCCGGTCGAACCGGCACAGGCGCCGATAAACATCAGAAGCACAAGTATCGCTTTGGAGAATGTCGGCCAGAGATCGAAATTGGTAGTCGCGTAACCGGTCGTCGTGATGATCGAGGCGACCTGGAAGGCAGCCTGCTGGAAAGAACTCAGGAAACTGCCGAAATAGGAACGCACGTTGAAGGCGATGAGCAGAGTGGAAGCCAGCACGATCACGAAATACCAGCGGACTTCATCGATCTTAAAGGCTTCCTTGCGGGTCTTGGTGCGCAGCAGATAGTAATAGGCGTTGAAGTTCACGCCGAAGCCGAGGATGAAGACAGTGATGATGACCTGCAAAAGCACAGAATAGGAAGCCATGGAATCGTTCTTGATGCCGTAGCCGCCGGTACCGGCAGAACCGAAAGCCGTACAGATCGAATCATATAACGGCATGCCTGCCAGAAACAGGATCACGATCTCAGCGATCGTCATCACGAGATAAATGCGGTAAAGCGTCTGCGCCGTTTCACGGATCTTCGGAACGAGCTTGCCGACCTGCGGTCCCGGGCTCTCCGCTTTCATCAGATGCATGTTGTAGCCGCCGTTGCTGGGGAAGACCGCCAGCATGAAGACGATGATGCCCATACCGCCGATCCAGTGCGTCAGACAGCGCCAGAGATTGGCAGCGTAGCTCATTTCCTCCGGTGCCGGCAGGATACTGGCTCCGGTCGTGGTAAAGCCGGAGATCGTTTCAAAAAGCGCATCCATGAAATGCGGGATCTCGCGTGTGATCACAAAAGGAAGCGCTCCGAGGATACTCATCAGGATCCAGGCCAGGCCGACGGAGACAAACCCTTCTTTTGCGTAATAGATGGAAGTCGTATCCTTGCGTAAAGAAAGCAGCCGGCCCAGAACATAGGTCAGTGCTGCTGTAAAAAGATAGACCATGGCCTGCTTTTCGCCATACAACATGCCGGTCAGGCATGGCAGCAGCAAAAGCAGCGCCTCGATACGCAGGACGTTTCCGAGGAAGGTGCCGATGATACGGTAATTCATGCGGTCCTGCCCTCTTTTTCAAGAATATCGCTGATATCGTTGATGCCGAGTTTCGAAGTGACGACAACGATCGTATCGCCCGGACGGATCACGCTCTGACCGTTGGGGATGATGACCTCGTTCTCGCGGCGGATACAGACGATCAGCGCGTCACGGATGATCTTCAGCTTCTGCAGAGGAATATCGATGATCGATGATTCAGTCCCGATATTGAAACTGCAGGCCTCGACCTTGCCTTCGATCAGCTCATGCAGAGTTTCGATCTGGGAATTGCCCTGGGCATTGCTCATGGCACGGACATAACGGACGATATGATCCGCGGTGATCTTTTTCGGATAGATCATACTGCCGAGATGCAGCTGGTTGATGACATCGGTAAAGGAGATGCGGTCGATCTTGGTGACGACCTTGGCGTGGGAGACTTTTCTGGCGAACATCGAGAGGAAGATGTTCTCCTCATCGATACCGGTAAGCGAAACGAACGCATCCGCGTCCGCGATCCCCTCTTCGCGCAGAACGAGCTCATCGGTGCCGTCCCCGTGGATCACGGTAACTTCCGGAAGCTGTTCACAGAGTTCGCAGCAGCGCTTGTAGTCCTGTTCGATGATCTTCAGGGCAATGCCCTTCTCGGAAAGCACCTGGCAGAGATAGACGCCGATCTTACCGCCGCCGACGATCAGCACGTTCTTGACGTGTTTGACGTCGATTCCGATACGGCGGAAGAAATCACGGGCTCCGGCGGAAGAGGAAGCGATCGAGATCTTGTCTCCGGCTTCCAGAATAAAGGAACCGTTCGGGATGATAACTTCATCCCCTCTTTCAACACAGCAGATCAGGACGTTGTCCTGGATACTGCCGACATCGATCAGAGAATGCCCGGCCAGCGGTGAGTTCGCCGGAATGATGAACTTGAGCAGTTCGACCTCATCACGGGCAAACGTATCGATCTGTACGGCAGCCGGAAAACGGAGCAGACGGGCGATCTCAACAGCCGCCGCCTTTTCCGGGTTGACGGTCATCGAAAGACCGAGTTCCTCGGCGATAAAATCGATATCCTCGTTTAATTCCGGATCGCGCACACGGGCGATCGTGGAACAGTTACCGGCTTTCTTCGCGATCAGACAGGTCAGAAGATTCTGCTCGTCTGAATCGGTGACCGCGATCAAAAGATCGGTATCCTCGATACCGGCATCTTTCAGAACTTTGAAATTCGTGCCATTGCCAACGATGCCCATGACATCATAAGCCGTTGTAATGGCGTCGATCTTTTTAGAATTGATATCAACAACTACGATATCGTGTCCCTCGTCACTTAACTGCTCGACGATCGTGGCTCCAACTTTACCGCAGCCGACAATGATGATGCGCATAAAACCCCCAACTTAAGAATAGACACTCAGGAACGATGTTCCGGAAGATAAGCGAGCAGCTTGTCGACGTTTTCTTCTTTCGTCGCCCAGCTCGTTACAAAACGATAGACAGTACGCTCCTCATCCAGCTTTTCCCAGAAGCTGAAACGGAATTCTTTTCCGATATACTCCGCTTCTTCCTTGCTGAAGATGAAGAACTGCTGATTGGTCGGTGAATCGATATAGAATTCGTACCCCTTCGCCGCGAAGCCGGCTTTCAGCTTATCCGCGAGGCGGATCGCGTGGGATGCGATATCGAAGTAAAGGTTATCGGTGAACAGTGTTTCAAACTGCTGGCTGAGCAGTCTGCCCTTGGCGATCATCGCGCCATGCTGTTTGACTCTGGTCGCGAAGTGCGCGGGCATAAAGCCTTTCTTGAAGACGACAGCCTCACCGCAGAGAGCGCCGACCTTGGTACCGCCGATATAGAATACATCGACGAGTTCAACGAATTCCTTGAACGTCAGGTCGCACTTGCTGCTCATCAGGCCGTAACCCAGACGGGCACCGTCAACATAGACAGAAAGCTTGAATTCATCCGCGACGGCGCGGATGTCCTGCAGTTCCTTCTTCGTATAGATCGTGCCGAGTTCGGTCGGGAAAGTAAGGAAGATCAGTCCCGGGAAGACCATATGCTCATGGTTCTGGTCATCATAGAAGCCCTTGACCAGCGCTCTGAGCTCGGTCGCGTCCATCTTGCCGTCGTGGGAGGGAACGGTCAGGATCTTATGACCGGTATACTCCACAGCACCCGCTTCATGAACAGCGATATGGCCGGTTTCCGGAGCGACAACACCTTCATATGGCTGCAGCATCGTATCGATCACGACCTGGTTGGTCTGTGTACCGCCGATCAGGTAATAGACATCGGCATCCTGACAGCCGCTGGCTTCACGGATCAGTTCCGTCGCGTGAGCGGTGAACTTATCGAATCCATAGCCGGGCACCTGGTCGTAGTTGTGTTTCTCGAAGCTTTCGAGGATCGAAGGATGCGCGCCTTCGATGTAGTCACTTTCAAAACTGATCATAATCTTCTAAATCTCCTTGTTTTGTG
>JAUNQE010000015.1:0-9297 GCA_030536365.1 Erysipelotrichaceae bacterium | reverse complement strand
TGATGCAGCATTTCGTAGAGGATCCGGTAAAGATCCATAGCGTCCTGCTGGGGAAGCTCGATGCAGCTCGCAACAGAAAACGGGACATCCAATGCTTTTTCCTGCAGAAGACGGCCCTTCTCCGTGATCGTCAGTGTGATCTTTCGCAAATCGTTTTCCGACTGCGTCTTTTCGAGATAACCCTTCGCTTCCATCTTCTTGATCAGGGGCGTGAGTGTCCCCGAATCCAGGAAGAGCTTATCTCCGAGTTCCTTGGCGCCGATCGATTCGTTTTCCCAGAGGACCATCATGACGAGATACTGGGTATAGGTCAGATCCAGTTCCTTGAGAAGCGGATTGTAGCGGCGGATCACTTCCTTGGAAGCGACATAAAGCGGAAAACAGATCTGGTTTTCCAGTTTCAATGCATCTTTCTTAGCCATATCACAACTCGATAACGACCGGACTTTCGGTAAAGGAACTGATAACAGCTTTTCCGGATTTGAAGCGGAACACCGCCGTATTTCCATCTCCGGGCTTATACATATTCCCTAGGTCCGGGTAATTGTCGAGCATATGCACTTGCGCTTCCAGACGTTCGTCCAGTTCAACTTCACCGCTGACGCGGATCCATCTGCCGTCCTTGAATGCGCAGATTTCAACTTTTGGATTTTTCAGCATTTGTTTGGCAACATCTTTTACAAGGCCGGTCTGGATCGCGAGATGGCCGTCGTAGAGATCGATCGTTCCAAAAGGCCGCACACGTGGCTGATCGCCTTCCGCCGTTGCCAGATAATATGTCCCGGCGGATTTTAAGAATTCAAAAACGTCGTTCATATTAACACCTCTTTTCTTATATTTATTTTAAGCAAACCCATTATAAGGGTCAATCAAGAAGAATGGCACCCTGTGTTAATATGAAAGCATGAAAAGGATCGGAAAATCCGTTGCATTCTGGGGGATCCTCCTGCTGTGCTGCGAAGTCTATAAACAGATCGTTCTCTTCCGGGCATACGGCTATTATGTATGGTGGTATTTCCCCTGGCAGCTCTGTTCCCTGCCGATGTATCTTGCTTCCGCACTGCTGTTTGTCAAAGACGATAATGCAAAGGACACGGTCTTTGCCTTTTTAAGCAGTTTCTCGCTTCTGGGCGGGATCGCTGTTTTCTTCGATCCCAGCGGCCTGCACTACTTCCGAACAGATCTGACTGTCCTTTCCTATCTCTGGCATATCTCGATGATCCTTTTCGGGCTTTTGTCCTATTCCTGTGTCCGAAACAAAAATACAGGCTTTCGCAATGCCTGTATTCTGTATTTATGCTGCTGCACAATGGCGCTTTTGCTGAATCTTCTTTTAAACAGCCGCGGCGAGATCAATCTCTTTTATATCAATCCGCTGCAGAAGATGCCGCAGATCATCTTCCGCGATCTTGTTCCCCTTCTCGGCAACAATACCGTGATCGTGCTTTATATCCTTCTGACGATCCTGGGGGCATATCTTCTCTACAGAATGAACGGCTGGCTAGAGAATAAAATTCACGATCACAAGATATAGGAACGTACCGCCGAAGATACTGACCAGATTATTCTTGGTGAGACGGTAGCTGATGACCGTAAAGGCACAGCCGATGAGCTCCGGAATTCCGAAAGGCATCGCCGTCCAGGCAACGTCTTTCAGACAATAGATCACCAGCATACCCATCGCTGCCGCCGGCAGCGTTTTTCCTAAGCGGACAAGGGAGAGCGGGATCGGACGGTCTCCGGAGAAGATAAGGAACGGCAGGAAACGCAGAAGCGCGGACGCCAGCGTCATCGCCAGGATGATCTTCAATGCGTAGCTCATTTCGTTTCCCCCTTTCTGTAAAAGGCGCAGAATACGGAGAGCACCAGCATCGCCGGCACCAGGAACCTGTCGCGTCCCAGAAGGATCAGGAAGACAGCCGGGATGATCAGACCGGAGAGCGCCGGCAGATGATCCTCAGCCTTCATCCACTGATCGGTAAAGATCGTAACGAACAAGGCGGTCATGACGAAATCGATACCCTTGATCTCGAAGGAGATCAGGGAACCAAGCAGAACGCCGAGCATCGTCGAGAAGATCCAGTAAAGATGATCGTAAAGGGAAACAGCCAGCCAGTAGTCCTCTTTCTCGACTCCCGGGGGACAATCGTTCTCACAGATCAGGGCATATGCCTCATCAACGATCGAATGGATCAGATACGGTTTCCGCTTTCCGGTATTGCGGTAGCGCTCGACCAGCGAAAGCGAATAGAACAGATAACGGGCATTGACCATCAGAGTCGTAAGAAACGCGGAGGCCATGCTGACATGGGCGTTCAGAAGACCGATCGCCGCGTACTGCATGGAACCGCTGAAGATCAAAACAGACATCAGGAAGCATTCGAAAAGACCGTACCCGATCTGCTTCAGCAGAATGCCGAAACCGATACCAAGGAAAAAGTATCCGGTCAGTACGGGAGATGTCTTTTTTAATGTATGCCGGCGGAGCTTCTCGGAGAACGGATTCATCGATGGCACCAATGGAGGAAATCCTCCATCAGAGCCTTGCTGAACGGCTCATCCTTGTCCATTCTTTCCGGATGCCACTGAACCGCCTTGATCCAGGGCCTGTCGATGGATTCGATCGCCTCAACGATCCCGTCCGGGCTCATGACGCCGGCACGGAAACCGGGAGCGATCTTCTTTGCGGCCTGATGATGGAAGCTGTTGATCTTAAAGGGTTCCTTCCCCAGGAGCTTCGCGAAGTAGGTGCCTTCAACGGTCTGTACGCTGTGCGCGTACTTCACAGTTCTGTCTTCCTGCGGATGAACGATCTCTGTATCGATCTCACTGTCGATATCCTGGATCAGCGTTCCTCCCGCTGCGACATTGAGCAGCTGCAGTCCACGGCAGATGCCGAATACCGGCTTGCCGACGCGCAGGCATTCCCTGGCCAGAAGCAGTTCAAAATCATCGCGGGCCTTGGCGGATTCGCCGCATTCCGCTTTTCTCTCTTCACCATAGCAGCTGGGATCAACGTCCTGGCCGCCGGTGAATATAAAACCGTCATATTCCCTGACCATCGCTTCGATGGCTTCCGGTTCATATACCGGTTCAAGACAATAGGATTCTCCGCCATACATGGTGACATAATCGAGATATGCCTGGCGGATCTTTTCTTCTCCGGACTCACCGAGTTCGGAAGGTGTACAACCGATCTTCATAGTTTTTTACCTCTATGAAAAATATTCTAACTTTTACCATTGCCAAAATCAATGAATTGAATTACAATAAGTAAGCACGCGGATGTGGCGGAACTGGTAGACGCGCATGATTCAGGTTCATGTGGGGCGACCTGTGCAGGTTCAAGTCCTGTCATCCGCACCAATTTAAAAGAAAAGAAGCTTAACGCTTCTTTTTTTGTTTTGTCTTTTTCTAAGGACGATCAGTACTGACGGTCCTTATCAACGATATGTTCGAGGGTCTCCCCTTTTGCGTAATGGCAGAGGTTCTCATAGAACATCTCCATATTGCGGTAACGGGTATATTCGAGCGTTGTCTGTCCGGAGCAGTGCGGAGTGATGATCAGATTCTTTGTTCCGTAAAGCGGGGAATCTTCCGGCAGCGGTTCTTTTTCAAAGACGTCCAGAGCAGCGCCTGCCAGCTTGCCGTTATCCAGAGCTTCCTTGATCGCAGCTTCATCGATCGCGGAACCGCGGCCGACATTGATCACGAACGAAGTATCCGGTAAAAGCGCGATCCTTCTCTCATCCAAGAGATGGATCGTTTCCGGGGTCTCCGGTACAGCCATGAACAGAAGGTCTGTTTCCGGAAGCAGGGAATCGATCTCTTCGATCTTTACACAGCGGTCAAAGCCTTCGGCAGCGCGTCCGCTGCGGTTCACACCGATCAGACTGGCTGGTCCGAAAACACGCGCTCTTTTCGCGAAGTTCGAGCCGATATCACCGGTACCGATGACGGTGATGCGGGAACCGTAAATGCTCTGCTGCGGCAGCGAATTGACCCATCTTCTTTCGGAAACGATCGTATTGTATTCCGGCATGCGGCGCAGCAGCATCAGCGCGACCATGATCATATGCTCGGAGATCGAAAGGCCGTATGCACCGGCAGAGTTCGTGAGAACGAGGCCGTCACGCAGGACGCCCGGCTTGAAATAGACATTAACACCAGCTGTTGAAGAGGAGAACCACTTCAGTTTCGGGGAATTGATGATCAGATCCGGACCGGCGCCGTGAATGATCGTCGCTTCGCTGAGATACGGCTGCATATCCTCTTTTTTGGTGAAAAAGCGGACGGAATACTCGTTTTCGCCGCAGAGCTTCTCGATCTTTTCTCTTGTCTCGTCGCTCAGGTCGTTGAACAGTACCAGAACATTTTCCTTCATGATAATATACCTCACTTGCCTTCATTATAATACACAGGACTTGCAAAAGCCTTTCTTAAGCTCTTATACTTTTTCTAGTAGAAAGTGAGAAATATTCGTATGGCAAATCCAAAGATCCGTATCAAAATGAAAAACGGTGACGAAATGGTCGCGGAACTCTATCCGGAGATCGCACCGGTCACTGTTGAGAATTTCCTGAAACTCGTCAACAAAGGCTTCTACAACGGTCTTACCTTCCACCGTGTCATCCCGGGCTTCATGATCCAGGGCGGATGCCCGTTAGGCACCGGCACCGGCGGACCGGGCTGGTCCATCAAGGGTGAATTCCGTGCCAACGGCTTCGCTAACAACCTGAAGCACACAGCCGGTGTTCTTTCCATGGCCAGAGCCTATGACCCCAACTCCGCGGGCAGCCAGTTCTTCATCATGCACAAGGACGCACCGCATCTTGACGGACAGTACGCCGCCTTCGGCAAGCTCGTCAGCGGTATGGAAGTTGTTGACCGCATCGCGATGGTCCCCACTGACTTCCGTGACAAACCGTTCGAACCCCAGGTCATCGAAAGCATGACCGTCGTCGAAGAATAAGAAACAAAGAGAAAGCCCGTCTTTCTCTTTTTGAAAGGAACAGTTATGAAAAAGATCCCGATCATCATTGATACCGATCCCGGAATCGACGATTTCTTCTGTCTGGCCCTGGGCCTGTCTTACGATAATGTTTTTGATCTGAAGGCTGTCACCACGATGGGCGGCAACAATTACACCGAAGTCACGACCGCCAACGCGATCGACATCGTCTCCCTTTTCAAAAAAGATATCCCGGTCGCCATGGGCGCCAAGAGCTATCTGAAGGAAGAATTCGAGGAGCCGGTCTGGCAGCATCACGGCCATAACGGCCTCGCGGACGCAGATATCCCGCACTGCGAAAAGTCAGCGGATCCCCTTCCGGCCTGGGATAAGATCGCCGAAGTTGCAAAGGAATATCCGGGTGAACTCGTCTTAGTCACGGTCGCTCCGCTCACGAATATCGCGCTGGCGATCGAGAAACATCCTGAACTCAAGCAGGAGATCAAAAAGATCGTCATGATGGGAGGTTCCACCGAAGCCGGCAATATCACTCCATTTGCCGAGGCAAATATCGGACACGATGCCTGGGCGGCGGATATCGTTTTCAGCAGCGGGATCCCGATCGATATGGTCGGACTCAACGTCACCCTGAAGTGCCCTCTTCCGCGTGAAATCTTTGATCCGATCAGCAAGGATCTTGATCCGCTCATCCGTCAGACGATGCAGACGATGATCGACTTCCGTAAAGGCGAGCCGATGCACGACGCTGTCGCGATCGCCTCTTTGATCGATGAGGATGTCCTTGAATTCCTTCCGGCCGATGTGACTGTCGAGACGGAGAATGAAGAAAGACGCGGACAGACCGTCGCAAAAGAAAACTCCGGTGCGAGCACCAGAGTTGCTGTTAAAGCGGATCTTCCGCGCTATTACAAAGTAATTGAGGGAATGTGTCACTGACCGCTTGTCAGCCAGTCGTACATTTCCTGATACTTTAAGGCAGAAGTCTTCCAGGAGAAATCGACCTTCATCGCCTGTTCGACGATCTTGTTCCAGTCGCGTTTGTGATCGTAATAGATCTGTTCCGCATAGCGGATCGTATTCATCATTTCGTGAGCGTTGTAGTTCGCGAAGGAGAAGCCGGTGCCTTCCTTTGTATACTCGTTATACGGCTGGACGCTGTCACGCAGACCGCCGGTCTCACGGACGATCGGCAGTGTGCCGTAACGCAGAGACATCATCTGGCTCAGTCCGCACGGTTCGAAGAGCGACGGCATCAGGAACGCGTCGGATGCGGCGTAGATCTTATGGGAAAGCTCTTCAGAATAGGTGATATGTGCGGAGCACTTATCATGATATTGATAATCGAAATAACGGAACATATCCTCATAACGGCTTTCGCCGGTACCGAGGATGACGAACTGAACGTTGTCCGTTGCCAGGATCTCTTCCATGACACGGGCGATCAGGTCGAAACCCTTCTGATCTGTTAATCTTGAAACGATCCCGATCATCATCGCTTTCTTATCAACAGGGAGACCAAGTTCTTCCTGTAAAGCGGTCTTGTTGAGGATCTTTTCTTTACGGAAATTCTTTACGTCAAAGGCAAACGGGATATACGGATCATTTGCCGGGTCGAAGACATCGGTATCGATACCGTTCAGGATACCGCGCAGATCGTTCCTGCGTAAGCGCAGAAGACCATCCAGTCCTTCCCCGTAGAACGGGTTCTGGATCTCTTCGGCATAGCTCGGGGAAACGGTCGTGATCGCGTCAGAATAGACAAGACCGCCCTTGAGCAGATTGGCGTCATTATAATATTCCAGAGCACCGGAATAGAAGCAGCGCTTCGGTAATCCGGTGATCGACTTTGTCTCATCCAGATTCCAGCGGCCCTGGAACTTCAGGTTATGGATCGTCATGACGGTCTTGATCCCCTGATAGAACGGGTTATCCTGGAACATCTCATTCAGATAGACCGGTACAAGTCCGCTCTGCCAGTCGTGGCAGTGGATGACATCCGGACGGAACTGCAGGGTCTCAAGCGCGGAGAGCGCGGCTTTGGAGAAGAATGCGAAACGGCGGATCTCGAAACGGGTATCATCACTGTACAGGAACTGCGTGTTGAAGAGTTCCTCATCATCGATGAAATAATAGGTCACACCGTCGTACACAGCGCGGAACAGACCGACATACATTTCCCGCCAGTCGAAGGACATCTGGAAGTTACCGATGTACTCCAGTTTCTCAGACTGTTTCAGGCAGCCGTATTTCGGCATGATCACGCGAACGTCAAAATACTCCTTATCGATCGCCTTCGGTAAAGAACCGGCGACGTCGGCCAGACCGCCGGTCTTGGCAAAAGGAGTCGCTTCTGAAGCTACAAAAAGTATGTTTTTCATAGAAATTACCCTCTACATTAAGTATAACAAGTTGACAGGTGGAAAAAACATTATTTTTCCGCTTTATTTTTCAGTATGATTAATGTAATATATAAAAAGACGCCGCCATAGTATAGTGGCAATACGCATCCATGGTAAGGATGAATCCCGTGTCCGATTCACGGTGGCGGCACCATCTGAAAGTTCCCTTCCGCGAGGAAGGTTTTCTTTTTCCTGAATGCGTTATTAATGTTTGATAGTGTAGAATGAAAGTATGACAAGAATAATTCTGAAAAGATATGAGGGACGCACAGTCCGCGACGGTGGTCTGTGGATCTATGATAATGAGATCGACCACGTGGAGGGAGAATACAGGAACGGCGATATCGTCGATGTTTTCTCCTATAAAGAGGACTTTATCGGCCGCGGTTACATCAATGATCATTCCAAGATCCGTATCCGCCTGCTGAGCCGTGATCCGCAGGAAACGATCGACCGCGACTTCTTTAAAAAGCGCGTCCGCGACGCCTGGGACTACCGTAAGAGCGTTGTCGAGACCGACTGCTGCCGTGTCGTCTTCTCGGATTCCGACCGCCTGCCGGGCCTGATCGTTGATAAATTCGAAGACGTGCTGGTCTTTGAGATCGATACCCTGGGCATGGATGTCCGCAAAGAGATGCTGGTGGATGTCGTTAAGGAAGTCTTTGCCGAAGACGGACTGTCCTTACGCGGGATCTATGAGCGCAGTGACGCGAAAGTCCGCACGCTGGAGGGGCTTGAGAGAGTCAAGGGTTTCCTGAGTGATCCCTTCCCGACCGTGATCCCGGTAAAGGAAAACGGCGTCAAGCTGCAGGTCAATGTCGCTGAAGGCCAGAAGACCGGTTATTTCCTTGAACAGAAATACAACCATCTCGCGATCCGCCGCTTATGTACCGGCAAGAGTGTGCTTGACTGCTGCACCCACACCGGCGGTTTCGCTCTGAGCGCGGCTGTGACTGCGAAAGAAGTCACCGGTATCGATGCTTCCGAGCTGGCCATTGAACAGGCAAGAGTCAACAGCGAACTCAACGGTTTCCGGAATACGACTTTTGAAGTCGCTGATGTATTCGACTATCTGGTCGATAAGCAGAAAGAAGGCAAACTGTACGACGTGATCGTTCTCGATCCGCCGGCTTTCACCAAATCCAAGAACTCGCTGAAAAATGCCGTAAAAGGCTATAAGGAGATCAACTACCGGGCGATGAAGCTGCTGAAGCCGGGCGGGTATCTGGTCACCTGCTCCTGCAGCGAATATATGGAACGCGGACACTTCCTGAGCATCCTGCTCAATGCCGCAAACGATGCCCATAAACGTCTGCGTCTGGTCGAGAACCGCGCCCAGTCGCCGGATCATCCGGTCATTCTCGGAAACAACGTCTCCGATTATCTGAAATGTGTTATTTTACAGGTCAACGACCGTTAAATACAAAGGAGCAACACTATGGAATTCGAAAATCTCAGTCAAATGAACGATCATGAACTTCTGATGGAACTCATCAACGAGCAGCGTGACCGCAAGAAAAAGG
Organism: Erysipelotrichaceae bacterium; assembly: GCA_030536365.1. Lineage (GTDB taxonomy): Bacteria > Bacillota_I > Bacilli_A > Erysipelotrichales > Erysipelotrichaceae > RGIG5669. Next base: position 403 of record JAUNQE010000015.1, on the reverse strand, counting down.
AAACGATCCGGACGATCCTGATCATCGTCGTCCTGCTTGCTGTCGCCGCCTTTGTCTGGTATCAGATCCATCAGCTGCTGGCGATGATCGATACCGTACGGGTACCGCTGGAAACGATGTCCGCGACGATCGACCAGTATGCCGCTGCCTTCGGTGACTTCGATTTCAAATCGATCGAGACGATCGCCGACGCCTTCAAGGAATTCGATCCGAAGGTCCTGGAAGATCTCAGCAAGACCTTCAAGCAGTTCGATCCCAAGACCCTTGAGACGATGACCAAGGATATCAACGACATCATGAAGCTTCTCGAACAGTTCAAGAAGATCTTCGGAATGTAGTCTCCCCTATTCTTAAAACAACAATTAAAAAAACACAGCCGCTGTTTCTCTTTGAGACCAGCAAG
>JAUNQE010000014.1:11517-23386 GCA_030536365.1 Erysipelotrichaceae bacterium | reverse complement strand
GAAAGCTCCTTGTTACAGGAGCTTGTGATTTTTGCATATTTTTACGTAAGTCTTCGTCAAATTGGGGATAAATTGGGAGAAACAGGGGTATTTTGACTTATGAAATGTACAAAATTTCCCACTTTTTCCTTCAAAAAGCCTTACAAAAGCCTTCAAATCCCTTCGTTTTGGCCTTCATCCGACCGTTTTGCAGGGATTTATTCTCCGCGCTGCTTCATTGTCGGGAAGAGGATGACGTCACGGATGCTCTCGCTTTCCGTAAACAACATGACAAGTCTGTCGATACCGTATCCGATACCGCCTGTCGGAGGCATGCCGTATTCGAGTGCTTCGACGAAGTCCATATCAATATCGTTGGCTTCATCGTTGCCAAGTTCTTTTTCACGGAGCTGCTCCTTGAAGCGGGCAAGCTGATCTTCCGGATCGTTCAGCTCGGTATAAGCGTTCGCGAATTCCTTACCGGCGATAAAGAGTTCAAATCTGTCGACAAAACGCGGATCTTCTCTGTTCGCTCTGGTAAGCGGAGAGATCTCCACCGGATGTCCGTAAAGGAAGGTCGGTTCGATCAGTGTTTCTTCAACGTATTTCTCAAAGAACGCGTTGATGATATGGCCAACTGTGAAGTGGCTCTCCACTTCGATCCCGTGTTCCTTGGCAAGAGCGGTCGCTTCTTCCATCGTCATTTCCTTCTTGAAGTCGATACCAGTCTTCTCCTTGATCGCTTCAACCATGGAAACTCTCTTGAACGGCGCCTTGATCGTTACATCGTGGCCGAGGAAACGGAACGTATCCTTGCCCATCGTCTGTGCGATCGCCTGGTAAAGACCTTCTGTCAGGTCCATCATACCGTCAAGGTTGGAATACGCCAGGTAAGCTTCCATCATCGTGAATTCCGGGTTATGCATCGGGTCCATACCTTCGTTGCGGAAGGTTCTGCCGATCTCATAAACGGCTTCCATACCGCCGACCAGAAGTCTCTTTAAGGAAAGCTCCAGAGCGATACGCATATACATATCGATATCCTGGGCATTGTGATGAGTGATGAACGGACGGGCGCTCGCGCCAGTCAGTAATGTTGTCAATACAGGTGTTTCGACTTCGACGAATCCGCGGGAATCCATGAAATTGCGGATCGTCTTCAGGATCATTGAACGCTTGAACGCGGTGTTCCGGGAATCCTCGTTCATGATCAGGTCGACATATCTTCTTCTGTAACGCTCTTCAATGTCAGTCAGACCGTGGAATTTTTCCGGCAGCGGACGCAGAGCTTTGCAGAGATGCGTATAGACGCGGCAGTTAACGGAAAGTTCACCGGCGTCAGTACGGAAGACTTCACCTTCGATACCGATGATATCGCCGAGGTCGCTCGCCTTGAATAATTCGTAGTTTTCCTCGCCGATAACATTCTTATTGATAACGGCCTGGATCTGACCGTATTTATCCTGCAGATGGATGAAACCGATCTTGCCCATGCGGCGCTTGCTCATGATACGGCCGGCGATCGTGACGGTCTTTGTATTCTCGGCGATCTGTTCTTTTGTCATCTCGCCGAAAGCTTCTTTTATCGTTTTGGAATTGTCACTGCGGGCGAATGCCTGTCCGAAGGGGTCGATCCCCTTATCGCGCAGATCCTGCATCTTCTGACGGCGGACCAGCATCTGATCATTCAATTTTTCTTCCATATTACTTACTTCTCCTGAATTCAACGCACACATTATACCATTATTCCCTTATGTTTCCCAAAAGAAAGGGACAGCCTTTTTCTCTGCTTTTCAAAACAGAGTCCGCTGTCCCTGATACATTATTTGGCTGCTGTGTTCGGCACCGGCGGTTTCGGAGGTGTCGGCGGCGGTGTTCCCGGTGTATGAGAGTTCGTGACTGTGAACCCTGTTCCCGGATCACCGGTAATGACGGTCGTATAGCCCGGGACCGGATCCTCGCTGACGGTATAAACGATATCCTTTCCTTCTTCGTCTTTGACCGCCAGTCCTCTGAGCGTGACTGTCCAGGAATTCTTATCGTTCAGTTCGCAGCTGCCGGTCTCCTCCCCGTTTGCCAGAACGCGGATCACGACCTTTTCCGGGCGGAGGCCGTCTTTATTATTGACATCGTTCCAGGCCTTCCGGACAGTAAGGTCCGTTTCGTCTGAAAGCTGCGTGTTTGTAATAACGATCTCTTCCGTCTTGTCCTTCTCGGACGGAACCGGAGCGCTGACACTGCTTTGGTACTTTTCACTCTGCATCGTCTCTTCCACTGAATAGGTCAGCTGTTTTCCGTTTTCATAGACAGGCAGGTCTGTAAAGGTATGCGTCCATCCGTCCTCTGTACCGACAGCGACCGGATCTCCGACTTTCTCCTTCTCAGATCCCTCAGCCTGTTTATAGAGCTGGACCATAGCCTGTGCCTGGCGCCGCTGCGCAGGATCGCCGTTGTCTGACCAGGACTTGGTGACTTTGACCGAAGTGACTGCCAGCTCATTCTCAAAGAAGAACCGGTTGGTCTTCAGCGCTTCTGCGATGTCATCCGGGAATACCTTCAGAGTCTGGGTCTTTGAGGCCTCTCCGACGACTTTATAGTATTTGCCGGAGTCTGTTTCCGTAACAGTTACTTCCGTACCTGCCAGGATCCGCTCGACGCGGATCGTCTTCGCACCTGCTTCGCTGAAACTCAGGGACTCTGTCTTCTCGACTTTCTCGCCCTTTTCGTCTGTGTAGCTTATCCGGAAGGAGAACTCTGCCGAGAGTCCCTTGACATACTTGTCGATCGTTTTTTCGATGACCAGATCGGTGAACTTCTTATTGACGAAAGTCGGATCCTCGCTGTCGTAGCTTACTTCGGCGATCAGATTCTCCCCGTCCTCACGGATCGTGACGGTCGCCTTGATCGCCTTTCTGTCGTATTGAACATACGGATCAGAACCGGCTTTTTCCTGAATATAGTATTCGAACGTTTTCCCGGCATCCTCTTCGCCATAGGTGAGCGGATCGAAGGTGACCGTTGACGTGCTTTCATTGAACCGGTCCGCGCTCTTTGTCTGCAACGCGTTTCCGGAGGTATCCTGCAGTTCAAAGAGGAAGCCGTCTTCTTCTTCGATCACGCCGCCTTCTACTTTTTTGTTTACCTGCAGAGTCGTCGTTGTCTCTTTCGGGGCCGGCTCATAACGGTTCACGAAGTGCGCTGCCGCTGCCGTTCCTGCTTCCAGCGTTCCTTCACTTCCCTCCGCGGATACCTGGACCCAGTCCCTGATTTCTTCTTCACGGACAGAATAGGAAGCGCCGTGAGGCAGATCACGGATCAGCAGTGACTCGCCGTCTTTAAGAGTAAATGCCGAGCCGGAAGAAACCGTCATATCTTCATATCCGGATTCAACGATGCCTTTGATGACTGCGTAATATCCGTAGCCGTCCCGGCCGCACCCGCTTCCGTCAGAACGGAAAGCAAAAGTTACGGAATCTCCTTCGACAGTGTACTGAACTGTGTTTGCCGCGGAAGTGTGATCTCCTCCTCCCAGCCGCTTGGTCAGAGAGGAAGAATAATCATAGGCGTTGTAATCCGCGTGGGCGCCTTCCCACATGCAGACCCAGTCATACCGGTAGTTTTCACCGCCGTAAGTGATCGTTATATCGAGCTTTGCCGCTCCGGGGATCGTAACGACTTCGGTGAGATCCAGATTATTCTCGTAATCTCCGGTCTTCGTCCCGTCGTCGCTGACGTTCGGGGTATGCGAGTACCTTGTCTCTTCCTCAGCCATGTAATTACGGAGGCGTTTTCTTGCCGGGTATTCTCCGGTCAGAGGATCGCCGTTTTTGTCTTTCAGTTCAAGGGTAAAGCTGAATTCGGTGTCTTTATCCGCTTCGCCTTCGACAGTCTTACTGATCTCCAGTTCGGTATTGCTCATGCGGTTGACGAATAAAGGCGTTTCCTCATAGACGACGTCGGCAGAAAGGATGCCGCTTCCGGCGTCACTGACTGTCACATCGACCCGGAATGTCCGTTCATCCGTCTCCACAGTCCCGTCTTCTGTGCTGACTTCGCGCACATAGAAAGTATGTATGCCGATCCCGTATTGTTCGAGATCCAGCTCATCAAACACGACCGGCGCTGTTCCGTGCCAGGGGTTGGGGATCAGTTTTTCCGTTTCGCTGTCATAGACTTTTTCCGCTGTATCAACGGCGCCGTTTGTCTTTGTCTGCAGGACCCGGCCGCTGCTGTCGAGCAGTTCAAAGGAGAATTGTCCTTCCCGGAGTTCTTCTCCCGCCAGAGTCTTGTGGGCAACGATCTCAAAAACGCCTTCCGCCTGATAGCGGTTGGTCAGGGTCGCCTCCCCGGTCTGCCCGGCATGGATCGTTCCTTCGCCGCCTTCAACCGATACGAGTGTCCAGCCCGCAGGGATATCCACTTCCTCGATCGTATACTTCGTTCCTTCCGGAAGGACCGGGAAGATGACTGTATCGCCTGCTTTTGCTTTCACATAGATCACGCTGTTTTCCGGCTGCAGCGGTTCATGACTGTTTTCAAGCCACTGGGCATACAGTGTTATGACTGCTCCGTTTTCTTTCGCCAGATCGGTCACGCGCTGCTTGTCCGTAAAGCTTTGGCCGCTGCCGTCCGCTTCCGTATTCCAGCCGGTAAAGATGCTGTTCTTTTTCGCGAACGCGCTGCCGTTAAGACTGCCGGAGATCCCGATCACGAATGTCTGATCTTTCATCTGACCGAAATCTGCGCTGTTCCCGTCATAATGCACGGTGTATTTCTGCCGCTGGTAATAGTATTCAACGACTGTGCTGTCATCATCCGCAACTATGACTGTCTGCGCTTCCGGCAATACGAATCCCGCGTCTTTGCGGACCGGCGGCGTGACACTTTCACCGCTGTTGGCAGTCGCGTTGATGGTCTCCACGAGCGTATAGCCGGACAGGTCTGCGTTTTCCTGATAATGCAGAACTTTATAGTTCCGGACGTAGGAGGTCTCCCACTGCGCGTACAAAGTCGTTGTTCTGCCGAGCGGCACCGTATAGGTGCTGCCTGCGTCATAATTCTCGCCGGAACCGTCCTTTTCGGTATTCCAGCCGGTCAGGGTGTAGTGATATCTGCTGGTGCGGGTCTCATCCGGCAGAGTTACCTTCGGAGAGATCTCAGTGACACCGACCCTGTTCAGTCCGGTGAGCGTTCCTTCATTGGCGTCGTAAATAACGATGCCGTTTTCGGTCGTGACATACCAGACCCAGGTGCCCGACATGGTGGCTCCGTCATATTTATCTCTGAGGTCTGCCGCGGTATATGGTCCGACTTCCTCGTCTTCACGGATCCAGAGACCGTCAGCCTTCTTGAACGCGTTCGGGAGCACGGCGTAAGGTCTTGCATCCTTCTTGAACACGAAGTCCGGGCCAAGATGGACTTTCTGCAGATTGGAGCAGCCCTGCAGCAGTTCAAACATCTGCGCTGTATTTCTTGTATCGAAGCCGCTGATATCGAGTTCCGTCAGATTGTAGCAGTCTTCGAACATTCTCTGCATCTTGACGGTGCTTGTCGTATCGAAACCGGACAGATCCAGATACGTGATATTCTTGCAGCCATGGAACATGTTGGTCATGCTTGTGACGCCGGAAGTGTCGAAGCTGCTGAGATCAAGCTCCTTAATATCCCGGAGATAGCAGAACATGCTGGACATGTCGGTGACTTTCGAAGTGTCGAAATGGCTGACATCCAGCGAGGTCAGCCGGCTCTCGCGGAGCTGATCGCCGGCGAACATGCTGCTCATATTCGTGACGTTGGAAGTATCCCATTTGCTGACATCCAGTTCGGTCAGACTGGCGTTGCGGTAGAACAGCGACTCCATGTTTGTGACATTGGAGGTGTCCCAGTTTGAAACATCCAGTGATTTCAGATTTGCCAGGCCATCGAACATATGGCTCATGTCGGTGACATTGGAGGTGTCCCAGCCGCTGACATCCAGATACTCGATATTATTTCCGGTGGAGCCGTTGTAGAACATGTAGGACATATTGGTGACCTTAGAGGTATCGAAATGACTGACATCGATATCTCTTGCCCAGGTGGAAGAGGATCCCATGCCGTCCAGATAGAACATATAGGACATGTCCGTGACATTAGAGGTGTCGAATCCGCCGACATCAAAGGTCGATAGATAGCGCATGCCGCGGAACATACTGTTCATGGATTTGACGTCCGATGTATCGAGGCGCGCCAGATCGACTGTGCTCATATAGGCATTGAACCCTTCGAACCAGTGATCGGTATAGTGCGGCTTGACCGCCTGCCCTTCGGCAATGAGGATGTTCCGGATATTCCTTCTGTCTCCGCTCCAGGGCACATTGTCTGCAGATTCCCACGGCGTGTTTCTTGTCTCGAAACCGGAATATACCGTTCCGCTGTACTGATTACCGTTGATATCCGTAAACGTTCCGGTGCTGTAATTGGAATAGCTGCTGTAACTGCGGAAGAACGTCAGCGTTCTGTCGCCGTCGAACACTGCATACGCGTTCCCCTTCAACATGCTTTCGTCCGCATGGAAGAGCGGATCTGTTTCTTCTGTTTCCAGGGCACGGAAATGCGTGCTGTCGATCTTCATGCTGGCCTTGTTTTCCTCTACCGAGAGCAGCGCCCTGCTGAAAGTGTTCAGACGAACGCCCTTGTATTCGGTCTCCGCGGCCTCCGCCGTGAAAGTGCTGTTCTTTTCGGAGAGGATATTCACTGCCCGCAGGAAGCGGTTGACATGACTGTCGCTTTCAAGATACCAGTAGATGACCTCATCATCGCTTAAGGGGAGGCCCTTTTCGTTCGTCAGGGTGATCTTGAAAGTGAACTCATCATCTTTATTGGCATCTGTCAGGTTCTGGCCGGCCTTTGTGATCCGCAGGGATCCCGGACGCGTTTTGTTGGCGAAGGCGATGCGGTCTTCGTCATATGTGACAGATGCGGTCAGACTTCCTTTGTCTCCGGTGACAGATACCTTCACCGTCTCTGCGTGGGTATCATAATCGACCGTGTCCGTCTGCGGATCGGTCTCGGCGATCGTGTAGGTGTGTTCGCCCGGTTCTGCATACAGGATCACCGGGAACTGGATAAAGCCGCCTTCAAGAACCGACACTCTCAGCGGCAGAGAGACTTCTTTCTCCTCGCCGTCTTCCAGGATCGTGATCGTTTCGGCGCCTTCTTCCGTCAGATAGAAAGAGAAGGAATCTTTCTCGGCGGCTTGTCCGTCGAGTGTTTTCGTGCCGGAGAACTGTGCCGTAGCTGTTCCCGGCTGATATTTGTTCGTAAATTCCGCGTTCGCTGTCTGCAGCGGCTCGATCGTTCCGGAGGTGTTTGACTGTCCGGTCAGGACCCATCCGTCAGGTGTCTCCTCGTATACCTGGTAAGCCGTTCCTGCCGGAAGATCATCAAAGACCGCCTTTTCTCCTCCACGCAGAGTGAAGGTGAATTCACCATCCTTGATCTGAACCTTCAGATCACGCGGAACAAAGACTGCCTGCAGGGTCACGGCATCGTTCTCTTTATAGGTGTTTGCCGGGATCGTTCCCTGATCGCGGTATTCCGTGCCCGGTTCAGCCGGTTCCCCGTTCACTTCGGCAACGGTCCAGTGGTCAAAGTCGTGACCGTATTTGAGATAGCGGTTTTTCGATAGTTCCGCATCCTTTTTGATCGAGAAGGTCGAAGGGACCATCGATCCGGCCGTGCCTTCTTCGGCAGTATAGCGGACCGTGTACTCTACCGGTTTTTCCTGCCAGATCCAGGTCCCGGACATAGCGGAGGTATAATTCGCAGTGAGTTCAGCGGCCGTATAAGGACCATACATCTCATCTTCACGGATCCACTTGCCGGTATACTGCGAATCGGATGGCGGTGAATACAGATAGACCGATCCCTTAAAGCGGAAGTCCGGAGAAAGGATCAGTTTGCGGATAGCCGAATCGTTCGCGAACATCATATTCATGTTCGATACGCTTTGCGTATTCAGACCGGAGATATCGACGATCTTCAGGTTCGGGCATTGTTCGAACATACTGCCCATATCGGTGACCTTGCGGGTATCGATCTTACTGAGGTCTGCTTCTTCAAGTGAGCTGCACTTCAGGAACAGAGCGAACATATTGCGGACGTTCGTTGTGTCGAGTCCGCTCAGATCCGCTTTCTTCAGACTGCTGTCACCGCCCAGCATATAGCTCATATCGGTAACGTTGAATGTATCCAGCCCGCTGAAATCGATCGTTTCAAGGTTCGGGAACTGGTAGAACATGCACCAGAAAGAACCGGCTCCATGTACTGTGCCGTCAAAACGGATCGATCTGACCCGGCTCTTGTAGTCGTCCCACGGCGCGTGATAATTCGAGTATGGATAACGGGTGTTATCCAGAGTCTGCTCACCGCCGTTGCCGATGATCATCTCGCCCGAAGCGGTGATCTTCCAGTCAACGCCCCAGATACTGTTCTTCTGGATAACGATGTACTCTTCATTTGCATTCGCCGGACTTGCAAGCATGGGAGCGCTGTTTCTTCCTGTTTCCGCACCGGCCGCCTGCGGTAGTTCTGTTTCTGCCGTTTCGGTCGAAGTGTCATTGGATGCAGGCGTTTCTGCATTCGTATCCGGGGCATTCTCCGCTCTGCCGGCTCCGATGACGGTATATTCTTTTTCTCCGTCTTCGATCCCTTCGCCGATGAGTTTTACCCGGAATGTGAATTCCTGCTCCGGATCCGCTTTTTCCGCGTCAGTAACATATTTGGAGACAGAAAGGGATCCCGGTCTCAGAGTATTGGTGAATACCGGAAGTTCACCCTGATCTTCCCATCCGATGATATGATAGGACTTTCCTGTTCCTGAACACGTTTCACAAGGCAGCGTCTCATCGCAGGAGGCAGTAATATAATAGACCGATCCGCCGTGACCGATCATCTGCGGACGGACAGAAACGGAATAAGTAGTCTCGGTCGCGGGATCAATGCCAAAGCAGCCGGCAAGCACCGCGTCCTTCCCCTTATAAGAAACGCTCATACAGCGTTCTGTCAGGCTGTAAGGCAGTCCGTAAAGATGCCAGTATCTTCCTCCCGGCAGATACGATGATGAACTTCCGTAAGTGCCGAATACCGGTTCGCCGATCTCGCACAGTCTTGCGTAGATCCTCGCCATCTTCTTCAGAGAATCTGCGCTGTCGTCATTGGAAAGGATACCGGAGGTCCACGTCTCCCATGTCTGCGTGCTCGTTCCGGTTCCGTAGGTCGTTGTATCAAAATCCAGAGAGATGCTTCCTGTTCCTTTGCAGACCGGACATTTCCCTCCCAGTCCACCGCATACGGAACAGTAATAACCGGCAGAGATCGACGGATAACCGAGTCCGTTCAGTACATAACTGACGTACATCGTTTCGTCCGCGCCTGCACGTTCACTGTGACCGGTCGCTTCCAGCATGGTGTTGAAAGCGTTCAGGACATCGATCATTCCGGTATCACAGGTCATGATCGTCCGGTTGCCGTTCTGGGTCATGGTCCCGTTCTCGCTCATGAGCTGCATGAGCGCAGTGACCTTTTCACCGACCTCCGGATTTTGCTGAAGGGTACTCCATTCTCCGATATAGAGATCTACCGCATTCCTGCCATGACATACCGGGCATTCATTGTCCTGGTCATAGACCGGGGTCACCTGGCCCTGGGCGATGCTCAGCGTCCCGTCGCCGTTATCAATGACGGTGACTGTGTACCAGTAGACCGATTTATCATAATGAACCGAGCTGTCGCTGCCGTTCTTTTCTCTTACGCCGTAATAATAGGTCTTCCCGATATCGTTCTGTGTATAGTGCAGCGGATCAAAGGCAACGCTTCCTTCGGCGCTGTTCGTCTTTGTCTGCAGAACGTTTTCCTCTTCGTCCAGAAGTTCGAATGTAAATTCGTTCTCTTTCAGTTTTCTGCCGGTGAGGTCTTTCCAGGCTCTCAGCACGGTTTCACCGACGGCTTTGTATTTGTTTGTGAAGACGATCTCTTCTGCTTCCTCTGCTTCCGCGGAGGCTTTCGGATAGATACGGAACGAGAGATAGGTAAAATCCCCGTCTGTGCCGCGGTAATGCGGACTTGTCAGTTCGATGACGGCTTTCCCGATCCCCTTTTCATAACATTCATACTCGTTCAGATGTGATCCGTTATTTGTCCATCCGCCGTTTGCGCTGTCCGCAAACGCTCTGAAGAGCTCATCAAGACGGGCATCTGATCCCTCGAACTCGATCTGCGAAACATAATCGTATGTCTCTCCGGTGATCGTATTCTCAAATGTGCTGTATTCCGGCGTGCCGATGCGGGCAACATATGCAGCCAGATCCTGATAGGTGTGCTTGCTGCTTTCAAATGTCTCCGGTGTCCAGATCATGCCGGTCCCCATATAGGAGATCGTTTTGGAGAGATCGATCAGCTCCGGTCTCCTCACGATATTGATGCCGTCTGTGACCGGCAGGGATTCCGGCGTATCTTCGTAACTGCTCTTTCCCCGGGAATATGTCTGCTCGATCTTCAGGGTGCCGTCTCCGTTATCTGTAACGGTGACAAAGACATCATAGACGGAATAATCATAAACATAGCCGTTCTTTCCGGTATCTCTCTCTTTGACCCGGTAATGGAATGTTTTTCCGTGATCCTCCTGTGTGTAGCGGATCGCGCCGAACATGACATCCGCCGCAGATGACTCGACCGTTCCGTCTTCGCGGGTCACCGTCTGGTCTGTTCCCGGCCGGCTGTTGGAGGCAGTACGGAAAAGCGTTTCGGTCTCGTTGCCTTCTTCGTCTGTTTCGACCTTATACAGCTCAAAACGGAACTGATAGCGCTGCAGTTCGCGGTCCTTTAAAACTTTCTGCGCCTGAAGGCTGATCTGACCCTTCGCAGAATAGGTATTCGTAAAACTTGCGTGCGTCGTTGTGTTCGGCTGGATCGTTCCTGTCTGTCCGCTTTGCGAAGAAAGTTTGAAACCTTCGGTCTCTGCTTCGGTTACGGTATAGGAAACATACTCATCGACTTCCTTCACCAGGATCGTATCGCCGCCGTGGATCGTCAGCGTTCCGTTGTTTCCGATCCTGCCGGAGGACAGAATGTTTCCTTCCTGATCAGTGATATCGTAATCGTATTCTTCCAGGACCGGAGATTCTTCTTCTCCGTTCTTTTTTGTAAAGGTGAAAGTGAAGGTGAATTCCTTGTCCTCAGATACTTCCGTCGTATCCAGGACAGTTTTGGACACGGAAAGGTCACCTTTCGGGTGATAGGTATTGATGACATCCATGCCGCTGTTTTCGACGGTATAGGAAGCGCCTTTGCCGCTCGTCTGGACCTGTTCCTCAACGCGGTAGACGATCTCCTCGCCGTTCTCGTATTTATAAAGGTCTTTGAATGTGTATTTCCAGTCATCCTCAGCGCGGACGATCTTGGAGATCACATATTTGTCGTTGCCGTAAAGGTTGACGGTGATGCTTTCAGGACGGTTACCCTCTTCGTCCGCTACCCAGGTCTTCTCGCCGGGCAGGGAGATCTTTTCCGGTTCATGATAGTTCGTCAGCACCGTGCTTTCAGCGCTCTGCGCCAGAGTGGCTGTATAGCCTTCGATCTCTTCCTCGACAACGGAGTAATGATATTTGTTGCCTTGCGGATCTGTATAAGGGATATGTTCGAATTCAGCCGACCATCCGTTTTCCTCATTGAGTTCCGCGGTCATATCCGGATCCAGCGGTTTTCCATCGCGGTAAAGATGAACGATGACCGAATCCGGCCGGATCCCGTCGCGGTCATTGTCGTCGTCCCAGATCTTGCTGACGGAATAGTTGTGCTCGCGGATCCCGACCTTGGTGTAATCCTTACGGATAAAGCTTTCACCGCTTTC
>JAUNQE010000014.1:0-11417 GCA_030536365.1 Erysipelotrichaceae bacterium | reverse complement strand
TTCACCGCTTTCGACATCGACTGTCGTTCCGATGATATAAGCGTTGTTGTAGGCATGCGCATCTGCCGCGATCGCGGTCCTCGCTTCTTCGCCGGCAGGAGCCTGCATATTGATGATGACTACGACAGATTCCATCTGCTGCAGCACAAAGTCTGTTCCGTCTTTCTTCCTGGAAGCGTCGACGGCAATGGCTTTGACATCCTCCAGACTGCCGGTATAATCCTCGGCTTTGACCCAGACATCCGCATTTTCCAGATTGGTATTCACCGTGTAAGCTCTGTCCTTGTCGTTTTCATCTGACAGCTGAAGATTGCTGACGGTGCTGTAATAGATGACCGGAGCGCAGCCTTTTGCTTCCAGCTGGGAAACATCGACACCACGGAAATAACCCTGCCAGCGCGGAGCACCGATATCGATCGAGGAATTTCCGTCCGCGGCATAGAAGTTCTCCAGCGAGTCATAGATGATCATGTTCTTGGCCACTGTTTTGTCGTTCGGCATCATTCGCAGACGATAACTGTACTGGCCTCCTTCATAGACGACCCTCTCATTATCGCTGCGCTGCTGTTTGTTGTATTCTTCGTCCCCTTCTTTTTCGTCCCAGGTTCCTTCGGACCAGATACCATCGTTATTTACCTGAACATCCTTGCTCAGAGAAAGACGGGCTGCCGAAAGCAGATCGATCTTCGTTGTTGTGCCGGCGTAGACAAAGAGCGGTTTGTCTGTATCCGGATCAAGGTCGGTCATTGCCCTTTTCTCTTCCGCGTCCGCGAAAGCTTTCGGAGATGCGATGTTGTTTCCGGCGGATGGATCGTCCGGTTCGCCCGTATACCGATCGATCGTGCCCATATGCTCATTATTCGTATCGCCTTCAAAAGCGATCACGTTATGAAGCGTATCGCCAAAGTCGATATAGGAATCAAAACCGTAGATCGCATCAAAAGTGATCTTCGGGACATCTTCGTAATAATACATATCACCGGAGCGGTAGCGCTCCGGGGTGGGCGTCAGCTCAACTTCCACGACCAGCATCGTTCTGCCGGTCTCCTTATAATTCTCGATCGTATACGCGTTCAGCAGACGGTCGTTCTCTCTTAACCGGATCGTATCCAGATCGGGTGTGACTCCCTTCGGAAGCAGGTCATACCAGAAACCGTGACGCTGGACATCAAGACGGCCGTCGGCGATCGCCTGCTCGTAGGAGGTCTTGTCATTGATAACCGAACGTTCTTCGATCTTGGCGCTGTAATGGATCTTGATCAGCCGGTTTTCGAAGTCCGCTTCTTTCAGCCGCTGTGTGCTTGACTTATATGGATAGACTGCCGTATCGGTCGTATAACCGCGGATCGAGTCATATCCATCCTTGTCGATCGACACGATCTCCTCGCCGGTATCGGTCCTGCTGACAGTCATATTGTTGCTGTTGTAGATGAAAAGCTCAGGGGTATTGGAGTTTTCAAAAGCTTCCCCGATCTGTTTCATCAGGTCCTCGGTCGCATATAGATCTATCACGACACGGACATCATAATCGATCGCCGCCTGGATCGCCTTATTATCAGCAGCGGCTGTCTCTGAAGTATTCTGCAGGGTCACGCTCGTGCGGATGTTTTCCGTTCCTTCCGAAAGTTTGATAACGGAGGCGGTCTGTGTGGAACCGTCTTCAAAAGATACGGTGTAAGAACCGCTCTTCCAGCTGACAGTCGCGAATCTTTCCCATTTTCCGCCCTTTTGGACTTCCAGCAGGATATCCGGATAATGCGTTTTATCATTGTCCCGGAGATAGTTGAATGTACCGTCTCCGGCGGTCATTGCGGTAAAAGATCCGTCCGGATTGATATTCTGCGGGACACCGGTATAAAGCCATACATCTTCTGGAATCTCGACCTCCACAAAATCGTAGTCCTGTCCCGCAATAAGCTTTTCGTTGTAGCGGCCGACGCTGACGCCGGTATCGGCTGTGACCATCGTGACCGGGCGTGAATAGTTTACGCTTCTGCGCGAAGCCATTTCCTTATCGGCTGCGTATGTTGTCTCATCAAACATCCAGGGCATGACATAGCCGACAGAATCCATCGTGTAGGATAGGCGGACGCTTGCTTCGCCGCCCTGCTCCTCGTAAAGGTCCTGCAGCTCATTGATCGCGGAAGGATAGATGCCGTACCAGCCGTTGATCGGGTTTCCTCTTGACCAAAGGTGGGCATCACTTTGCGAATAGGCAAACTGACGGTGATGCGTCTGATTTCCCAGCGGGGTATCATCATTACCGTTCTTGGTGACCATAAAATGGCCGCTTGGGTCATACCATTTCGGATCGGTATAATTCCAGACGATCTGTGAGGAAGCGGAAGCAGTCGTTACAAGCTGCGGATCGGAGCCGCCTCCGACATTCGGATTCGTAACTTCTGCATTCGGGTCCTTTTCTGTAAGTGTGAAAGTAACATTGTTGTGGAAAGTATAGTCTGTATCCGGCTCAAACTGGCTGGCCGGGTATGCTGTAGAGAAATTATAGTAACTGGTCTGTCCCGTTCCGTGACCGCTGTAAACAGCGTTTTTCTCACAGGTCAGACCGTCTTCTGTGGTCGCGCCGATCACAAAACCGTTATACTCTGCCGGCATTACGTCCTTGATATCCAGTGTGTACTCCGTGTTGGCGGCACGGTCGACCCACATGTACCAGTTGACTTTGATATATTCATTTTCGCCTTCGATCCGCTGGGATGGCGGGATCGAACTTGCGGGGATCCGCTCTACTGTTGAGTACGGACGCTTAACAGCGCTGTTTTCTATGATCCTGGCTTCTGTGTCAAATTGTGCTTTGATGCTGTCAGAGCGCAGTGCAATCGTATTTCCTTTGTGGGTTACAACTTCAATGCAGGCATCAAACAGATCACTGACTTCCATATCAACGAGCTCGTGGGGAAGCAGCTCGTCGAACGCGATCTGGACATAACCCTTGGTCGCGGCAGACATGCGTTTTGTATTTGTCAGGATATATTTATCACCGACCAGTTTCCAGTTGAAGTCGTTCTTTGTGGATGGATCTTCCGGGAAAGGTATGACTGTGATGCCTGCCGGGCTGCCGTTTCTCTTATGGATGATGTTTGCGGGGATCGTGATCGTGATATCGCCCGGCGCATAGTTATGTTCGCCGGAAAGCGCGTAATCGATCTGCAGACGTACGGAAAAAGGATTGTTTCCGGATGGCCGGACATAAAGGAAAGAATCGTCGTCGTTGCTGACCGTATCTTCGGTGATCCATTTGACAGAAATACCTTCGATATTGGAACCGTCAAGGCTGCGCGGAGGCGTTTCCTCACTGTTTGTTTCCTACGCCGGAGCAGCAAAAACCGACATGACGGTCTCGTTGATCTTTTCTTCATCCATCTTCTCGACCGTCTGCAGCGCCGCAACTGCGTCTTCTTTTTTCTCAGCTGCCTTACCGTAAAGCTGGACAGCGTAGACGCCGCCGTTTTCCACATAAGTGACTGCGGTCTCTGTATCCGCTGTTTCTTCAGGAACGGCGGCTTCTTCTTTATCTTCGGCTTCATCGGCTGCAGGATCTTCCTGGACTTCATAGACCGGATCGGGCTCTGTTTCCGGCGTCGGTTCCGCCGGTTCCTCAACGGTCTCCGGTTCCTCCGTCTCGTTCAGGGAATCGGATGTCTCCTGCGGCGGTGGAGTTTCCCCGGTTTCTCCCGCGGAAGGATCCGCGGTCTCCGTGACCGTGGTCGGTTCCGGCGCGTTCTCTTCCGCACGGACATAAAAAGGATTGGCCGGCAGGTTACTGAACAGCATCAGCGTCGCCAGCATGATCGACAATAGATTCTTTTTCATGACATTGTTCCTCCACATAATGTTTGATACAAAAACAGAATACGAAAATACAACAGATTATATTATTCAGATTAATTCTATCAGTGTTTATAAGATTTGACACATTTTTTCGCATTTGACCGCATACACGAGAAAACCCGGGCTTTTCTGCCCGGGTCTTTAATGATCATGCTGCAGTTCCTTTTCAGGACCCTGTGTTGGGGTATGTATCTTTTATATATTTACCAAAGCGGTCATAGTATTCCGCTCTTGCTTTTTCGTATTCGCGGTTGAACTGCTCATCGTGTCCGGCAAGCAGGTTCTCTTCATATTCATGGTCGTCGATCGGACTGATTCGGCTGAGGGTCGCGAGACCGATATTGGAACACATATCCGAGATACGTTCCATATGGCCGAGGATATGAACATAGGCTGTCCCGCCGACTACGGAATAATCGCCGTTCGCCAGATGCTGAAGCCCGTTTTCCTTCATGGAGTTGACCAGATCGTCAACGACTTCTTCCAGCGGCTCGATCTGTTTCGCAGCTTCTATATCACGGTCACGGAATGTCAGCTCCGCATTATCCAGAACTCTGTGTACAAGTTCCACCAGGATATCAAACTCTCTGAGGATCTCTTCCGAGTATTTCGAGCCCTCTCTGTGGACCTCTTCCGCCTCGTCTTTGATATCGACCGCCAGGTCACTCAGACGCTCAAATTCAACAACATCCTTGAAATACTGGTTCAGGATCGCGACATGATCCTCGAGCTGCAGCTTTCCGGATAGCTGGGCCAGGTAATTGCTGAGATGGTCGCTCATGATATCGACATTCTCTTCCTCGCTCTCGATCTCTTCAGCGACTTCCGGATCGTAATTGCGGACAAGAGATATTGCCCGGTCAATATTCTCACGGGAAACATTGAACATCGTCAGCAGCAGATTATAGCAGGAGCTTAACGCCAGCGCCGGGGTCGCCATGAATCCCGGATTCAGAGCGTCGATCTTATCCGCGTATTTGTTGCGCGGTTGAGCATCGTCTTTGACGACACGGTAAGCGAGATTCTCAAAGATCGTTAAGAACGGCAGCATAACGATCGCCGAAGCGAGGTTCGCGATCGTATTCGTATTGGCGATGATACCGGAATTGACCGGTTTATCCCATATATTGTCAAGCGCGCCGAAACGATGCAGCAACAGAATGCCCGCGATCGTAAGGATGATCTTGGCGATATTGAAAAGGACATTGATGATGCCGATGCGCCTCTGGTCCGCCTTGGCTCCGATCGAACAGAGCAGCGCGGTAATGATGGTGACGCCGAGGAAGATACCGGCAAGCACCGCATAGATCGCTTTAAAGGTCAGACCGCCGGACGCGGAGAACGCCTGCAGGATACCGACAGTTGCGGATGCGCTCTGCAGCACCAGCGACATGATGGTGCCGATCAGAAAACCGAGGACGGGGCTTTTATCAAGGACCGCAAACATCGGGTCGAAGATACCTGTATCCGCCAGGGAATTGACGGATCCGGTCATGGTGACCATGCCGGTAAACAGTATACCGAAGCCCATCAGGACTCTTCCGAGAGCTTTGCTGTTTTGTTTTTTAAGTGCCTTGATGACAAGTGTACCGGCGATCAGAGCGACCGGGGCAAGCGTTGAAGGCTTGCAGAGTTCCAGGACGCCTGCGGCTCCTCCGGCATCGAGATCGATCAGACGGATGATCTGACCGGTGACCGTTGTACCGACGTTAGCGCCGACGATGATGCCCAGGGACTGGCGCACCGTCAGGATATTTGCGGCAACAAGACCTGCCGTGATCAGGATCGTGGCATTGGAGGACTGGATCAGAGCCGTAACAAAAAGACCGAGAAGGAACGCCTTCAGCGGACTGTTGGTCGCCTTTTCCATGATCCTTTTCAGAGTACCGGATGATCCGTCTTTCAGGCCGTCTCCCATGAGACCCATGCCATACAGGAACATACACAATCCACCCATCAGATTCAAAACGTTATTGATCTTCATGTCGCCTTGCCTCTTCTGTCACATAGTGGCTGTTTTCATTATACGCCTTTCCGAAATAAGATGGGCATTATTAAAATAGCATGGTATTATGCACTACCCTGCTATTGTTTTTGTTCTTCATTGATCCCGTTTACCGGGTATCTTCCTCATAGGAAAGGGATCTGTGCGTTCCGAAATAATACAGGTTGTCAGGGCTTACGGCTTCGTATTCCGTCCTCTCCCCGTTGTTTTCGCATACACGGTAAACAGAATAACTGTTCTTTCCGTAATAAACGTACAGCGGCAGATCATTCTCGCGGCGGGTCAGGATATAGACACCCAATTCCTTCCGGTCATCCAGTTCATCAAGCACGCGCTGCGACATCTTGAGACGGTAGACCGGAGCGGACGGATCATCCAGTATGACATGGTTCTCGTGTCTGCGGTCCCTGACAGTATAGCTGCCGTTCTTGTTTTCCGGGGCATCGACTTGCAGAGCGTAATAATTCTTATCGATCAGTTCCTGAACATCCGCACAGGTGCCCGCTTCCTCAAACAGGATATCCCCTTCTTCCAGCACAAAATCCTTTTTGTTGCTGGTGACGAAGACTCCGTCAAAGACCTCGATATAAACCTGACGATACCAGCCGATCTCCTTGTTGTAATTCAGCAAAGCTCTCGCGCTCACGTTCAGATCGTGCTCATTCGGGTACCAGTCACCGGTCAGATCTTCAAGGCCGGAGTTCAGGATATAAGCTTCACTCTGTCCGGATACCCATTCTTTCATCGCGTCATAGAAGCGGACGATCTCCGCCTCGCCTTTTTCGCGGTCTTCGCTCTCCACCGCCAGCACAAGATCACACAGCTTCGGATCCTCTGTCTTCAGGAAAGAACGGATATCGCCGTCATAAAAGGCGGTAAAGACGCATTCATCATAGCTCTCATAATCTGTGCGGTTCAAAGAGAAGGAAGTGGTTTTCAGCGGAAGGCTGAATTCCGCAAGCAGCGGATCGAGGATCTCCTCCGCAAAAGCCTTTTGGATCTCTTCTTCCTGCGCGTTGTCAGCGAACGTACCGTTCTCTTCGTTCCAGTAAACGGAATTACCGTCGCTCATTTCATAAGCGCGGTCCTTTACGCCGGTGTAGCCGAAAAGACCTGAGTTGCCGGCGGCCAGGACGTTTTTGACCTCCACGTCATCGAGATTGTATTTCTGCTTATAGTATTTCAGGGCATTCGCTTCGACCTGCTTATAATGTCTGCTGTCTTCACAGCCGCAGAGCAGCAGTGTCAGAAAGACCAGAACGCCTAAGAGTCTGCCTGTTTTTATATGCTTCATAAAATCATTATACACAGCACAAAACAAGACCGGCATTTTGCCGGTCTCGCTGGTGTTGAATGATTTTTCTTTATTACTGGTTCTCTGCGGGTGCAGGAGTATGATTTTTGATCGTGTCGTTGTAACGGCCGAAGTATTGTTCTCTGGCCGCTTCGTATTCGCGGTTGAAGCGCTCATCGTGACCTGCAAGCAGGTTCTCTTCGTATTCGTGGTCCTCGATCGGGTTGAAACGGGAAACGGTAGCCAGACCGATATTGGAACACATATCCGAGATTCTTTCCATATATCCCAGAACATGGGCATAAGCTGTACCGCCGGCGATCGTCAGTTCACGGTCGGTGAGATGGTTCAGCGCGTTTTCTTTCATGGAGTTGACCAGGTTATCAACGACTTCTTCGAGCGGTTCGATGCGCTTGGCAGCGTCGACACTTGCGTTCTTGAATGCTTCCCCGGCATTATCCAGAACTTCGCTGATCAGTTCACGCAGGATCCCGATCTCTTTATGGATGCTTTCCGGATAGGGAACGCCTTCCTCATGGACATCCTGCGCTTCCTCGGCGATATCCAGCGCCAGGTCGCTCAGACGCTCGAATTCAACGACATCCTTAAAATACTGGTTGAGGGTCGCGGTGTCGGTATCGGACAGATCTTCACCGGCAAAGCGGGCCAGGTAGTTGCTGAGATGGTCGCTCATGATATCGACGTTCTCTTCTTCCTCATTGATCTTCTCAAAGACCTCTTCGTCATATTTCTTCAGAAGGCCGAGAGCCATTTCAATGTTCTGCCGGGAGACATCGAACATCGTCGTCAGCAGTTTATGACAGCTGTCCAGCGCGAGCGCCGGGGTGGAATAGAAGGCCGGGTTCAGAGCGTCGAGCTTATCCGCGTATTTGTTGCGCGGTTCAACGTCATCCTTGACGACGCGGTAAGCGAGTTTTTCAAAGATCGTCAGGAACGGCAGCATCAGGATCGCCGAGACGAGGTTCGAGATCGTGTTCGTATTCGCGATAACACCGGAGTTGATCGGTTTATCCCAGACATTGTTCAGGAAGCCGAAACGGTATAAGAGCTGCACGCCGACGATCGTAATGATGATCTTGGCGATATTGAAGAGGATATTGATGATGCCGATACGTCTCTGGTCTGCCTTGGCTCCGATCGAACAGAGCAGCGCGGTGACGATCGTAACGCCCAGGAAGATACCCGCCAGAACGGAATAGATCGAACGGAAAGTCAGACCGCCGGAAGCGGAGAATGCCTGCAGGATACCGACAGTAGCGGAAGCACTCTGCAGCACCAGCGACATGACAGTACCGATCAGGAAGCCGAGGACCGGACTTTTATCAAGAACGGAAAACATCGGGTCAAAGATGCCGGTGTTCGCCAGGGAGTTGACTGAGCCGGTCATGGTGACCATACCGGTAAACAGGATACCGAAACCCATCAGAACTTCTCCGAGAGCCTTGCCGCTTTTCTTTTTCATCGCCTTGATGACCAGAGTGCCGGCGATCAGAGCGATCGGGGCAAGGGTCGAAGGCTTAAAGAGTTCGAGAAAACCGGCTGCGCCGCCCGCGTCGAGGTCGATCAGACGGATGATCTGACCGGTGACCGTCGTACCGACGTTGGCACCGACGATGATACCCAGAGACTGCCGGACCGTTAAGATGTTCGCCGCAACGAGACCTGCGGTGATCAGGATCGTGGCATTGGACGACTGGATCAGAGCCGTAACAAAAAGACCAAGCAGAAAGGCTTTCACATGACTGTCTGTGACTTTCTCCATGATCCTTTTCAGTGTGCCGGAAGAACCGTCCTTCAGGCCGTCACCCATCAGGCCCATGCCATACAGGAACATGCACAGTCCGCCGAATAAGGTGAGTACACTTGTAATATTCATATTTTCCCCCAAAAGAATATGTTGATAAATCTATTATAACTTTTTTACGCAGACGATGAAAAGGAGAAGGACGGGAAACTTTGTGCCAATCCGGCATTATTTCACGTACCTTACATTTTACTCCTTTTGATCAAAAAAGTGAACGATCCGGCACGTCCGCCTGTTTCTGTTCCGCAGAGGAAGTGACGGGCCATTCCGCGTTTTCAACTGTCTCAAAATCGAATAGAATAAAGATATGAAAAAATTGTTCGCCCTGCTGACTGTCTGCCTGCTGCTCTGTCCGGCATTCCCAGTCAAAGCTGCCACCAAACTGGAAGTCCGTTCCGAATATGTCTATATCGAAGACACCGGGATCGGACAGGTCCTTTACGAGAAAAACGCCGATGTGCCGATGTATCCGGCATCGCTGACGAAGATGATGAGCGTCATTCTGGCGATCGAGAACATCCCGAACACCGGCGAGATCATCACCATCACCGAAGAGATGCTGAGCGGCCTTGCCGAAGCCAATGCTTCTGTCGTCGGTTATGATGTCGGGGATGAAGTAAGAGTCATCGACCTGCTTTACGGCTCTCTCCTTTCTTCCGGCGCCGACTGTATCAACGCGCTTGCCTTCCGGACATCCGGCTCGATCGACGCTTTTGTTGAACTGATGAACCAAAAGGCGCAGGATCTCGGCATGGAAAGCACCCATTTCTGTAACCCGACAGGTCTTCACGAACCGGATCATGTCTCGACCGCAAGAGATATGGCGCTGCTTCTGCGCTACTGCCGCAGCAATGCCCTTTTCAAAACGATCCTGGCAGCCGATAACTATATCTCCGATCCGGTCGCTTCCAATGAGGGCGGTTTCTATATGCGCTCCTGGTTCCGTGACGAGATGAGTGCCTACCGCGAGATCGAGGGATATGAGGGCGGCAAGACCGGTTACACTTCCTATGCGGGTTACTGTCTGGCCAGTTCGGCTTCCAGAAACGGTATGCAGCTCCTGGCGATCGTCTGCGACTCCCCTTCCTTCGAAGGACGCGACGCCTTATACCAGGAGGTCTATACGCTTTACAATTACTTCTTTGATAATTACGAAAGACAGACCCTGATGACCCAGGGTGAACATGTCGGCAGCGTCCGCGTGATCGACGGTGCCGCGGATCAGACTCTGGAATTCTATGCATTGAATACCTTTACCACCGATCTGCGCAAGGATTCCCTGACAGTCGAGAACACGCTTCCTTCCGAGATCTACGCGCCGGCCAAACTTGGCGATACCGTCGGTTCGATCAAGTACTACAGCGACGGCGAACTGATCTATCAGGAGGACTACCGTCTGCTGGAAGATATCAAACTCGACAAATTCGGAAAATTCTCACGCCAGGTCGGACAGTTCTTCGGTCATGCGGATCCTTTTGAGGCAAGAGCAAAGGCACCGGTCTATCTGACGGTGATCCTGGTCCTGCTGCTCGCGACGATCCCGCTCAGCCAGCTGATCTTCGGAGGAAGGAAAAAGAAACAATGAAACTCACCGTTCTGACCGACAACAACACCTATATCGATCAGTATTATCTCGGTGAACCGGCATTATGTTTTTATATCGAAGAAAAGGATCGGAAGATCCTTTTTGACACGGGTTATTCCGATGTCTATCTGCGTAATGCCGAAAAGATGGGCATCGATCTGCGGGGAGTCGACACGATCGCCTTCTCCCACGGACATAACGACCATACCGGCGGTCTGGCTTTCTTCCCCAAGACCGATCGCTCTGTCCGCATCATCGCCCACCCGGATACCTTTCTGCAGCGCAGGGATGAGACCGGCGAGATCGGTTCGCCGCTCATCGAAGAAGAAATAGAGAAACGTTTTACGCTTTCCATCCATAGGGATCCGGTGCGGATCACAGAGGATCTGCTCTGGCTGGGAGAGATCCCGGTGACCGTTCCCTTTGAAAAACGGCTGCCGATCGGCACAGTGCTGCGCAAAGGAAAACAGGAAGAAGACAATATCTATGACGATACAGCCCTGGTCTATGAAAAAGAAGACGGGATCTTCGTGATCAGCGGCTGTTCCCACAGCGGTATCTGCAACATCGTTGAATATGCCCGCAAAGTCACCGGGAAGCAAAAAGTCCTCGGCGTCATCGGCGGTTTTCATCTGCTTAAGGAAGACAGCCGTCTACTGACGACCGCAGACTGGCTGAAACAGCAGAGGATCGAAATGTTATACCCCTGCCACTGCGTATCGCTCGCGGCAAAGATCGTTCTCGCAAAAGAAATGCCGATCCGCGAAGTCGGGACCGGCATGTTGCTGGAGATATAGGAAGAGCGGAAGCTCTTTTTATTTAACGCTGTTCCTCGATGAAGGAGACATATTCCAGG
>JAUNQE010000106.1 GCA_030536365.1 Erysipelotrichaceae bacterium | reverse complement strand
TAGCCTTTAACCCGGTGCTCTTTTATGTGTGTCCCATTTTTTTGGGGCAGTTCATACAGCATGTGTTTTTTTGATAATTCTCTTTTTTTGCGGAATACTCAGTGAATGGCACTCATTCCGCCGCTGATCAGCAGTTCCTCGGCAAAGACAGCGAGCGGACCGATATAGCCTTCCTTTTCGGAAAGGCTCGTGTAGACGATCCGCTTACTGCTGTAGGCAGGAACGTATTCCCCGCAGGCTTTTATCAGTTCCTGGCGGATGTTCTCTCCTTATACAGGAATCCGCCGTATTCTTATGAATTTGATTCATTTTGCTGCTTTTGGGTGAAATGGGCTTCTGTGAAAAGAAAAAACGCGACTCTCGTCACGTTTTCGTTGTTATTCATCCGCCTTGAAATTGTAGACCGGTTTGATCACTTTGAGGATCTCCGCGGTCGGACCGATATTGGCAACGATCTCCTCCATGCCCTTGTAGGCCATCGGGCTCTCATCCAGCGTGCGGGAATTGGCGGTCGTCGTGAAGATGCCGTCCATCTCCTGCAGAAACTGTTCGGTGGAAAGCGTGCGGAGCGCTTCACTTCGTGACATGATCCTGCCGGCGCCGTGCGGTGCCGAGCAGTTCCATTCCGGGTTGCCCTTGCCGATACAGATCAGAGAACCGTCACGCATATTGATCGGGATCAGGAGCTTTTCGCCCTTTTCGGCAGAGACGGAGCCTTTACGCAGGATCCTTTTCTCTGTATCGATGTAGTTGTGGATCGTGGAGAAACGGTCAACTTCGTGAAGTCCCATTCCTTCCAGAAGGATCTGCATCATCGTCTGACGGTTGATCAGAGCAAACCTTTGCATGATCTTCATGTCGTGGATGTAGTCCTCGTAGAGGTCTCCGCTCAGCCAGGCAAGATCTTTCGGAATATCTGTTCTGTTTTCGCTTTTCAGCGTCTTCAGGACCGACTGGATCTCCTTTTCCCTGCCCTCTTCCTTGAGTCCGGCGATGATCTTTTCGATCTCCTCTTTCGAGCGGCCGTTGATCTGTTCCCAGGCTTTGCGCTGGTAGAACTCCGCGACTTCCTTGCCGAGATGGCGGGAACCGGAATGGATGACGATGTAAAGCTTTCCCTCTTCGTCCTTATCGACCTCGATGAAGTGGTTGCCTCCGCCCAGGGAACCGACCGCTTTCAGCTCGGCTTCGAGCATATAGCGGTCATTGAAGCTGCGCAGATCGTAAACATTCGTCAGGTCAGCGTTGGCGTGTTTCTTTTTGCGGACCTCTCTGCCCGAAGGGATCTCCCTGCGGATCAGAGCGTCCAGTTTTACGAAGTCGATCTCTTTTTCTTCGATCTCCACGGTCTCCATACCGCAACCGATATCGACACCGACCAGGTTCGGCGTGACCGCCCCATGCAATGTCATCGTGGTGCCGATCGTGCAGCCGGCTCCGGCATGCACGTCCGGCATGATGCGGATCTTGGAATCCTTGTAGATCTCCATATCGCAGAGAGAGCGGATCTGTTCCGCTGCCTTCTCTTCGATGTTGGAGGTGTATACGATCGCTTCGTTGTATTTCCCAAGGATCTTTTCCATGAGCTCTCCTTTCTGAGCCCTGCCTGAGGCAGGAACTCAGGCAGTGATCGGCTCGTATCTTTCGCTGTTCAGTACCGACAGCATATATTCCTGCGGGGTCATATTGACACCTTTGGCCAGGCTTTCGAAGACGACCGGGGACTGACCGGAGGCCAGCTGCACACCGGGTCTGTCGAAAGAGGCCTGATAGGTGCTCTTGCCGGAACGGACGTTCCAGAAGACGATGTTCGGGATCTGATAGCCAAAGGCTTCATACTTCGCTTTCATCGTATCGTAGAACAGGTCGTTTCCGCTGACACATGTGTCAAATTCCATGTCGGTGATGACGACGATCGATTCCGGAAGATCTTCCTGTTTCACCTTGTTTCTTACGGCAGTGCGTAAGACCAGGTCAAACGCGGCTTCAAGGTCCGTATTCATATTCCATTCGGCATTTTCGACATAGCGGATCTTTTCGGCGAGGTTCTCGCCTTTGATCTCGACCAGTTCCGGTCTCGCGGAGAAAGTCATGAAGCGTCCGGCAAAGGGACCCTTATTGCGCTCCGCGAAGTAGATCGCAAGGCCGATCGAAGTTGCCATCGGACGGCCGCTCATCGAACCGGAGACGTCCGCCATGATCAGGCAGCGTTTCTCATCTTCAACGTAGTTAGGAAGTGCTTTCCACTGGGCTTCAAGGACCGGGTCATTCTCCACTCCGCCGTAGAGGATCTTCTCGACGATGTCATAGGGATAAAGGACAGAGGCGTTGATCTTTTCTTCACCGCCGCTGACCTTATCCAGATATTCGCGGAAACGCTCCTCATCGTTGCGTAAGAAGGCGTTGCGGTAGTTGTTCATGGCTTTGGACGGCACCTGCGGGTAAAGGATCTTTTCATAGCTGCAGGCAGAAAGATCGACTTCGGTGACGTTCAGATAACGGCGCAGCTGCGCCAGTGTCTTACGGTAGCTGCGTTCGCTCATCTGCAGACCGGCAGCCA
>JAUNQE010000013.1 GCA_030536365.1 Erysipelotrichaceae bacterium | reverse complement strand
CTTTTTGTGTTTACCGGATATGATTCTTTTCCGCTTCCTCGAGGATCTCTTCGTCATCCATATTCTCGAGCTTCGCGAGATCGATGACTGCCATCGGCATGCCTGAGACCATCGCGGTCCCGTAATAGTCCTTGAGCTTTTCTCTTAATTCCTCGATCTTTTCTTCCTCAGGCACAGGCATCGTTTCAGATCCTTTCCAGATCTTTGATCTTGCTGGATTCATCGGCTTCGGAAAGGAGTTTGATCTCGTAGAATAAGTCCTCACCCCAGCGGCGTTTCGCTTTTTCCGCGCCGTTCTTGGAGCCGCTGCGCCGCCAGTCAAGCGGTTTCATGTGCTGGCTGATGAGCCAGGAGATACGCAGCTTGTCGAGGCCCTCCATATCGAAGAACAGCGATTCATAAGCGCCGACCCCGGCATGGCCGAAATAGTGGGCGATCCTTACGCCGTCTTCCCCGGGTTCCCCATAGGTGCGGGCAAAGGGTTTTCCGATATCGTGCAGATAGCCGGCGGTGATCAGTTCCGGGTCGCCGGTAAAGAGCAGTTTATCACCGGTCATCTTCAGGTGTTCCCCCAGTGACTCGAGATGGTGGGGATTGTCCTGACCGTAGTTCAGGAAATTCTGATAGTAGCCTTCGCTCTTTCCTTTGGAAGTTTCGTTGTGGTCGGGATAGACGAGATGGATCTCGTCCCAGCCCTCGCAGTAATAGGGAGTCTCAAAGGAGCGGTAGAGGCTGTCCTGCAGCGTCAGGGCGATCGTTGAGCCGCGTTCTTCGAGTTCCCGCATGCAGGCGGAATATTCGCGGAGAGTCAGATAACAGACCCGTTTATGACGGAAACCGCTGATATCCCTCAAAAGGAAACGGCGTCTTTTCTCGGTCAGGTTCGAGGCCATCAGAACGACAGAAGTCTCTTTTTCCAGAAGCTCATCCGCGTCCTTCTTCATCTGTTCGAAGTCGGTGACAATGATCTTCTCGCCGTTTTGATTGGTCTCGGTATGCTTATAACTGTCGCTCTTCAGAAAAACCGCTTCATATTGTTTTTCCAATTGATGCGCAAGACTCGTCTTCCCGGAACCGGGAAGGCCTGCAATGATGATATAGTTTGCCATAGCTCACCTCATCCTCATTATAATGGATTTCCTTTTATCCGTCCTTTTAAAAAGAGAGCAAATCACTGCGATTTACTCTCTTTGCCAGTTGTTGCCGAAGAGCTCCGGGATGTATTCTTTGACGAGTGCATTGCTTTCGCTTTTGACACGGTTGAAATCCAAGACGAGATTCTTGTTTGTCTTGACTGCTGTTATCAGATCTTCTTCTATGAACGTCAGATAAACAGCGTTGAGAACACGCCCGATGATCTCCTGCCTGCTTGCCTCGGGATACTCGTTCATGATCTTGGCGTACTCTTTATGAACGACTGCTTCAGTGATGTAAGTGCTTGTGATCTTTTTCTCCCAGGTGCTGTCCTTTGCTTCGTGATCCTGCCTCCGGATCTTATTGTTCTTTTTAAAGAATTCATCCGCAACGATCTTCGCCCATACGGTACGGCCGAAACGGTTTTTGTAGTCGTAATTCTTGATTACGATCCCTTCACCGGTTCGATCTTCTGCCAGCAGATAATGGTTCTTTACCAGAAGCTCAGCGAGCTGTTCCTCCTGAGGGTGGTCGAGGACAGCTAGGCAAGGGATATAGGTTAGACCGTATTCTTCCAGCAGCGGGACATATTCCTCATAGCTGAGATATCTTCCATTCTCCCCGGAAAGCTCGAATACGTCAAAGATGTAGAACTGCTGCCAGGAATCTTCGTTGTAGAAACGGATCGTATGCGGTATGAGCCATTCCCCAAACAGATAATGATCCGGATGTTGCTGCAGATAGGATAAGATAGCGCTGTTGCCGGTCAGCTTTTTGCAAAACCCGGCGTTATCATCCTCAAGAGTGAGTTCTTTCTTCCTGCTTCCGGCATGAACGACCCCATCATCGCCGAGAAAAAGAACGCCATTTGTTCCGTCAATCTTTGGCTGGATGTAACATTTTCCTTCAAGGATACCTTCAACTTCTTCTCTTCCCAGTCTTTCGATATGCTGATAGCTTTTGTACTGCATTCATTTCCTCCTTTCTGTTTCTATGGTTGCTGCGCGCCGGAGTTGCACCGGCTTAACCTGGGTTATGACCCCGGGCCTGATCCTGACCAGCCGCCAGCTGTATGGTCGGCGAGGTGGGATTCGAACCCACAAACGGCAGTATCTTAGACTGCATGCTGTGCCAATTCGCATACTCGCCGATATGGTCGGGAAAACAGGATTTGAACCTGTAACCTCCTGATCCCAAATCAGGTGCTCTACCAAATTGCGCTATTCCCCGAATGGTGCCCTGAGAGGGACTCGAACCCTCAAGCATTGCTGCGACGGTCTCTGAAACCGCTTCGTTTACCATTTCGACATCAGGGCATGATGGTACGGGATACCGGACTCGAACCGGCACGGGTCACCCCCAAGGGATTTTAAGGCCCTCACGTCTACCATTTCATCAATCCCGTATTCGTCGGACTCCCCGCCGGGACTCGAACCCGGATCAGCGGCTTAGAAGACTGCTGCATTTTCCTTTATGCTACAGAGAGATCTGCCTTATCGCCGGGGAGAAGGGCCTTTACCCGTCTCCCCTTGTGATCACCAGTATTTCATTCAGCTGTACTCCAAATATTTCAGCAAGGATCACGAGATTGTCCACTGTTGGCAGACATTCTCCCCGCTGCCATTTGAAGATTGCCTGAGGTGTATTAAAACCAAGCACTTCCTGTACTTCTTTTACGGAATAACCTTTTTCTTTCCGAAATCTGGATATATTTCACCGGTCCGGATCACATCGATCCGAGGTATGTTGTTCATTTTCTTCCTTCTCCTTTCAACAAAAAACCACTCACTGGCTTCTGCGCGGGTGAGTGGCTGTTTTCCTGAAGACGGATCGAAAACCGATGGACCGAACTAACGAAGCCGGATCATACACCCTGCAGAAGCATTATCAAAATAGCTATCCTCTCCCAGCGCTACCGGGAGTAACGGATTGCATGTAATGGCTCTCAGATCCAACTGACGGGACATAAATGCTTTCACGGGGTATGTCCTCCTTTCTTCGGATTAACTATAACATCGCTTTTTTTCTTTGTCAGTAAACCGCTGGTATATTTTTCTCGTAAAATATCGCAAGTGAGACTTTGTTAGCCTTTTTTCAGGAGTTTTTTTCGCGTTATAATAAAAAAGTATTTTTGGGAGGTATCTTTATGTGCGGAATCGTTGCATATAACGGACAGAAACAGGCTGCCCCGATCCTGCTGGAAGGACTGGAAAAACTTGAATACCGCGGATATGACTCTGCCGGCCTTGCCGTACGTGACGGTGAAGGCGACATCGAAGTCGTCCGTGCCAAAGGACGTCTGAAAGTCCTGGCGGAAAAGACCAACGAAGGTAAGAGCCTGAAAGGCGACTGCGGTATCGGCCATACCCGCTGGGCGACTCATGGCGAACCATCGGAAAACAACGCGCATCCGCACGAATCCCTGCACGCGGAAGTCGTTGCTGTCCATAACGGCATCATCGAAAACTATCAGGAGATCCGTTCAAAGCTTGAAAGACACCAGTATACTTTCTATTCTCAGACAGATACCGAGATCGCGGTCAACCTGATCGAATACTACCGTCATAAATACGACGAGACACCGATCGGTGCTCTGCGCCGGGCTATGATGCGCATCCGCGGCTCCTATGCTCTGGCTGTTCTCTTCAAGGACCGTCCGGGTGAGATCTACCTTGCCCGCAAGGATTCTCCGATGATCATCGGCGTGACCGAAGGCGAATCTTTCGCCGCCAGTGACGCGCCGGCGATCCTGAAACATACACGTCACGTATACTATATCGACAACATGGAACTCGCCTGCCTCTCCAAGGGCGGCGTGACCTTCTACAACATCGACGGCGAACAGATCGAAAAAGAGATCACCGAGATCACCTGGGATGCGGAAGCAGCGGAAAAGGGCGGTTACGAGCATTTCATGATGAAGGAGATCTTCGAACAGCCCAAGGCCGTTGAGGATACCCTGCATTCCGTCTGTGACGGTCAGGAGATCGACCTTAAGGATATCCATCTTGACGAGGAGGAGATCCGTTCGATCGCTCACATCACGATCGTTGCCTGCGGCAGCGCCTACCATGTCGGAGTTGCGGCGCAGTATGTCATTGAAGATCTTTCCCGTATCCCGGTCCGGGTCGAACTCGCTTCCGAATTCCGTTACCGCAATCCGATCCTCGGTGAGAACGAGCTTGTGATCGTCATCTCCCAGTCCGGTGAGACTGCCGATTCCTTAGCGGCTCTGCGTGAAGCCAAACGTCAGGGCGTGAAGACCCTGGGCATCGTCAACGTCGTCGGTTCCTCGATCGCCAGAGAAGCAGACAATGTCTTCTATACCCTTGCCGGTCCGGAGATCGCGGTCGCGACTACCAAAGCCTACAGCGCCCAGCTGATGGCGGTGTATTGTCTCGCGGTCCGCTTTGCCTATGTCCGCGGCAAGATCAACAAAGAAGAATATAAGAAATATATCGATGAGCTCTCCGCGCTTCCGGAAAAGATCTCCAAGAGCCTGGAAGACAAGGAAAGACTGCAGTGGTTCGCTGCCAAGTTCGGCAACAACCGCGATATCTTCTATATCGGCAGAGGCATGGACTACGCGACCTGTCTCGAAGGCTCCCTGAAGATGAAGGAGATCTCCTATCTCCATTCCGAAGCCTACGCTGCCGGTGAACTGAAACACGGCACGATCTCCCTGGTCGAAAAGGGAACGCTCGTGATCGGCGTTTCCACCCAGAACGAATTATATGAAAAGACCCTCAGCAACATGATCGAGGTCAAGAGCCGCGGCGGCTACCTGGTCGGGATCACGAGCTATGGTCATTATTCGATTGAAGACACAGTGGACTTCACGATCTATATCCCGCGCACAGACTCCCATTTCACCACGCTGCTGACCGTACCTTCCCTGCAGCTTCTGGGTTACTACATGTCTGTCAACAAGGGCCTGAATCCGGATAAACCGCGTAACCTCGCGAAATCGGTGACTGTCGAATGATCCGCTCATTAGAAGAACCGTTCGTCTTACGCAACCGCGTAAAGATGCCCTGTGTCGGCTACGGTACCTATCTCGAGGAAGGGGGAGAGGCTTACCGCAGTGTCTATCACGCATTAAAAGCAGGCTATCGTCTGATCGATACGGCCAGCCTGTATAAGAACGAAAAGGAAGTCGGCAAGGCTGTCGCGAGGTTCCTGGAAGAGGAGGAAGAGCTGAAACGCTCCGATCTTTTCATCACCAGCAAGCTCTGGAACGCGGACAGGGGCTACGATAAAACGATGGCCGCCTTCGATAAGACTCTTGAAAACCTTGGCCTCGAATATCTTGACCTCTATCTGATCCACTGGCCGGCAAACACCCGCCAGTTCGCTCCGGAAGAGGCGAAGAAACTCAACCAGGAGACCTGGAGAGCGCTTGAAGATCTTTATCTCAGCGGACGTGTCCGCGCGATCGGTGTCAGCAATTTCCTGAAGCACCATATCGAAGACCTTTACGAGACAGCCCGCATCGAACCGATGGTCGACCAGCTCGAATTCCATCCCGGCTGGCTGCAGTTTGAAACGGTCTCCTTCTGTAAGGAGAAAGGGATCCTTGTTGAAGCCTGGAGTCCGTTAGGCCGGACGACGATCTTTTCGGACAAGACCATCAACAAGATCGCCAATGCCCACAATGTCAGTGTCGCCCAGGTCTGCCTGCGCTTCTGTCTGCAGCATGATGTGCTGCCGATCCCGAAATCCGTACATGAATCCCGCATGAAAGCCAATCTCGATCTCTTCGGTTTCACTCTGACCGCGGAGGAGATGGCTGCCCTTGACGGCCTCAGCAACATGGGCGGGAATCACGACCCGGATACAGTGGAGTTTTAGTTCATGAATAAAGTTGTCAATCTTGCGGAGAAATACGCGAAGTTCTCCGACTGCTGGAGCCCGAAGATCATCGGCGACCTCAATGACTGCTATGTCAAGGCTGCCAAGTTCAACGGCGAATTCACCTGGCACAAACACGAGACCGAGGATGAGCTGATCATGGTCGTCCGCGGCGCCATCACGATCCAGTTCCGTGACCGCGATGTCGAAGTGAAGGAAGGAGAGTTCTTCATCGTTCCCAAAGGCGTGGAACACTGCCCCAAAGCCGACGAGACGGCGGATGTGCTGCTTCTTGAACCGAAGAGCACACTGAATACGGGCGACGTCATCAACGAGCGCACTGTTGAAGAGCTCGAGTGGATCTGAAAAACAGATAAGAAAGCTGCCGGAGGCTTATCCGAAACGATAAGTTTCCGGCTGTTTTTTATCTCCCGGAACAAACGTTTTCACGCCCAAAACGACCTCAAAAAAATTTTAAAAATTAGCACTCTATACTTGACAGTGCTAAAACAAAGAGTTATAACATAGTTGAACAAAGGAACAGAGAAGATCCTACAGGAAATATAGAATCCAAACCCTCCGGTCCCTTGCTCGGAAACATAGTTCCACAGGAACAATGAAAAAGAGTAAAGGAGGATAAAAACTATGTTACCTACATTATTCAATGAGAATTTATTTGATGAC
Source organism: Erysipelotrichaceae bacterium (assembly GCA_030536365.1). Classification (GTDB taxonomy): domain Bacteria; phylum Bacillota_I; class Bacilli_A; order Erysipelotrichales; family Erysipelotrichaceae; genus RGIG5669. Next base: position 16,849 of record JAUNQE010000013.1, on the reverse strand, counting down.
TGGATGAATGATTTCGATCTGTTCAGAGGTTTCGGCAACGAGGCCGAACACAAGCTTTACGGCAAACATGCGAACCGCATGATGCTGACAGATGTCCGCGAACACGAAGACCATTACGAGGTCAATATCGATCTGCCGGGCTTCAAGAAGGACGAACTGAGTATTGAACTGAAGAACGGTTATCTGACCATTACCGCTGCCAAGGGTCTGGATGAAGATGAAAAAGACAAGAGCGGTAAACTGATCCGTCAGGAACGTTATGCCGGTACGATGCAGAGAAGCTTCTATGTCGGTGAAGAGGTCACCGAGGAGCAGATCAAAGCGAAGTACGAAAACGGTGTCCTTACCTTGACGGTTCCGAAGCAGGAAGAAAAGAAGCTTCCGGAAAAGAAAGTCATTTCGATCGAATAGCGCGAGCTGAAAAGATCCCGAAAGGGATCTTTTCTTTTTGTGCGCATTCCTTGTCCGTGCAGGGAATAAACGATAAAATTGGTATTGTTTGAACCCGGCAGGAGGAAGCGTATGAAGAAAGAGACCCCGGATAAGATCCTGGTGCGCGGCGCCCGCGTGCACAATCTGAAAAATATCGATGTGGATATCCCGCTGAACAAGATCGTCGGCATAGCCGGCGTATCCGGTTCGGGAAAATCCTCGCTGGCGCTGGGCGTTCTTTATGCGGAAGGCTCCCGCCGGTACCTTGAATCCTTATCAACGTATACCAGAAGACGCATGACCCAGGCTTCCCGCGCCGATGTCGATGATGTCCTCTATGTTCCGGCTTCGCTGGCTCTGCATCAGCGTCCCTCGGTCCCGGGCATCCGTTCCACTTTCGGCACCGGGACGGAACTGCTCAACAGTCTGCGTTTAATGTTCTCCCGTCTTGCCAGCCACCGCTGTCCCAACGGCCATTACCAGAGACCGAGCTTCGCGGTCGCGACCATGCAGGAGATCGTCTGCCCGGAATGCGGGGAACACTTTTACGGACCCGGAGCGGAAGAGCTTGCCTTCAACTCCCAGGGCGCCTGCAAATGCTGCGGCGGCACCGGCATGGTGCGCACCGTTGACCGCAGCACCTTGATCCCGAACGAGGACCTGACGATCGATGAGGGAGCTGTAGCCCCCTGGAACTCTCTGATGTGGTCTTTGATGACCGATGTCTGCCGGGCAATGGGCGTGCGTACAGACGTTCCTTTTAAGGATCTGACCGATGAGGAAAAAGAGATCGTCTATGACGGTCCGATGGTCAAGAAACATATTTTCTACCGCCCCAAGGACAAGTCCAACCCGATCGCGACCGAGATGGATTTTACCTATTACAGCGCGATTGCGACCGTAAAAAATGCCCTCAGCAAGGTCAAGGACGAAAAGGGCATGAAACGGGTCGAAAAATTCTTAAAGGAAGATGTCTGCCCGGAATGTCACGGGACCCGTCTGTCCGAAGCTGCCAGAGCCCCGAAGATCATGGGGATCTCGCTCGACCAGGCCTGTCAGATGAGCCTGAAGGAATCGATCGAATGGGTAAAGAAAGTCCCGGATTCCCTCCCTGAAGAGATGCGGGAGATGGCGAAGAATATCTGCGAATCTTATCTCGAAGTCGCTAAACGGCTGATGGACCTCGGTCTCAGTTATCTGACCCTGGATCGTGCCTCCTATACGCTTTCGACCGGTGAGCGTCAGCGTATGCAGCTGGCCAGAGCGGTCCGCAACCGCACGACCGGTGTCTTATATGTTCTGGATGAGCCCTCGATCGGACTGCATCCGGCAAACATCCTCGGTCTTAACGCCGTCATGCATGACCTCGTTGGAGACGGAAACTCCGTGCTCCTGGTCGACCATGATACCCAGATCCTGAAGGAATCCGACTGGCTGATCGAACTCGGTCCGCAGGCCGGTGCCGAAGGCGGCAGAGTCGTCGCCGAAGGAACGGTCGAAGAGATCGAAAAGGATCCGCGTTCCCTGATCGGAAAATATCTCGGCCGTGAGCCGGTCCATGTGACAAAGAAGGAAGATCTTTTCACGAAAGGGGAGATCCTTCTGGAAACAGAACAGATCCATACCGTGCATCCGCTGCAGGTTCGCATCCCCAAAAACAAGCTGACTGTCGTGACCGGCGTTTCCGGTTCAGGAAAAACGACGATGGTCCTTGAAAGCCTGGTGCCGGGTCTTGATTCCCTGTGCAACGGCAAAGCGATGCCGGCGCATATCCGCCGCATCGAAGCGGAAGGCATCCGTCATATCAAACTGATCGACGCGACCCCGATCGGCATCAATGTCCACTCGACTGTCGCTACCTATGCCAACGTGCACGATGAACTGCGCAAGATCTACGGACGCACGAAGGAAGCAAAAGCCCTGGGCTATAAAGCCGGGGACTTCTCCTATAATACCGGTTCTCTGCGCTGTCCTGTCTGCGACGGGACCGGTGAGATCTCACTAGACGTGCAGTTTTTGCCGGATGTCGATATCCCCTGTCCGGAATGCCGCGGCTCCCGTTATTCCAAAACGGCGAAAAGGATCCGCTTTACCAACAAAGCCGGAGAGACCCGTTCCCTTCCGGAAGTCATGGATATGGATGTCAGCACCGCTGTGCGTTTTTGCAAGGATCTCAGCGCTGTCCGCCCGAAACTGGAGATCCTGCGTGATCTCGGACTGGGTTACCTGACCCTGGGTGAGGAGACGCCGAGCTTATCCGGCGGCGAAGCCCAGCGTCTGAAACTTGCCAGTGAAATGGGACGTCAGCAGAATGATTCGGTCTTTGTCTTCGATGAACCGACGATCGGTCTGCATCCGCAGGATATCGAAACGCTCCTGCAGGTCTTCCATACGCTGATCGACAACGGCGCTACCGTGCTCGTCATCGAACATGACCTTGATGTGATCCGCAGCGCGGACTATCTGATCGATATGGGTCCGGGAGGCGGAGAAGACGGCGGCAGGATCGTTGCCTGCGGCACACCGGAAGAAGTCCGCTGTAATCCTTACAGTATCACCGGAAAGTACATCTGATCTGTCTGTTTCCTTCTGTATGAGTATGGTATGATAAAAGAAAGAAGAACCACCACATCATCCATCCTCTGTCTCCGGTTTTCCGGGGAGCTGTTATTCTTGCAGGAGGAAAAATCATGGGACTGCTAGACAAACTGCTCAAAGAAGGCACTGAAGCTCTGAAAGAGATCGCTACCGAGGAGAATAAGGAAAAGGCTGCCGCTCTTTTCAATTCTCTGAAAGACACGATCAACGAGCACGCGGGTGAACTGAAGAAAGCCGTCGATGAATTCCAGACGGAAGTTCAGAAGAAAGAAGCGGAAGAAACGAAAAAGGCCGAGTATCTGAAAGAAACAGAAGACGGGCTGACCAGCCGTCAGCGCATCCTGAATGTGCTGGCAAATGAATTTCCGCAATACAAGGTGCGTGAAAACGTTTCCCCGAAGGAACTGGGAGGCGAAGGCCGGTTCATGGATTATTCGATCGTCATCTGCGACGGCGAATCCCCAAAGCTCATTCTGATGCTGATCGGAAAGACAACGACCGCGCATCGTGAATACCGCTGGAGCCGGGAAGAGGCCGAAAAACGCGGCATTCCGTTTTTGAACTTCGTTGAGCACTATCCGAACACCACCGAATACATTTCCGACAGATTGCATAAATACCTGTGATCTGAGGAATAAACAGAAAGAGAAAAGCATTCATTGCGCCTGCGGCGGCCGCAGCCTGATCCCCGGAAACACTTTGCAGGCAGTTGGATCAGGTACCGTCCGGTATCGTAAGCACAGCTTACTTCAAAGCGTTTTCTCTTTCTTTTTTGTTTATGAAAAGCCTTCTCGATGAACTGCGTGAACCCGCCCGCTGGCAGGAGTTCCGCGACTGGAAAAACGAACACGGACAGCTCAGCAAAAAGGAGCTGCGGGAGCTGGATCTTTTTCTTGCGGAAAAAGCCTGTCTGCTGCCGGCAGAAACGCTTTCCTTTTCTTTACCGGAAAAACGTATCCTTTCAAAAGCCGGTTCCAATAAGAAACGGACTGTTTACTGTTTTAACAGAGAAGAGACCTGGATCCTGAAGATGCTTGCCTGGCTGCTTTACCGCTATGACGGGGAACTGTCGGAGAACTGCTATTCCTTCCGCCGCCGTATCACCGCAAAGACGGCTTTTGACCGGATCCGGAAGATCCCGGAGATCGATGACAGGATCGCCGTGAAATTCGATATCCGGAATTACTTTAATTCGATCGATGTCCCCCAGCTGCTGGAGATCCTGAAAGAAGTCCTGCGGGACGATCCTGCGCTTTATGCTTTTCTGGAAAAACTGCTGACAGAAGACCGCTGTCGCTATAACGGTGAGGTGATCCGTGAGAAGCATGGCGCGATGGCCGGAGTTCCGCTGGCAAGCTTCTTTGCCAATTTCTATCTGCGCAGCCTGGATCTCCTGTTCGCGGAAGCGGAGATCCCGTATTTCCGCTATTCCGATGATATCCTGATCTTCTACGAAGACGAAGCGCAGAAAGAAAAGTATGATGCTTTGCTGAAGGCGGAGCTTGCAGAGAAAAAACTGGAACTGAATCCGGAGAAGCTGCATGTCTCGCAGCCCGGGGAACCGTGGGAGTTCCTCGGTTTTTCCTGGCACCGGGGAGAGATCGATCTGTCCGCTGTTACTGTAAAAAAGATGAAAGCGAAGATCCGCCGCAAGGCACGGAAGATCCGCCGCGGCATGGAACGGAAGGGGACTGCGTTTGAAAAAGCTGCTTCCTCAATGATCCGCAGCTTTGACTACAAGTTCTTCGATCTCAGCGGAACGAATGATTTTACCTGGTCCCGCTTCTATTTTCCGCTTCTGACCCGCACGGACGGTCTGAAAGAGATCGACCGCTGCATGCAGGAATACCTGCGCTATCTCTCTTCCGGAAGACACCGCAAAGGCAACTTCCGCATCACCTATGAACAGCTGAAAAGGCTCGGCTATACCCCTCTGACAGCGGAATACTATCGCTGGAAGAAGGAAAACCGGGAATTACGGGATCAATAATTTCCAGATCCGCACTCTGACGAAAAAGACACCGGCCCGGTGTCTTTTGCGTATTGTGACTGTCTTCTGGCTTCTTTGAGCAGGCGTGCGATGATCTCCGTCTTCCCGGAAACAACTGAAAAGCCGGATCCGTTTCTGGATCCGGCTGCTGTTTCTGTTTGTTCTGAAACGACAGATCAGTCGACAGAATTCACGCGGGCGAACACTTCGTCTTTGATCGCTTTGTTCACGGCGATCGCGTCTTCACGGTCCTTGCCCATAGCGTAGAAGTAGAATTTGATCTTCGGTTCGGTTCCGCTCGGGCGGATCGCGAACCAGGCATCGTTATCGAGGAAGTAACGCAGGACATTCGACGCCGGGATATCTTCATAGCCGGACTTATAGTCGATCAGCTTGATGACTTTATGGCCGTTGACTTCGGTGATCGGATGCGCACGCAGATCGTCCATCATGTGGGCGATGCGCTTGCTGCCCTCGATGCCTTTGAGAACGATGTTCGGTTCATCTTCGGCGACCCAGCCGTATTTTTCATAGATCTCATTGAGGACCTGGAAGAGGGTCTTGCCCTGTTTCTTATAGTAAGCGGCTGCTTCCGCTACCAGCATGCCGGCGCTGATACCGTCTTTATCACGGATCTCCGGGCAGGCGGCGTAGCCGATCGATTCCTCATAGCCGAACATGTATTTCAGTCCCATTTTCTCGAGATCCGGAATGCGTCCGCAGATATTCTTGAATCCGGTCAGCGCCTCAAACATCTTCACGCCGTAGGCATTTGCCATGATCGCGGAGAGATTGGAAGTAACGATCGATTTGACCATCGCTCCGTTTTCCGGAAGTGTGCCGGCATCCTTGTGGCCTTCGAGAAGATAATTGACCAGAAGATATCCGGTCTGGTTGCCGTTGAGCGGAACGTAATCGCCGTTTTCATTGCGCAGTTCGATCGCGAAGCGGTCACCATCCGGGTCTGTCGCCATCAGGACTTCCGCGCCGACCTTGCGTCCGAGTTCCTCGGCGAGCTTGAAGGCTTTCGGGTCTTCCGGGTTCGGGTAGCCGACTGTTGTGAATTCCGGGTCCGGCAGACGCTGTTCCTCAACGATATGCCAGTTGGTGAAACCGCGTTCCTTCATCATGACGGCGAAGGGGATCGCACCGGCACCGTTCAGCGGTGTGTAGACGATCGGCAGATCGAGCGCCAGTTCGTCACCTTCGTGGACCTTGCAGCTTTCAACAAGGTCAAGATATTCGCGGTCCTTTGATTCGTCCAGGACTTCGATCAGCCCGGCGAGCACCGCATCGTCGTAATCCATCTTCTGGATACCGTCGAAATAATCGAGCTTTCCGATCTCCTTCAACATGCCTTCCGCGACATCCGCGCTGACCTGGCAGCCATCCTGCCAGTAGGCCTTATAGCCGTTATACTCCTGAGGGTTATGGCTGGCGGTGATGTTGATGCCGGAGATCGTTCCCAGATTGCGTACCATGAAGGCGAGTTCCGGGGTCGTGCGCAGATCGTCGAAGATATATGCCTTGATGCCGTTGGCTGCCAGGATACGGGCAGTCAGCAGACAGAATTCACGGGATTTGTAACGGCAGTCATGAGCGATGACGACGCCTTTTTTGCGGGCTTCGATACCAAAGGTCTTGATGTAGTTGGCGATGCCCTGAGTCGCTCTTCCGACTGTCAGATAGTTCATGCGGTTAGTGCCTGCAGCCAGAATGCCGCGCAGACCGGCAGTTCCGAAGGTCAGGTCGAGATAGAAGCGTTCCTCGATCTCTTTCTCGTCATCCGCGATCGCGAGCAGTTCCTCTTTTAAAGGATCTCCGTCGGCGAGACGGCTGAGCCAGTAATTATATTTTTCTTTAGCGTTCATTGTAGATTGCTCCTTTGTCATTATTAATTTTAGCACAGCTTTTATCTCTGCGTTGTCCTGTCCGGTTTCGGTTATAATGAAAAAGGAAAGCAGAGGAAAAGTATCATGAAAATCGCTATGGGAAATGACCACTCCGCGGTCGATCTGAAAAAGGAGATCAAGGAGTATATTGAACAGAAATACCAGTACGAGGTCCTGGATTTCGGTACCAATTCCTACGAAAGCTTTGACTATCCGATCGCCGGAGAACAGGCAGCCAACGCTGTCAGAGACGGGGAAGCGGATCTCGGCATCGTGATCTGCGGTACCGGCGTAGGGATCTCGCTTGCCTGCAATAAGGTCAGGGGCATCCGCTGTGTCTGCTGCAGCGAACCGTATTCCGCCAAGATGGGACGCAACCACAACAACGCCAACATGCTGGCGTTCGGTGCCCGTGTCGTCGGCGCGGAGCTTGCCAAGATGATCGTTGACGCCTTCCTGACCAACGAGTTCGAAGGCGGACGCCACGCCCGCCGTGTGGGACTGATCATGGATATCGAGGAGCGCAATCATGCCGGGTAAATTCGAATACCGTTATCCTTCCGTCAACGGTAAGAACGAGATCTATTCTCTGCGCTGGGAAGCGGAAAAACCGGTCGCTGTCCTGCAGATCATCCACGGCATGCAGGAATTCGTCGACCGTTATGACGATTTTGCGAATTATCTGAGTTCAAAAGGGTATGTCGTTGTCGGTGAAGACCATCTCGGACACGGTTTCTCTGTGAATGATGAAAGTGAATACGGCTATTTCGGCAAGACCGGAAGCGAGGATGTATTAAAGGACATCCGTCAGCTTCACGAAAAAACAAAAGCGGAATATCCTGATCTCCCGTACTTCTTCCTTGGCCATTCCATGGGCTCCTTCCTGGTACGCCAGTATATCGAGCGCTGGGGAGAGGATGTTGACGGGGTCATCATCATGGGCACCGGCTGGACCGATCAGCCTGTGCTGACAGCCGGCAAATTCGTCTGCAATCTGATCGGCGCCTTCAAGGGCGAGAAACACCGCAGCGGCACCGTTGAGAAGATCGCTTTCGGAAGCTATAATGAGCGCTTCCCGAAACGCACCCGGGTCGACTGGCTCAGCAAGGATGAAAAGATCGTCGATACCTATCTGAAGGAACCGCGCTGCACTTTCCGTTTCACGCTGAACGGCTACAAGTTCCTGTTCAACGCGATCGAGGATGAGCAGAAGAATATCGCGAAGATCCCGAAGGATCTACCGGTCTTCTTCGTTTCCGGAGAACAGGATCCGGTCGGCGCCTACGGAAAAGGCGTCATCACTTCCTGCACGAAGTTCAAGGAAGCCGGAATGACCGACGTCAATATCAAGCTCTATCCGGATGACCGTCATGAGATCCTGAACGAGCTCGACCGTGAGAAGGTCTATGAGGATCTTTATAACTGGCTTGAAAACAAGCGGAAGATCACTCTCGGAAAATAGATAAGAGGAATACAAAAGGGAGGCTGCGAAAGCCTCCCTTTAATATGCTTTGTCGCATTTCTCAGAAAAGCCCCAGACTGCTCAGGCTGTAGATCCAGAGGAAGATCGTGAAGAGGGAGCAGACGGAGGTGAAGACGACGAGCTGGCTGGCAAGATCGGCATCGGAATCCATCTGGCTGGCCAGGTTGAAGGATGTTGTTGCGCAGGGCGCGATGAAGATGCACATGAGAGCGACGAAGGCGCTGCCCCGGAAACCGAGCCTCACGGTCAGCGGGATCAGCAGAGCCGGCACCAACACCAGACGGCTTACGACACCGACAAGGATCGGCCTCAGGTTATCTTTGATCGAACTGAAATTGAACAGTCCGCCCATGGCGATCAGCGCGACCGGCGTTCCGCAGCGTCCCAGATCGCGGAAGATCCCGGAAAGGAAATCCGGCCAGTGGATATGGAGCAGCTGTGTCGTGAAACCGAGCAGGGCAGCGATGACGTAGGGATTCTTCACGACTGAAAGAATGGTGTTCTTCAGTGAGGAAGTGTATTCGCCTTCGCGGAAGTGCTCAAGCAGGATGACGGAGATGACGTTCTGGAAGGGAACGATGATCGCGATCAGAAGCACGATGCTGCCGATATTGCCCTCGCCGCAGATCGCCGTTCCGATCAGTGTCCCGAAAATGACGAAGTTCGTATGGAAGACGCCGTGCGCCAGAGCACCGCGGCGTTTTTTCGCGGAAGCGAAGGGCAGGGAGACGAGCAGGGAAAGAAGCAGGATCAGAAACTGGCTGGCGATCGCGTAAAACAGAAGCTTCGCGTCGAAGACCTCAGCAATATTGACCTTGCAGATATTGTAGTAGATGTTGCAGGCGAGAAAGACTTTGAAACACAGCTTGTTCATCTTCTCCAGTGTGTTTTTATCGAGAAAGCCTGTACGCCGCAGGAAGACGCCCAATCCCAGCATGCAGAACATCGGGAATACGGCGCTTAACGCAGTTACGAAACTGTTCATTGTTGTACCTCGGTTTTAAACAATGTAACGATACTACAGAAGCGGTGGGGAGAAAACTACTATTTCGTTTCTATTGTCATAAAGGAATTGTTATAAACGTAAAAAAGGGGATGCTTTCCTGCATCCCTATGTTTGTGAGTGTTCTCAATATACGGTCTTGCCTCCCACGGACTTTCCGTAGGGACCGGCAGCCGGTTTTTTATTGTAGGAACTTTCCAGATTCTTGAAATACTCCAGCATGTACTTGCGGAAGATCCTTGCGGAATCACTCAGGTAAGCCTTATTCCGTTCGGCAAGATAAAGATAACGTTTGCCTTCCGGCTTGCTTAACGGACGCAGGACGGTGGTCTCAGTCGAGATGTGATCCCAGGAGATCTCCGGTACGAGCGAGATCACGCCGCCCAGACGCAACGTCTTGCGGACGGTCTCGGCGGAGTCGCATTCGATGAAAATATTCGGTTCAAAGCCGGCGTTATGACAGTATTCATCCAGCAGATCACGCATCGCGTTGCCTTTCGGCAGAGACAGGAAGCGCTGATCTTCCAGTTCGTGGATGTCAATACTCTTGTGGCTGGCCAGCGGATGGTCGATCGGTAAGGCGACCAGGATGCGTTCCGTATACAGAAGGTGTTCGCCCGGATCTTCTTTTTTCCGGTTGCGGGCAAAGATCGTGAAATCAAGCTTATCGTACTGTTCCTTGGAAACGTAGCCCTGCAGAGTTGAGACCTTGATATCCGGATGGATCTTAACGAATCCGCTGAGGAGCTCGCCTAAATGCTGGGTGCCGGCGCGCATGGAGAGACGGACGACTTTTACGCCTTCCTTTTTATAATCCGCGATCTCGGAGTAGATGGCTTCTTCCTCTTTAAAGATCGCATCCGCATGACGCAGAACGATGCGGCCGAAATCATTCAGAACGATGTTCTTTCCGACACGGTCAAAGAGTTTTACCCCGAGTTCGTCTTCGAGCGAGGAGATCGACCGGCTCAGGGAAGGCTGAGCAACATAAAGCTCTTCTGCAGCTTTGGTCAGATGTTGTAGTTCGGCTACTTTTTTGAAATAAAACAAGCTGTGATAGTTCATAAACTTGACCTCAAAAGTATTTTATCATTTATGTTATCGGATTTGTAATAATAATTACATTTTACTAATTAAAGTTACTTTGAAAAGCCCAAATTAAGCTATATATGTGATCAAACTCGTTAATCATAACATACAAGATATTTGTTTATCCATAATATTGTATTTTACGTTATATGAGCTGAATGGTATTTTTTGCGTGTAAGAACAGAAATACGGTGATGCTTTTTTCCTGAATCGTATATCTCCGCGATCGATGTCTCCGCGGCGCTATATATAGATATAGGAAAAAGGCAGGACACAGAAAACGAAGTGATCTGTGATCAGCCCAGGCAACACGGGACCGTGCTCTGTACTGACATAACTCAGCAGTTATAGAAAAATACCAATTCATGTATTAGACGTTATAAGTCAACATCTATACCATGAGGGTACAAAGGAAAGGAAAAAAACTATGAACTGGGAAACCCAAAAACAATCCAAACAGGAAAGATTGGCTCAGTGCACCTTCGCTGACGGAAAAGTCGTTGCGACTGAAGACATCGTCCGTCTGCTCGAAGCTACCATCCGTCCTTATGACCGTGTAGTTCTTGAAGGTTGTAACCAGAAGCAGGCTGCGTTCCTTGCTGCTTCTCTGACAAAAGTCTCTCCGGACAAAGTCAATCATTTGAACATGATCATTCCTTCGATCTCCCGTGACGAACACCTTCAGCTCTTTGAAGAAGGCATCGCCGAAGAGGTCAACTTCGCTTTCGCCGGCGTACAGAGCGTTCAGCTTTCCCAGATGCTGGCTGCTCACAAGCTGAAGATCGGTGCTATCCACACTTATCTTGAGCTCTACTCCCGTATGTATGTCGACCTGACACCGAACGTTTGCTTAATCGCTGCAGATAAGGCAGACAGAAACGGTAACCTGTACACAGGTTTCAACACAGAAGACACACCGATGATCACGGAAGCTGCTGCATTCAAGAACGGTATCGTTATCGCTCAGGTCAACGACATCGTTGATACAGAAGACCTCCCGCGTGTCGACATCCCGTCTGACTGGGTTGACTTCATCGTCAAGGCTGACAAACCGTATCCGATGGTTCCGCTCTTCACAAGAGATCCGCGCAAGATCCAGGATGCTCATGTCCTTCAGGGTATGATGACAATCAAAGGTATCTACGCTAAGCACGAAGTCAAGAGCTTAAACCATGGTATCGGCTTCAACGGTTGTGCTATCGAACTTCTGCTCCCGACATACGGTAACGAACTCGGACTGAAGGGCAAGATCTGCACGAACTGGGTCCTGAACCCGCATCCGACTCTTATCCCGGCTATCGAAGACGGTTGGGTCAAATCGATCTGCGCGTTCGGTGGCGAAGTCGGTATGGAAAAATACACAAGAGCTCGTTCCGATATCTTCTTCACAGGTAAGGATGGCTCTCTGCGTTCCAACCGTGCATATGCACAGTGCGCAGGCCTCTACGGTATGGACCTCTTCTTAGGTGGCACACTGCAGATGGACTACGACGCTAACTCCTCCACAGTTACCAACGGTCGTTTATCCGGTTTCGGCGGTGCTCCGAACATGGGTAACTCCACAGGCGGTCGTCGTCATACAACAAAGGCTTGGAAGGATATGGCACCGGGTAACGGATCTCTCATTTCCGGCCGTAAGCTGGTCGTCCAGATGGTCAAGTCCTCCTCCAAGTTCGGTCCGGCATTCGTTCCGGAACTCGATGCTGTCAAGATCGGTAAGGACGCTGGTATGGACGCTGTTCCGGTCATGATGTACGGCGAAGACGTAACTCATGTCGTTACAGAACAGGGTATCGCTTACCTCTACACAGCTCAGAACAAGGCTGAAAGAGCTAAACTCATGGGTGCTGTTGCCCAGGGTACTCCGCTCGGAGAAACAGTTTCCGCTTCCGAACTCGAAACACTGCGCCGTCAGGGCAAGGTTGCTTTACCGGAAGATCTGGACATCGATCCGAAGCGCGCTACAAAGGACCTGCTTGCTGCGAAATCCCTCGAAGAGATCGCAGAGATCTCCGGCGGCCTCTATGAGATCCCGGAAAAACTGAAATACAAGCCGGAAGAAAACAAATAAGAAAGGATAAAGAATAATGCCAACAAAAAAACAAGAGGAACTTCTTAAGAAAAAAGAGCAGTTAGCTCTTGGCGGCGGCGAGAAAGCTATTGAAAAACAGCACTCTCTCGGCAAATACACCGCAAGAGAAAGACTCGAGAAATTCTTCGATGAAAACACATTTGTCGAGACAGGTATGTTCGTTAAGCATCGTTGCTCCAACTTCGGCATGGAAAAGAAAGAACTTGCCGGTGACGGTGTTGTAACCGGACATGGTTATGTAAACGGTCGTCTCGTTTACGCTGCCGCTCAGGACTTCACTGTTGTCGGTGGTTCCTTAGGCGAACAGCACGCTGCTAAGATCGCAGCTTGCCAGCAGGCTGCTCTGAAGGTCGGTGCTCCGATGGTCTGCATCAACGACTCCGGTGGAGCTCGTATCCAGGAAGGTGTTGACGCATTAGCCGGTTACGGTTGGCTCTTCAAGAACAACACACTGGCTTCCGGTGTCATCCCGCAGATCTCCGTTATCATGGGACCGTGCGCAGGTGGTGCCGTTTACTCCCCGGCTATCACTGACTTCATCTTCATGGTTGAGAACACTTCCCAGATGTTCATCACAGGACCGGCTGTCATCAAGAGTGTCACCGGTGAAGAAGTCACTGCTAACGAACTCGGTGGTGCAATGGCTCACAACTCCATTTCCGGTTGTGCACACTTCGCTTGCGAAAACGAAGACGCATGCCTGAACAAGATCCGTGAACTGCTGTCCTACCTGCCGCAGAACAACAACGAAACAGCTCCTGAATATGCTTCCTCCGATGATCCGAACCGTGAAGATGAAAACCTCGACACAATCGTTCCGGAAAATCCGCGTAAGGCATACGATATGAAGGAAGTTATCCGCTCCTTAGCAGATAACGGTGTCTTCTTCGAAACTCAGGAACACTACGCTAAGAACATCATCACCGGCTTCATCCGTCTGAACGGCGCTTCTGTCGGTGTCATCGCTAACCAGCCGAAAGTTATCGGTGGTTCCCTCGATATCAACGGTGCAGATAAGGCTGCTCGCTTCATCCGCACATGTGACTCCTTCAACGTTCCGATGCTGACAATCGAAGACGTTCCGGGCTTCATGCCGGGTACATCTCAGGAACATGGTGGTATCATCCGTCACGGCGCTAAGATGCTGTACGCTTACTCAGAAGCAAGTGTACCGATGGTCACTCTGATCACTCGTAAGGCATACGGCGGTGCTTACATCGGTATGTGCTCCAAGCACCTGGGTGCTGACGTTGTCTTCGCTTGGCCGGATACAGAGATCGCTGTTATGGGTGCTGAAGGCGCTGCTAACATCATCTTCTCCAAGGACATCAAGAATGCTGCTGACCCGGTAGCTGAAAGAGCTAAGAAGATCGCTGAATACCAGGATCTGATGATGAACCCGTACGTTGCAGCTTCCAGAGGCTATGTTGACGATGTCATCATGCCGCATGAAACACGTAAACACCTGATCGAAGCATTCGCTTCTCTGAAGGGAAAGAGAGTTTCTCATCCGTTAAAGAAACACGGTAACATGCCGTTATAAGGAGGAATCATGTACGGAGATGTAGTAACGATCCCTCAGGCAATTACTGTCTGTGTATTCTCAATCGCGGTCGTCTTCTTCGTTCTGTTGCTGCTTTCTGTTCTCATCAATGTTGTCGCCGCTATCATTAACGGCGCACAGAAAAAATCGGCTCCGGCGCCAGCAACAAAAGCTGCGCCGGCACCAGTTGAGACCGTAACAGAAACGGCTGAACCCGAAGACGATGGCGCTCTGACAGCTGTTATCGCAGCTGCGATCGCCGCCGCAACCGGAAAGAGCGCAAGCTCCTTCGTCATCAAAAGCATCCGTCCTTTAAACCAGGATTCCGAATGGGGCCGCATTAGCCGCAGCTCTTCCTTAAGATAAAAGAAAGGTACAATAGTTAAAATGTCTGTTAAAAAATTCAATATCACCGTTGATGGTGTTGCACATGTCGTAGAAGTTGAAGAAGTTGGTTCTGTTGCTTCCGCTCCGGTCGCTGCTCCGGTAGCTCCGGTTGCACCGGCTCCGAAGGCTGCTACGAAGGCTGCTCCGAAGGCAGCTGCTGCTGCAGGCGATGTTACAGCTCCGCTGCAGGGTACAGTTCTTTCCGTTAACGTTAAGGTTGGCGATTCCGTCAAGGCTGGTCAGACACTGGTCGTTATCGAAGCAATGAAGATGGAAAACGAAATCGTTGCTCCGGCTGATGGCACAGTTACTGCTGTTAAGTGCAACAAGGGTGAATCCGTTGCTGCCGGTGATCCGCTGGTAACCCTCGGCTAGGAGGTTATTAGCCAATGCTCGACATACTCTTAGGTTTCTGGGAGAGTACGGGCTTTTCGCAGATCTTCAAACTTGATACGGTGCTCTTCGGAATTCCGCTTCCGGGACACCTGGTCATGATCTGCCTGGCCTGCCTCTTCCTCTATCTCGCAATCCATAAAGGATTCGAACCGTATCTTCTTATCCCGATCGCATTCGGTATGCTGCTCGTCAACCTGCCGTTCGCAGGTCTGATGGACCATGCTACTGAATCCGCAAAGGGTGGTCTTCTGTACTATCTCTATCAGGGTGTTGATCTCGGTATCTATCCGCCGCTGATCTTCCTCTGTATCGGTGCCGGCACAGACTTCGGTCCGCTGCTTGCTAACCCAAAGAGCTTACTGCTCGGTGCGGCTGCTCAGCTTGGTATCTTCACCACCTTCTTTGGTGCTATCGCCCTGGGCTTCACCGGTCCGGAAGCTGCATCCATCGGTATCATCGGTGGTGCTGACGGCCCGACAGCTCTGCTGCTGACTTCCCAGCTTGCTCCGAACCTCCTTGGTGCGATCGCTATCGCTGCTTACTCCTACATGGCTCTGGTTCCGGTCATCCAGCCTCCGATCATGAAACTGCTGACAACGGAAGAAGAAAGAAAGATCAAGATGGAACAGCTCCGTCCGGTCTCCAAGACAGAAAAGATCGTCTTCCCGATCATTGTTACGATCTTCGTATGTCTGCTTCTCCCGGATGCTGCTCCGCTGATCGGTATGCTCATGCTCGGTAACCTGACTAAGGAATCCGGACTTGTTCCGCATCTGGTAAATGCTCTGCAGAACTCCTTAATGTACATGATCTCCATCTTCTTAGGCGTTACTGTCGGTGCGAAAGCAACTGCAGAAATGTTCTTAAGAGCTGAGACCATCAAGATCATCGTCCTCGGTATCCTGGCATTCTCCCTCGGTACAGCCGGTGGTGTCCTGTTAGGTAAATTAATGTGCAAACTGGACGGCGGTAAGACAAACCCGCTGATCGGTGCTGCCGGTGTATCCGCAGTCCCGATGGCTGCCCGTGTTGTCCAGAAGGAAGGTCAGAAATACAATCCTTCCAACTTCCTGCTCATGCACGCTATGGGCCCGAACGTTGCCGGCGTTATCGGTTCGGCTGTTGCGGCCGGTATGCTGCTCCTGTTCTTCGGACACTAAGCTGCATATAAAAGAATTCTTAGCAATATAAAACTCCCCTTTCCACCTATATTATTTTGCTAAGACGGAAGGCGGCTTCTGCCGCCTTCCTTTATCTCTAAAACACTCTACAATCGAAAGGAAAACAGTGTTATGCAAATAACTGAAAAAACGCAGATGTCTTCACGTGAAAAAACGCGCACAATGGTCATGACTGCTCTTGGAGCAGCGATCATCTCTGCGCTCTCTCCGATCTCGATCCCGCTTGGAAACTTCGTTCCGATCTCTCTGGCAACTCTCGGCGTCATGCTGTGCGGTGCTGTCCTCGGAAAGAAAATGGGAACGATGAGCACTCTGATCTACCTGATCCTTGGCTGCATCGGAATGCCGGTCTTTGCCGGATATTCTTCCGGAGCTCATGTGCTTCTCGGTCCGACAGGCGGTTATCTTGTCGGTTATCTGCCGCTCGCTTATCTTACTGGTCTTTTCACCGAAAAGGAAAACAAGACCATGCTGGTCGCAGGAATGCTGATCGGCACAGCCGTTCTGTACGCGCTGGGTACTGTCTGGTTCATGTATGTCACGAAAATGGATCTGATGGCTTCTCTAGGCCTTTGTGTCATTCCGTTCCTCTTCGGTGACGCCCTTAAGATGATCGTGGTCTATATTCTACGTGACGCGCTTAAGCGTTTTGTTCCGAACCGTTATTAGTCCGGAATCCTTTCTGTTTCAATTAAAAGCAACTGTCTGAATGATATAGTCCCACTAAAGTAGACAACGCAAATATCCAAAGCGTTGCCCGCCT
>JAUNQE010000105.1 GCA_030536365.1 Erysipelotrichaceae bacterium | reverse complement strand
CTGTTCTGCATCATGCTGCCGGCGATCAACATCCATGATATTCATTTCTGGCTGTTCCTTCTGATCCTTGCCGGCGAGTTCATTCTCTTACGCACCGGCACTATCGTCGGACAGAAGATCTCCGACTCGATCCCGCGCAAAGGCAAGGCGAAAGTTGAAGTCGTAAAGGAAGCGAAACCGAAAAGCGAATTTGCTTCTCTCGGAAAATTCGTCAAGTTCGTTCTGATCCTGTTCGTGGCCGGCCTGCTTTACATCTTTTTAAGCGGTATCTTCTATTCCCCGGTCCTCAATGCCAAGCGTTACGCCCAGCGTATCCAGGTAACGAACGTTGATTTCTCGGAAGTTCCGTCCTATTCCTTCAACCAGACGGCAATCATCGACCGTGACTCCTCCGAAATCCTCGGAAATAAGGTCATGGGTGAAATGACAGATCTCGTTTCCCAGTTCCAGGTAAGTAATGAGTACTCCCAGGTATCCTATAAAAACGGAACCTACCGGGTAACGCCGCTGGCTTACGACGGGTTCGTCAAATATCTGCGCAACCGTTCAGAAGGTATCCCCGGTTACATTATCGTCAATACAACGACCGGCGAGACCAAACTGCAGCGCATCACCAACAAGATGCACTACGTGCCAAGCGCCTATTTCCTGGAAAACCTGACGATCAAGCTGCGTTTCTCCCACCCCTTCACGATCTTCGGAAATCCTTCCTTTGAGATCGATGAGGACGGCAATCCTTACTATGTCTGCACGACCTACACCTACAGCGGTGTCAATTCCCTGCGCCGTGTTGAAGGTGTGATCCTGTTTGATCCGGTCACCGGTTCTTCCACAAAATACGCGATCGAAGACGCTCCGACCTGGGTCGACCGCATCTATCCGGAATCTCTGGTCAACCGTGAGCTCAATGACTGGGGCAAATACCAGAAAGGCTACTTCAACACCCTGTTTGCTCAGGAAGGCGTCATCCAGACTTCCGAAGGCTATAACTACATTTCCAAGGACGGCGATATCTGGCTCTACACCGGTATGACTTCCGTAGCGAACGACTCCTCGAATGTCGGCTTCGCCTTAGTCAACCTGCGTAACCACGAAGCGCAGTTCATCTCCACTTCCGGAGCGGACGAATACTCCGTCATGGCTTCCGCAGAAGGTGAAGTTCTGAACTACGGTTATACCGCGACCTTCCCGGTCCTCGTCAATATCAACGACCAGCCGGTCTATCTTCTTTCCCTGAAAGACTCTGCCGGTCTGATCAAGATGTACGCGATGGTCGATGCCAAAGACTATCAGCAGGTCTACACAGTCAAAGCTGAAAAAGACGCCCGTTCTGCGATCAACGAACTGATCGCCCAGCTCAGCGGCAGCAACTACATTGAAAGCGACCTGATTGAAAAGACGATCACGATCGAGGAGATGAAAGAAGTGATCATCAGCGGCAATACCGTCTATTACATCAAAGCCGGCGGTACGATCTACAAGCTCCCGCTGAACGAAAGCAACGCTATGGCGGCCGTCTTCCTGAAAGAAGGCGACACCGTCAAGATCTACTACAGCGAGATCGAAAACGAAAAAGTCATTCAAACTCTTGAATGACTTTTTTCTTTGACAGATCAGTTTAATTCTTCAAGCAGGCTCTTCATCGACGCTACAGTCGTGAAGAGCTTTTTATGTACGATGAAGGGCTCGGTAAACGGATTGACGACGATACCGGCTGCTTCGTTCTTTTTTGCCAGTTCGATCGCCTTCAACATGCTCATGCGGGTCCGTGGCTGCTTCTTCGTCGTGTCTTTCATCTCTGCTGTATCCGTAAAGACCGGCAGATAGTACTTATCGTTTCTCTGCAGGAGACCGGGAACCGGCTCTTTTTCGCTTACAGAAAGCAGCGTATCGTTTTTGACCGGGATCCAGAGCTCGCTGTCACGCAGGATCTGCAGTACTTCCGCAAAGCCGTTCTCGTTCTGATCGAGATTGAAGGAATGGATCGTTCCTTTCAGCAGGCTCCCGTCTTCAAGCTCTGCCTTTGTCAGAACGCTGCGGTAATTCAGATCGGCGATACAGTAAGGCTGACCGTCTTCCTTTTTACTTACATAGAAAGCAAGCGTCTCACCTGCGCGGTAACCGAAAGACTGCTTCGGATCTTCGCACAGCGTGCCGATCAGACGGTGTTCCTGGGCTTTCTCGATCCGTACAAGGCATTCCTCCTCCGGCACATTCTCTTTCGTCAGAAGGACACGGATCGCGTCAGGATCGAATGGTTTGCGCATACTGTCGAGGAATTCCATACCGCGGGTCATCAGCAGATCTTCGCTGTCCATCTGTCCTGCGGAAGAGATCGCGTCATAGAAACGGTCGTCATCTTCTTCGTAGAATTCAAATTCGCTCTCAGCAAGTCCGGAGAGCTTTAAAGAGGCCTTACGGTCTCCGTCGGGATCATTGAATACAAAATGATCCTCTTTCTTTTGCCCGGAAGCCAGTACAGCAAGCAGCAGGCCCACAAGATGATCGATATAACAATACGCAAGCAGAAGATCGTCTTCCGCTTTGACCGATGCCAGATCGATCTTCTCTTTTACATCCGCAGCC
>JAUNQE010000061.1:3141-9093 GCA_030536365.1 Erysipelotrichaceae bacterium | reverse complement strand
GGCCTCTGTATAGAGGTCTTTCATTTGTAATCGGGAGCCGTCTTAGCTACAATAAACAGGTATGAATAAACTTAGGGGAAATACAGAACCGAATAATACGGTTCGGAAAATCGAAATACTTGCCTTGATCCTGCTGCTGGCAGGCTTTTTCGTTGCCTTCGGTATCGGCGTGAAACGTTCCGGCGCAGCACCGGGACAGCTGAAAAAACTCGATCCGGTGGAGATGGTCCGCAACGTGGAGGAAGAGGAATACGACGAGGACAGTAAATTCTGCGAGATCCTCTACGCGGAAGGGGAAGACACGCTGAGCGTCGACATTCCCTGCGAGGAATATGAGGATTACGCGGAAAACACGCTGACAGCCTACGGTGTCGAGACCGAGGACGGAACACGGATGTTCTTTGACCATCCGGATATCTCGGATGCCGAGATCAGCGAAAGCTACAAAGAGATCCTGGTCGACCGCACGATGCCGGTCTTCAACTTCGCGATCTCGCTGCTGATCCTGGCGATCTCGGTCGGAGTGATGCTGTTCTTCGGCAAAGTCTTCACGACCTATGAGAAGTGCTGGTTCTTAACGATCATGACTCTGGCGACGATCGTTGCGGTGCTCTTCCCGGAAGAGAGCGCGAACGGCGTCAACGGTGTCATCATCATGTTGCTGTATCTTCTGGATACCTTCTTCAATATCCTCTGCGAACTGCTGATCTCCAAACAGTCACGTTACAACTTCCTTGTCTCGGTCGTTGTTGAGATCCTCGAGATCGCGATCTGTGTGGTCCTGATGTACCGTTTCGCCACGATGGCGACAACGCTCTTCTTCTGGCTGCCGATCGATATCCTGAGCTTCATCAACTGGTCCAAGCATAAGGACGAGGAGGAGGATGAGCTTACTGCTGTCCGCCGTCTGAAAGGCTATCAGGAAGTTCTGATCATCGTCGGCATCTTCGTCTGGACAGTTGTTGTCGGCTACTTCCTCAGCGGCCTCGATATCAAGACCGACTTCATCCAGAGCAAGTCTGTCGAAACAGCGATCGCCTATCTTGATGCCTGTGCTTCCGCGGTCGGTGTGGCCAACGGCCTCTTCATCTTCTTCCGTCTGCGTGAGCAGTGGATCGCCTGGTATGTATGCGCGCTGCTGGAAGCGATCATCAACATCATCTCCGGACAGTATGTCCTGCTGGTGCTGAAGATCGGCTACTTCACGAATACGACATACGGGTATATCAAATGGAGCCGCTATATCCGCTCCCATAAAGAATCCAAAGGCCTGTTCTGAGAACGGGTTTTTTTATCCGCGGAACAAACCGCAAAAAACGCCTGATACTGAATGCCGGTTTGGAGGTATGCAGGGAAGAAGAAAAGATCAATAGATCCTATATATTTAAGATTATTTCGTAGTTACGAAAAAAATTGAAATAGTAAAATTCGTAATTGCGATAATAAACGAGGTAATACAATTGATTATTAAGCGAGATAAAATGGAAACAGAAGCGCTCAGGATCGCGCTTCTGTAAACTGCTCAAATAAATAAGGTACCCTGGGGCACAGGGGATCCGATAAGCTCGGGTTATCTGGACACGCTGGTGTCCTTGACCGAGAAGCCCCCACCTCTAAGCATCCGCGAAGGTGGTGGGAGTATGTCACGGAGAATACATATACCCCGTGGCATACAGAAGAAGGAACGCTTGTGATCGGATTGAAAGACTTCCTTCTCGAAAACAACAGGCTAGAGTTGTGAGCGTGTGATAATATAGAATCATACAACGATAGTTCTATAAGGAGATAAACAATGTCTAGAAAATGGATCGCTATGCTTCTGATCGCAGTCATGCTGCTGGCAGGATGTTCTTCGACCAAGCCTGAACCGGAAAAACCTTCTTCCGAAGCGCAGACGCTGTCTTTCAACGGCTTCCTCTTCCCGACCGGTGACCTCGATTCCGGTCTGAAAGTTGCGGATGCCAGAGAAATGAGTGAGGAAGAAGCGGCAGAAGCCGACAGAGCCATGCGTGCATATACACCTGGCCCGGAAAGTTACCTGAAAAACAAAGCCAAGACCTTCGTCTATTACGAAACACTGAGTAAGGACGAACAGGCATTATATGACGCGATGCTGATGGCAGCCGAAGATCCGACTGATCCAAATAATATCGTCATCTGCACGACGGATCTTGATCCTTCCACCCCTGAATTCCGCAAGCAGATGCAGACCGCTTACTTCTGCATGCTGTATGATCATCCGGAACTCTTCTGGCTCTACAACGATATCAATGCCTCCATGGGCGTCGGTTCCCGTGAGAATAACGGCCGTTACGATGTCTACTTCGGTTTCTCGGAACAGTTCGAGGAATTCCCGGAAGTCATGACCCGCTTCAATGATGCGGCAGACGCTTTCCTGGCAGACATCGATCTGACCAAGAGCGAGAAGGAGATCGCCATCGCGATTCACGATAAATTCATCGATACCGTTACCTATGATATGAAAGTCTGTAACGAGAATATCCGCAGCGACTACGCGCATACCGCTTACGGACCGCTGGTCGAGAACGGCCGCGGCCAGGCGAACACCGCAGTCTGCGACGGTTACTCCCTTGCCTATACCTATCTGCTCCAGCAGGCCGGTCTGACCGCAGCGGTCATCGTCGGCGAAGCTGGCGGTGATAAGGAGACCATGGGCGGACATGCCTGGAACATCATCATGATCGACGGTGTATGGCACGAAGTCGACTCGACCTGGGACGACATGGGCACACTGGAAGACCAGCTCGCCGAATACAAGGGCGAGGAAGTCTATGACTACTACATGGAAGCTTTGAACGATGCCGCTTACCGCGACAGCATCGAACATTATCTCTATCTGATCTCCACAGATGACCTCCGTGAATACGATCCGGGTGATTCCTACACCTACTACTCCAAAGACGGCAAATACATGTACTCCCTGGTCGGCCAGGGCGTTCACTACCGCGTCAGCGAACTGACCGGCTGGGAACCGTACAGTTATGTCATCGAAAGAGCACCGATCGCCGAATAATCACATCTGAACGCAAGACCGGAGCTTCTCCGGTCTTTTACTAATAAGGAGAACCCTCATGAAGAAAACGTTTGTCGCTTTAATATGTCTTTTGCTGGTCCTATGCGGCTGCAGCAACGCGAAGGAAAAACCGGTAAACGCCAAGCCGTCTTTAGTCATTCTTGAGGATGAGGAAGACGGCGGAGACTATAACCGCGCCGCGGGACTGAAAGCACAGCTGGTCGAAAGTGAAACGTCCAGACTTTTCGACACCGAAAATGCCGTCAAAGCGAAAAAACGTTCCTATACCGTGATGGTCTATATCGTCGGCTCCAACCTGGAGAGCCGTTACGGCGCCGCTACCAATGACCTCCTGGAGATGCAGGATGCAGGCCTCGATTATGATAAGACCAACCTGATCGTCTATACCGGCGGCAGCAAGCGCTGGAACAGCGATATCCCCACCGCCACCAACTCTGTCCTCGATCTCTCGAAAGCAGATGAGAAAAGGATCATCGCCTCGACGAGCGAAGCGGCGGACATGGGTTCCCCGCAGACCCTGGCGGAGTTCATCAACTACACGACCGAAAACTATCCGGCCGACCACTATGCCCTGATCCTCTGGGATCACGGCGGCGGTCCTTTATGGGGTTACGGCAGTGACGAGCTCTTTGAGAACGACTCCCTGCTTTTAAGAGAACTGCGCACAGCGATGGATTCAACGATCTTCGCCAAGGAGAAGAAGCTTGACTGGGTCGGCTTTGACGCCTGCCTGATGGCATCACTTGAAAACGCGCGGCTCTGGAAGGACTACGCAAACTATTTCGTCGCTTCGGAAGAACTGGAAGCCGGCAGCGGCTGGGATTATTCCTTCTTAAAAACACTGAATGAAACGACCGATACCGAGGCGGTCCTTTCCTCCGTCGTCTCTTCCTTCAAAAGCTACTATGAGGGCAGACGCTCGGAATTCTTTGATCCCGATATCACGCTGACAGCCTTGGATCTCTCAAAACTCGATCCGCTTCTGGAAGCGGTCGATACTCTTTTTATCACGATGGACGGCGATATCGACCGCGGCAATTACGCGGCGGTAAACAAAGCCCGTTCCCGTTCCAAGGCCTTCGGTCTTTCTGCCGTCTCCGGAAAAGGGAATGCCTATGACCTGATCGATCTGCTCGATCTTGCGGAGAATCTCAAAGACCGTTACCCGACAGAATACCAGAAGATCCTGGATGCCCTGCAGGAGACTGTCATTGCTCACGTGGCCAATGTGCAGGACGCGGCCGGTATCTCGGTCTATCTGCCGGGAGACAACAGCACGCTCTACGCGGTCTCGCAGGAGATCTATGCCGAAGAGGATGTGCTCTCCGAGCCTTATCGCAGTTTCGTTGATTCCTATACCGATGCCTGGCTGAAGGACCCGCTGGATATCTGGGACTTCGCCCCGCTGCGTCAGAGCGGGGAAGAAATAACGCTTGAGCTCACTCCGGAACAGCTGGAAAACACTTCCCAGGCCTACTATGCCGTACTGCAGCGCAACTCTTTCGGCGGATTCGCGATCGCGGTCGCCAATGTCCGCATCGAAGCGGATGAGAACGGCGTGCTGCATATCCCAAGCGATCCGCTTCTGATCACAGCAGAAACAGATATGGAGACCTGTCCGGCTCCCTGGGCGTTCCTGCAGACGGAAGATAACGGTGACCGCGCTGTCTATCGCACTTTACTGGCGTATCTTTCAAGCGGTCATGAGTTTACCGATCCTTCTCCCAGCAAGGATGAAAGCGTATCGGTCATCGTCAAGCGTGAAGCCGGGGAAGAGGATGTCTCGATCCAGGATATCACCTCAAGCGGACAGAGCGCCTGGCTTTCCGGCAAAGGCTCT
The DNA here is from genome assembly GCA_030536365.1 of Erysipelotrichaceae bacterium. Classification (GTDB taxonomy): domain Bacteria; phylum Bacillota_I; class Bacilli_A; order Erysipelotrichales; family Erysipelotrichaceae; genus RGIG5669. Next base: position 4,198 of record JAUNQE010000061.1, on the reverse strand, counting down.
GTTGACGTGCAGAACTACGAATCGATCATCGACTCCGGCGCGCTTTCCTATAAACCGGTCCGTGACAGCCGGGGAAGGATGCTGCCGCATACGGAATGGGAATTCGACGGTTATGAGATCTACCCGCTGGCGATCGACAGCAGTTTCCATTTCTTAAGCAAACACGCTTCCGAATTTGGTTTTGAATTCATCTGCCAGGTGATCATCCGTGATATCAACGGAGGCACCCATGGCAGCGAATATATCGAGCTCCCCACAGGCGGGGAGGAAAACAACATCGTTTCCGTGAATACGGAAAACGGTTCTCTCCGTGTTCGTCTTTTCGACGACCACTGCGAACTCATCAGCTATACCGGAGAAGACAGTGAGCTGACTCTGCCCTCCGAGGTCAGCGGACTGCCGCTGACGAAGATCGGCAACGATGCCTTCTACCGCAACAAGACTCTCGAAACAGTCATTCTTCCGGAGGGACTGTTTGAGATCGGCAACAGCGCCTTCTCGCATCTGGAGATGCTGAAAAAAGTCGAGCTGCCCTCAACGATCAAAAAGATCGGACTGACCGCCTTCCATTACGACAGAGCCCTGACAGAGATCGATTTCCCGGAAGGCCTCGAATCGATCGGCCGCGCCGCCTTCATGCATACCGCGCTCTCCAAAGCGAAGCTGCCTTCTTCCCTGAAACAGATCGGCACGATCCCCTTCGGCGGATGCGAGGATCTTTTAAAGGTCGCGATCCCGGATGCCAATGCGAACTATAAGACGGTTGACGGCGTCCTTTTCAGCAAGGACGGAAAGGAACTGATCCAGTATCCTGCAGGTAAGAAGGGGAACTATGAAGTGCCGGAAGGCGTTGAAACGATCCGCTACGGCGCCTTCGCGGACAGCGTGATCACAAAGATCACCTTCCCGGAAACGTTAAAGAAGATCGAGAACGACGCTTTCTTCGGCTGCACCAGCTGGACCGAACTCTCTTTCCCGGAAAGCCTCGAGGAGATCGGTGACCTGGCGTTTGCGGATCCTTATGCCTGGGATACACCGGAAACTGTGCTCGAATCCG
>JAUNQE010000061.1:0-3041 GCA_030536365.1 Erysipelotrichaceae bacterium | reverse complement strand
CTGGCGTTTGCGGATCCTTATGCCTGGGATACACCGGAAACTGTGCTCGAATCCGTTCATATCGGCAAGTCGCTCTCCCGTATCGGGATCGATGCTTTCGCGATCCTGTATAACCGGGCATTCGATGTCAGCGAGGAAAACGAGCACTTTGCCTCTAACGGCGGTTTCCTGACCAACAAAGCGAAGGATACGATCCTGTTCGTGCCCACCGAGCCCGGACAGCTCGTCATCGTTCCGGATGGCATTACAACGATACCGCGCTATCTGTTTGACGGTCTTCCGGAGGACACGGAATTCCTGTTCCCGGATTCCGCTTACCGTTTCTCAAGAGAAGTCTTCCCCTATACCTATGAATCCGATCCCGCGACCGGGGATTATGTGCCGGTCTATAAAGTAAAGATCCACTGCTCGGAAGGTTCTGCTGCGGAGGCCTACGCGCAGCTGATGGATCTCGAGTATGACAACGAGACCGATCCCGAGGCTCTGATCTACGAAGAAGTCTTCGAGGAAAAGGAAGACGGGACTGTCTTCCTTTGGCATGTCTATAAAGATCACGTGAGTCTTGCCAACTGCGGTGTGCCGGATGAAAGGATGGAACTGACCGTTCCCGAGAGCTATGACGGGAAAGCGGTGACAGTCCTTGAAAAACCATCCGGAAACAGTGATGATTTCCCGAACCGCTATTTCATCCCGAAGGTGACGCTGCCCAAAAGCGTGACCAGTGTCGACCCCGGATTCTTTGACGGCATGCGCAGCCTTGAGATGATCGAGGTCGCGGAGGAAAATCCTTCCTATTGTGACGCTGACGGCGTTCTGTTCACGAAAGATCAGTCTGTGCTCGTCGTCTATCCGCGCAACAGGAAAGGCGGGGAATACAGCGTTCCCGAAGGAACGCGCGAGACCGGCGGAAAAGCGTTCTACAACGTCAATGAGCTCTCCTCTGTGATCTTCCCGGAGTCCCTGCGGATGATCGGCCGCGACGCGTTCTGCAACTGCACAAAACTCACGAATGTCGCTTTCAACGAAGGCCTTGAGGAGATCGCCTACGGCGCCTTCAACATGGACCCGCTGCAGAATGTCAAACTGCCGGATTCCCTGAAAAAGATCGGCAGTTCGGCTTTCTCTTTAGGCGAAGGTTTCGGTGAGATCCGTCTGCCGGAGAATCTGGAACTTCTGGGCAGCAGGGCCTTCAACAACTTTACATACAAAGAATACTTCACGCAGGAGCGTATCTATCTGCCGGGGAAACTGCTTCTGGATCACGACCCCTTCAGCCAGATCCTCTTCCGTGAATTTGAAGTCGCCGAGGAGAATCCAAACTATACGGAATGGCACGGCATGCTGTTCAGCAGAGACATGAAGGAACTTCTGAAAGTGCCGCCGCTGATGGAAGGTCCGATCAACCTGCCGGAAGACCTAACGAAGATCAGCTACAGCGCCTTTGACCTTGAGAAGGGGCTTGTGAAGGATGTCTATCTTCCGGACCACCTGACGGATATCGGCAATTCCTATTACAAGAATTACAATACCGGGGAGGGACTGACGCTCCATGCCCGTGAAGGCAGCGAAACGGCCAAGATACTGGACGCAAGAGGCGTCGACTGGGTCCCGATCCCGTAAACAGTCAATGGTGATCACAGCTGTTTGTCATCAGAAACCCTTATCTGTTAGAATAATATAGCTAAAGAAATACCTAAGAAAGGCGGTAATTAATATGGCGATTCAATCAGGCGATTTCAAGACCGGTTTAACACTGATCATCGATGGTGACCCGTGGCAGGTGCTGGACTTCCAGCATGTCAAGCCGGGTAAGGGCGCAGCGATCCTGCGCACCAAGATGAAGAACCTGCGCAACGGCAAGACACTGGAAAAGAACTACAGTGCCAACGTTGAATTCGAACAGGCAAACATCACCAGAAGAGCTGCGACATATTCCTATGAGGCAGATGACACTTACTACTTCATGGATACAGAAACTTACGAGACCTACGAGCTGAGCGCGGAAGTCATCGGCGACAGCAAGTACTACCTCGTTGAAGGCATGGAGCTTTCCCTTGTCTTCTTTGAAGGCGATCTCTTAACAGTCAACGTACCGGATAAGGTCGAACTCGAGATCGTAGAGACCACTCCGGCGATCAAGGGTGCTCCGTCCACACAGACAAAGGACGCTGTCACCAACACCGGTCTGACTCTGCGCGTTCCGCAGTTCATCGACCAGGGCGAAAGGATCATCGTCTCCACAGCAGACGGAAGCTATTCCTCCAGAGCGTAAAGACATGGACCAGGTCGTGCTGATCACCGGCGCGGCGAACGGTATCGGCCGGGCGATCGCGCTGGAATTGGCGAAACATCACTACGATGTCGTGATCAACTACCTCACCTCCGAGGCACGGGCTTTGGAATTGCAGAAAACGATCTCCGAAACTTACGGAGTCCGCTGTCTCGCGATCCGGGCCGATATCTCGAAGGAAGAGGAAGTGGACGCGATGGTCAGCGAGATCGAGGAAAAGCTCGGCGGTGTCGATGTCCTCATCAACAATGCCGCGGTCGATCTCTCCAATCTGTTCCATTTAAAAACGGCGGATGAATTCCGCCGCACGCTGGACGTCAATGTCGTCGGCGCCTATAACTGCGCCAAGCGGGTCTATCCCCATATGAAGGAAAAGGAGTACGGACGGATCGTCAATATCTCCTCGACCAACGGGATCAACACCTATTATCCGATGTGCTTTGATTATGACGCTTCCAAGGCGGCCCTCAATTCCCTGACCCATGACCTGGCGATGCAGTTCGCGCCCCATATCCATGTGAACGCGATCGCGCCGGGCTTCATCGGCACGGAAAAGGAACTGGAAGGCTACGATGAGGAATTCCTGAAAATGGAGACCGACAAGATCCTGGTGCGCCGCTACGGCGAACCCGAGGAAGTCGCCTATCTCGTGTGCTTTCTGATCAGCGATGAGGCGAACTACATCAACAACACGATCCTGCGCATCGACGGCGGCCAGTACGGCAGCTGCTGAGCTCACAGAAAAACAAAG
>JAUNQE010000060.1 GCA_030536365.1 Erysipelotrichaceae bacterium | reverse complement strand
ATTTGCATATCTTTGATTAATTTAGGCCATTTAAGAGGGTGCGCATGGTTTGACTTTTATATGTAGTTTCCTATAATTAGAGAGAACACAACGATTGAGACAAGATGCTTTCCGAAGGGCAGATCAAGAGAGACCGTCGCTATGGTGAAAGACAGGTCATTTGCTTGGAGAACATTACCACTCATGAGTGCTTTTAATCGAAGCCGTGCAGCCCGCGTTAAGGGTATGAAGGAAAAACGAAGGTGGTACCTCGCCGCAAGGCGACTTTCGACCACCTTTTTTAATGAAGGAGGTTAGAGAATGATCAACATCAAAGAAGATGAACATCTCAATACGCTGAACCACAGTTGTGCTCATCTGCTCGCACAGGCCGTTTCCCATCTGTATCCGGGTGCGAAGTTCTGGGTCGGACCGGTCATCGAAGACGGTTTCTACTATGATATCGATCTCGGGGATAAAGTCATCACCGAAGATGATCTCGCAGTGATCGAGAAGGAAATGAAGAAATGCGCGAAGTCCGCAAAGAACATCGTCCGCCACGAGCTCACCAAAGAGGAAGCTCTCGAACGCTTCAAAGACGATCCCTACAAGGTCGATCTGATCGAGCGTATGGACGAGAATGAGACCGTTATCTCCTGCTACACACAGGGCGATTTTACCGATCTCTGCCGCGGTCCGCATGTCGAAAACACAAAACTGCTCAAGCATTTCAAGCTGATCAAGTTCTCTGGCGCTTACTGGAAGGGCGATGCCAACAATAAGATGCTGCAGCGTATCTACGGTGTCTGCTACGACACGGAAGAGGAACTGCAGGAACATCTGAAGATGCTGGAAGAAGCGAAGGAAAGAGACCACCGCAAGATCGGTAAGGAACTCGAACTCTTCATGAATCACCCACTGGTTGGTGCGGGTATGCCGATGTGGCTGCCCAATGGCGCGATCATCCGCAAGGAACTGGAAAACTACATCTACGCCAAGGAACGCGCGCTGGGTTACCAGCACGTCTATTCTCCCTGCGTCGGTACAGTCAACCTCTACAAGACTTCCGGTCACTGGGATCACTACAAGGAAAACATGTTCCCGATGATGAAGGTCGATAACGAGGAATTCGTCCTGCGTCCGATGAACTGCCCGCATCACATGCTGATCTACAAGAACAAGCTGCACTCCTACCGTGACCTGCCGGTCCGTATCGGCGAGTTCGCGACAGACTTCCGTTACGAAGCCAGCGGTGCCGTCAAGGGTCTTGAAAGAGTCCGCTGCATGTGCCAGAACGACGCGCATCTGTTCGTTCGTCCGGACCAGATCGCTTCTGAATTCGAGAAAGTCGTCCAGCTGATCCTTGATGTCTATCACGATTTCGGTATCAAGGACTACAAGTTCCGTCTGTCCCTGCGTGATCCGGCCGATAAGGAAAAATACTTTGATGATGACCAGATGTGGAACGAAGCGGAATCCCGCCTGCGTGAAGTCCTGAACGGTCTTGGTGTTGAATACTTCGAAGCGATCGGCGAAGCTGCCTTCTACGGTCCGAAACTGGACGTTGAAGTCAAGCCGGCTGTCGGTCCGGAAGTCACACTGTCGACCTGCCAGCTCGATTTCCTGCTCCCGCGCCGCTTTGAGCTGAACTACATCGATTCCAATGGCGAGAAGACTGTACCGGTCGTTCTGCACCGTGCGATCTTCGGAACCTTTGACCGCTTTACCGCCTTCCTGATCGAAGAGACCAAGGGCAATTTCCCGTTATGGCTCTCTCCGGAGCAGATCGTCGTGATCCCGGTCCATCAGGAAGCGCACCTCGAATACGCCGAGAAGGTCGCAGACCTTTTCCGTCAGGCAGGCTTCCGTATCCATGTTGACAGCCGCAACGAAAAACTCGGATTCCGTATCCGTGAAGCGCAGACCAGCCATATCCCGGTCCAGATCGTTGTCGGAGAAGGCGAGATCGCCGCAAACAGCGTCAATATCCGCCGTTACGGCCAGAAAGAATCTCTTTCCCTGCCGTTAGAAGAAGCACTTGCTTCATTGAAGAAAGAAGTAGAAGAGAAGAAATATGTCCATTAAAAAATACCTACTTACATTTTTAGCAGCACTGATGCTGCTGAGCCTCTCGGCCTGCAAACCGGCCACACCGAAGGAGACAGAGGCTAAACACTACAGCGTGATCGCCCCGAGCGGCGCTCCGTCCCTTGCCTTACTGGATCTGGCAGACGATGAGAACACAACGATCGAGATCGTCGACGGTGCTGATGCGCTGACTGCCGAATTCAGCAATGCCGAAAAAGATTTCATCATCGCTCCGATCAACCTCGGTGTGAAGCTTTCCCAGAAGACAGAGAACTACCAGCTGATGGCTGTTCTTACCTGGGGTAACCTGTTCCTCGTCACCAAGGATGAGAACACTTCCGCAAGACTCGCCGGCGCTAAGGTCGCTGCCTTCGGTGAAGCTGCCGTTCCCGGAAAGGTCATCGGCTATCTCGCCGAAGAACTGCAGGGCGTTGAATTCGAATGGTTCACCAGTGTTCAGGAAGCTTCCGCAGCTTTCCTGAGCGGTGAATACGATGCTGCTGTCTTAGCAGAACCGGTCCTGACGATGGCTCATGCCAAGTGGAAGGAAAACAATGAGGAAGACTTCGTAGTCGCATACGATCTGCAGGAACTCTATAAAGAGAAGTCCGGCTTCCAGTCCTATCCGCAGGCTGCTCTGTTCGTCCGCAAGGCGACTCTGCAGGAAGATTCCGGTTCCGTCGTTGAATTCACCAACATCATCAAGCAGTCCATTTCCAAGTACAACGGAAACGCCGATGTCCTCAGCAAGCGCATCGACGAGATCGATCTTACCGCGTTCGGATTCCAGAACCCGGATCTGATCAAGAAGGCATATTCGAAGATGGCGCTCAACTACCGTCTGGCCAGCGAATGCCTGGAGGATATCCGCAATTTCCTGTCGATCTTCGAGATCGAGCTTGAAGAAAAAGTATATGTAAAATGAGAAACAAGCGCCTTTTATCAGCGGTCGTTCTGATCGTGCTCTGGGCAGTCGTATCGTCGCTGATCAATAAGGACATTCTTTTGCCGACGCCTCTGGCAGTCGTAAAGGAACTCTGGACGATCGTGACGCAGGCCGGTTTTCTGCCGGCCCTGCTGAACACGGTCTTCCGCGCCTTTACCGCGGTCTTCATCAGTTTTGTGATCGCGCTTCTGCTGGCCGCATCGGCTTATCGTTTTAAAGGTCTGCGGACCTTTTTGGAGCCTTTGTATGTGCTCTTCAAAAGTGTGCCGACCGTTACGGTGATCGTACTGGCACTGATCTGGCTGGGTAAGGAAAAAGCTGCCATTCTGATCGTGATGCTGGTCGTTCTGCCGATCCATTACTCCAATATCCTGAACGGTTTCGATCAGATCGACCCCGATCTGCTGAAGGAAACGGATACCTATGAGGACCGCTATCTTCTGAAACTGCGGCGGATCTATCTGCCGCTGATCCGTTCGGATCTCTATGAAACGCTGCGTTCAACTCTGTCTCTCGGTTTCAAGATCGTGATCATGGCGGAGATGTTTGCGCAGACCCGTGTGGGCATCGGCCATGAGCTGTACTTCCTGCGGGCAAATCTCGACACGACTGGCGTATTCGCCTGGACGATCCTGATCGTATTATGCAGTTACCTGTTTGACGCGATCCTGAATTTCTTTTCACGAAGGGGAAACGTAAATGAATCTTAGCAAGTATTCGGATCTTTTCAAAAAGATCCTTGGCTCTCTGGCGACCGTCCTGTTCCTTTGGGTCGGACTGATGCTTCTGCTGGTCGGATTTCTGACAACGATCGAGTATAAGCCGGAAGCGAGCGTGCAGCTCGAAACAAGCGGCAGCTCCACCGCGAAGATCAAACTGAACGAAGAGATCGATCTGGTGAGCTGGAACATCGGTTATGGCGCTTTAAGCGATAATGCCGATTATTACAGAGACGGCGGCAAGGGGATCCGTACTTCCACCCAGGAGCGTCTGAATACGAACCTCGATACGATGAATGCCTGGATCCGCGAACAGGATCCGGATCTGCTCCTTCTGCAGGATGTCGACGTGGCTTCCGACCGTTCCTACCGTACGGACGAAAGAGTCATCTTTGACAGCCTGGCGGACCGGGTATCTTCCTTTGCGCTCGACTATGTCTGTCTGTATGTTCCGTATCCGTTCCCGCCTTTAGGCACGGTACAGAGCGGCATCCTGACGGTCTCCAAATACGCAGTCGATTCCGCGACCCGGGTCGCGCTGCCCAATACCTATAAATGGCCGGTCAAAGTCATCACGGACAAACGCTGTCTGCTGGTCGACCGTCTGCCGATCGAGGGCAGTGACAAGGAGCTCGTTCTCGTGAACCTGCATCTTGAGAAATATGATGAAGGCGATATGAAGGCTGCTCAGAGCGAAGCGCTGCGCACGCTGATGGAAGAAGAAGCGGCGAAAGGAAACTATGTGATCGCCGGCGGTGATTTCAGCCAGATCTTCTCCAATATGGGCGATCTTTATCCGGTCAAGGAAGGAATGTGGAAGCCGGGCGTGCTCGATACCGCCTCCTTCTCCTCTGAATTCTCCTTCCATATGGATCCTGAAGTTCCGAGTACCCGCTCGCTGGATCAGAACTATGTGGAAGCGGATAAGGCCAATTTCCAGTACTATCTCACAGACGGCTTCATCGTCTCTTCGAATGTGGAAGTGACAAAACTTGAAAATGCCGATCTGGGCTTCGTCAACAGCAACCACAATCCGGTCGCGATGACCGTCGTGCTGAAATGAGATATATCGATATCGGCTTAAATCTTTTCTGTGACGCATTCAAGGATCCTGACAGGGTCCTTTCTGATGCGGCGGAAAACGGAGTCGCCTGTATCCTCACTGGTTCGGATGCCGGAGACAACGAAAAGGTCTTCCGTTATACGCTTGATCATGAAGTCTGGGGCACAGCCGGGATCCATCCGCATAACGCCTCCCGCGCCCGCGAAGAAGATTTCCTGCGCATCCGTGAATATGAGACACAGAATCCGCGGATCGTCGCGGTAGGGGAGTGCGGTCTCGATTATGACCGTATGTTTTCTCCCAAAGAGCAGCAGATCGACTGTCTGCTGAAGCAGATCGCGATCGCGGAAGAACTGCAGAAACCGCTGTTCCTTCACGAAAGAGAAGCCTCCGTGGATTTCATTCCGATCTTTGAGGAGCATCTCCCGCGTCTGAAAAGGGCGGTCGTCCACTGTTTTACGGGAGACCGCAAACTGCTTGAACGCTATCTCTCGATGGGATTCTATATCGGTATCACCGGCTGGATCTGCGATGAGCGCAGAGCCCAGGATCTCCGTGACGCGGTAGTGATCCTGCCGCTGGACCGGGTGATGCTGGAGACAGACGCGCCTTATTTAACTCCGCGCAACGTCAAAGGACTGAAACGGACGAATGTGCCGCAGAACGTCCGCTATGTTGCCGCGACCCTGGCGCAGTATATGGGCGTCAGCGAGGAAGAACTGGTTAGCCATGCTTATGCCAATACCATGAATTTCTTCGAGCTGAACATCCCGGAATAAACAAACAAAAACGTCAGTAACTTTTGCCTTAAGGCAGAAGGGACCGACGTTTTTCCTTATTTGGAAGCAAAAGGAAAGGGCTTTTTACAGCCCTTATTTCGTATTTCTTATTTGGAGAGGTAAGCGATCGCTTCTTCGACGCTCATCTCTTCCTTGACATCGCTGTTGCGCTTGTTGACTTCAACGAGGTTGTCCTTGGCGCCGCGGCCGACAGTGATACGGTAGGGGATACCGATCAGTTCGGAATCGGCGAACTTGACGCCGGCACGGACATCACGGTCGTCCAGCAGGACTTCCACGCCGTTTTCGGTGAGCTTGTTGTAGATCTGTTCAGCAACAGTAGCCTGTGTCTCATCCTTGCCGTTGATCAGGACGATGATGACTTTATACGGTGCGATCGCTTCCGGCCAGAGGATGCCTTTCTTGTCGTGATTCTGTTCAACGACAGCAGCGATACATCTGCCCAGTCCGATACCGTAGGAGCCCATCCAGACATCCTGAGTCTGGTTGTTCTGATCGAGATAGGTGAGGTCAAGCGCCTTGGAGTACTTGGTGCCGAGCTTGAAGGTGTTGCCGACTTCGATACCTTTGGCGAATTTCAGCGGCTGACCGCAGATCGGACATCTGTCGCCTTCCTGAACTTCCTTCAGGTCGATGACAGCTGCCGGCTTGAAGTCTTCCGGATTGACATTGATCAGATGTGTATCGTCCTTATTGGCGCCGACGATGAAGTTGCGCATTTCCGTGACTTCCTCATCGAGGATGACCGGGATACGCAGACCGACCGGTCCGGCAAAACCGACTCTGGCGCCGGTGACTTTTTCAACGACTTCCGCGTCCGCGAGAGCGATGTCATCGCTGCGCAGGAATTTCTTCAGTTTTGTTTCGCAGACTTCACGGTTTCCGCGGACAACGACAGCGCACGGACGGCCGCTGACCATATAGATCATCGTCTTGACGAAATCACGCGGATCCTTGTTCAGGAAGGCGCAGAGTTCTTCGATCGTGCGTACGTTCGGCGTCGGGATCTCTTCGATCGCTTTTCTTTCTTCTGTGGAAGGCTCGCCTTTATGACGGGTAGCGATCTCAAGGTTGGAGGAGTAACCGCAGTCGCAGTGGACCAGGACATCCTCGCCAATCTCGCTGACTGCCTGGAATTCTTCGGAGAGCAGACCGCCCATCATACCGGTGTCTGCCTTGACGATACGGTAATCAAGACCGATATCATCGAAGATCTTCTTATAGGCATCGAACATCTTCTTGTAGGAAACGTCGAGTCCGGCTTCGTCTCTATCGAAACTGTAGGCGTCCTTCATGACGAATTCCTTGACACGGATCAGACCGTAGCGGGCACGCGGTTCATCACGGTACTTGCTCTGGATCTGATAGATATTGAAAGGCATGTCCTTGTAGGAACTGATCACGGATTTGGCGGCGACAGCAAAGAGTTCCTCGTGTGTCGGGCCTAAGACCATGTCCTTGCCGGTACGGTCTTTCAGTTTGAAGAGATCCGGACCGAAGTTCTTCAGTCTTCCGGACTTCTCGTAATAATCGGCTGCGATCAGCGCAGGCATCTTGACCTCGATCGCGCCGGTCTCGTTCATTCGGCGACGGATGATCTCTTCGACCTTCGCCTGGACGCGATATCCAAACGGCAGCATCATGTATACGCCGCCGCTGACTTTTTTAATAAAACCTGCTTTTACCAGGAGATTGCCGCTGACGGAATCTTCGTCTTTAGCGTCCTCTCTCAGCGTGAAAAAATATGCATCTTTCAGTTTCATACTTATAACCACCTCTTTGTGATTATATCATAATGAATATGCCTTGACGTTTTAAAAGACTTATCATATAGTTTACAAAAAGTGAGGTAAGAACATGGCAAAGTATTTTACTGATGTATCCAGAACGTTCAATGAGTATCTGCTCGTTCCGGGTTATTCCGATGCAAGCTGCGTACCGACAAATGTCGATCTCAGCACTCCTCTTTTCCGTTATAAGAAGGGGGAAAAGAGCAGTATTACCTTAAAGATCCCGATGATCTCCGCGATCATGCAGTCGGTATCTGACGACCGTATGGCGGTCGCACTGGCCAAGGAAGGCGGAATGAGCTTCATCTTCGGTTCCCAGACCATCAAGGATCAGGCGGAAATGGTCAGAAAAGTCAAGACATATAAGGCCGGCTTCGTTGTTTCCGATTCCAACATTCGTCCGGATCAGACGATCGGCGAACTGCTCGCTCTGATCGACCGTACCGGTCATTCCACTGTCGCCGTTACTGCTGACGGCAAGCCGAACGGTAAGCTCGAAGGTATCATCACCAGCCGCGACTACCGTCTCAGCAAGGTCACGATGGATGAGAAAGTCAGCACCTATATGACGCCGAAAAGCAAACTCGTCTGCGGCGGCACAGATCTGGATCTGAGCGACTGCAACGAGATCATTTGGGAACACAAACTCAATACTTTGCCTATCGTAGATAAAAAGGGCAATCTTGCCTACATGGTCTTCCGTAAAGACTATGAGTCCCACAAGGACAACCCGAATGAACTGCTGGATGCGCACAAGCGCTTCATGGTCGGTGCCGGTATCAATACCAGAGACTATGCGGAACGCGTTCCGGCTCTCGTAAAAGCAGGTGTTGACGCATTATGCATCGACTCCAGTGAAGGTTTCACCCAGTTCCAGGCAGATACGATCGCCTGGATCAAGAAGAAATACGGTAAGAAAGTCAAAGTCGGTGCCGGCAACATTGTTGACGCGGACGGCTTCCGTTTCCTCGCAGATGCCGGAGCTGATTTCATCAAGATCGGTATCGGCGGCGGTTCCATCTGCATCACCCGTGAGACAAAGGGTATCGGCCGCGGCCAGGCGACAGCTGTTATCGATGTTGCCCGCGCCAGAGATGAATACTTCGAGAAGACCGGCGAATACGTTCCGATCTGCTCCGACGGCGGTATCGTTTACGACCATCACATTTCCCTGGCTCTGGCTATGGGCGCAGACTTCGTCATGCTGGGAAGATACTTCTCCCGTTTCGAAGAATCCCCGACGGCGAAAGTTATGATCAACGGTTCCTACTACAAGGAATACTGGGGCGAGGGTTCCAACCGTGCCCGCAACTGGCAGCGTTACGACCTGGGCGGCGCCAAGAAGCTTTCCTTCGAGGAAGGTGTTGACGCTTACGTTCCTTATGCCGGTTCCTTAAAGGACAATGTCAACGTCACCATGCTGAAGGTCAAATCGACCATGTGCAACTGCGGCGCGCTGACACTGCCGGAATTCAGAGACAAGGCGAAACTGACTGTCGTTTCCTCCACTTCGATCGTGGAAGGCGGCGCTCACGACGTCATCGTCAAGAACGCGAACCAGAACTGATCACTTTAGCAAGAAAACAAAAGGACCCCGATCCATATGACCGGGGTCCTTTTTTGCTGTAAGAGAAGGGTGACTGAGAGTGTTATAATCAATCCGTACCGGAAAGGAGGATTATTCATGGAAATCATCGAATCCCCGAAAAAAGTGTTTAACCGCA
>JAUNQE010000104.1 GCA_030536365.1 Erysipelotrichaceae bacterium | reverse complement strand
TATTCTGATGGCTTTCTTCGCCGGACGTCTGGTTGATATGCGCGGCAGAAGAAAGATGCTGATGGCCTTCTGTATCCTGTTCGCGATCCCGACCGTCTTCATGGCGCTGGTACAGGTTCCGGGCGTTGCTCTCGGTGCCCGTCTGATCCAAGGCGTTGCCAAGGGTGTCGTTACTGTCGCTCTGGCTTCGGTCGTATCGGATATCACCCCGCGTGAGAAAATGAATGAGGGCATGGGCATGTTCAACCTCGGTTCCACAGCCTCCTTCGCGTTCGGACCGATGCTCGGTCTGGCGCTCGTTGACCGCGGCGGCTACAAACTGATGTTCATCGTCTGTGCCATTGCTTACGCTTTCGGTGCACTGTTCGCTCACTTCATCCGCTACGAAGACAAGCAGGAAAAGCCGGTCGTAAAAGAAACCGTCAAAGAAGATGACGGTGAATATAAAGGCGTCTGGAAACTGATCGCCAAGGAAGCGATCCCGGCAGCGCTGAACAACACGATCTTCTTCGGCTCCTACGCAGCGATCCTCGTCTTCCTGACCGTCTTTGCACAGGAGATCCTCGGTCTGAATTCCACACAGATCGGTCTCTTCTATACTGTTGCCGCTGTCGCTATGCTAGCTGTCCGTCTGCTCACCGCCAAAGTCGGTGACAAATACGGTCCGCTGTACCTGATCGTTCCGGGTCATCTGATCATCATGCTCGGCCTGCTTCTGCTCGCGCTCTTCGCCAAGGGCAACTACATCGCCTTCCTGGTAGCAGGCGCCTGCTACGGTGTCGGTCAGGCGATCACCACTCCGGCTCTCAATACCTGCGCTGTTCTTGATACACCGGCAAAGAGATCCGCTACCGCGAACGCGACCTTCTACTTCATGATGGACTTCGGCATCCTGTTCTCGTCGAGTTTCGGAGCTCTGATCGATGCTTCCGCAACGGCTGAGATCGGCTATAAGATGACCTTCCTCATCTCGATCGGTGTCTGCCTCTTCTCCATGCTCCTGTCGATCTACTTCTTCAACAACAAAGCGATCGCAAAGAGAAGAAAAGACCAGTAGTCTTCAAAAACACAATATGTCCCTGAAAAGATCAGGGACATATTTTTCGTTCAATGAAAACAGCTTCGGAGTTTACGGAGCTGTTTATTCTTTGATCAGTATTTAGGTATGTATTCACTCGGAAAATCGTAGAGACCGAGCACACGGATGATGCGCAGAGACATCATGATGCGCAGGATCTCCTCGCCGTTCTCGAGTTCACAATGCAGGATCTCCTTGATTTTCTGCATGCGGTAAAGCAGCGTGTTTTTATGAATATAGAGTAGTTCCGCTGATTTGGCGGTATTGCCGAAATTGTCCAGATAGACATACAGCGTCGTTGTCAGATTGGCGTTGTTCTTGCGGTCATATTCCAAAAGATCCATGACCGTCGGGAAAACATAGGCTTTCAGATCATCGTAGCGGTTGATCAAGTGGAACATTTCGATCGGAGCGATGATCGAGAAGTAGTTGATCGTCCACTGCGGGTACTCCGTTCCGACATTGGCTGCTTTCTTCGCCTGCTCGTAATACTTCTTCGTTTCCCTGAGGTCAGCAAACGGGTTACTGACACCGGCGACGAGATTGTTCCGGTTCGCCAGGTCATACAGTGGCTCATCGATGACATCGCGGATATTCGTTCCTTTCGGGAAGTTGAACAGGATCACGAGTTCCGTATCACGGACAAGATACAGGCTGTTTACCAGGATCGGCTTCAGCTGTTCGGTCACCAGGTCGAAGATCGATGCGTCGACTTCCGTCTCTTTGCTGGAGTTCTGGATCACGGTCACGTAGAAACGTTCCTTGATCTCGACGACTTTATCGATGTTGATAAAACGGTTGATACGGTCAGAGGAGATCTCTTTGGTAGTAAGCAGATAGTTGACGAACTGTGCTTTGACTTCATTACGGTTTTTGGTATACAGCGATTTCTTCTGCAGTTCCTGTCCGAAAAGACGGCTGAGCCGGTAGAACATCTTCTCATCAAAATCATCGATCGGAGTTGTTGTTCCCAGCATAACGAGCTTACCGACTTCGATCCCCTTCACGAAGATCAGGATACTGAGCTGCTCGCACTTGAGCTTGCTGTTCTCATGACGGACGACATCGTCCGTTTCACGGATCTTTTTGACTGTGCTCTTATCGAGAATATATTTCTCGATGATCTTATCTGTCAGAGAATCGGCATTGGAGGGAGTACTCAGATCCGAGAACAGTTTCTTCAGGATCGATTTCTTCTCTGTGTCCTCATCATCATAGGAGATCTGCACATAATTGTTTGAGCGGCCGATCGCGATCAGCGGATTGCGCAGAATGCTGTGGGCAGTATCGAGAATGTACTGCGTTCCGCGGTTAGCAAAAAGCGCTTCCGTCAGCATACGCATGGAATCGTGCCGCCGCATATCTTCCGCGTTTCTGCGCTCGAGATCGGTTATGATCTCCGGAAGGTACTTCTCAGAAGAAATAACAGCCAGGTTGATTCGCTGCCCTTCGAAACGTCCGATCTGGGATTTGTCGCCAAAGAAAAGAACATTGATCGTCTTCTTGGTATCCGAATACTTTTTCAGTTCGTTTCCTTTGGCAAAAT
>JAUNQE010000103.1 GCA_030536365.1 Erysipelotrichaceae bacterium | reverse complement strand
TCCTTTACTTCCTGCACCAGTCCGTCATTATGGGCCATGCCTCCGCCCAAAAGGATCCCGTCGACTTCTCCGTGAAGAACAGAAGCCATCGAGCCGATATATTTATTGATCTGGTAGATCATGGTCTCCCAGACCATCTCCGCTTCCTTGCTGCCGTTTTCGATCATGGCGACGACATCGAGTCCTTCGCTGGTACCGAGATGATCGACGAAACCGCCGGTCTTGGTGCAGAGCTTGCGCATATCGTTTGCGGAAATACCCTTCTCTTCCATGTAATCGAGGACTTCGGTCACCGGGATCGAACCGCAGCGGGTCGGGGTCATCGGGCCGTCACCGCCGACGATATCATTTCCGTCGATCATTCTGCCTTTGCGGTGGGCGCTGACCGTGATCCCTCCGCCCAGATGGCAGGCGATCAGATTGAGGTCCTCATATTTCTTTCCCTGCGCTTCCGCATGGCGGATCGTCATCTCTTTCAGGTTCAGGGCATGCATATGGGAAGCCCGGTAAAGTCCCTTGATACCGGTCATTCTGGCCACGTCCTGCAGTTCATCGGTATCCGGAGGATTGACTACGTAGGCTTTCTTGCCGTATTTGACCGCAAATTTGTGCGCCAGCTGCGGACCCAGCATCGCCGGATGCTGGACGCCGTTGGCGCCTCTGGTCGCGTGATCGAGCAGGATATCGTTTACGGCATACGTACCTCCTTCCGCCGAGAGAAGGCCGCCGCCTCTGCCGGAAAAGGCATCAACAGTTGAAAGATCGATCCCTGCTTTCTGCAGTTCGTTCAGGATCGTTTCCTCCCTGTAGGGGAGCTGATCGCTGATCGTCGCGAATTCCGCCAGTTTTTCCGCCTCATGTGTGACGCTGGCGGAGAAGATCTCCTGATCACCGTCATAGAGAGCGAGTTTGGTGGAAGTGGAGCCGGGGTTGATGGTAAAGATCCTGTAGGACATAGGTCTCCTTTCTTCCGGTCAGGACCGGACATATACTATTGCTTATTGTTTATGACGATACACCCATAATACCGTAGTATCGTTTTTCTATAAGACTATTATAGCGCCTTTCCGGCATTTATTCTGCAGGAACCCCGGAACAAACAGAGCAATTCCAAGTCATGCCTTCAGATATTTTGACAAGCGCGCGGAGACGGTCTCCCTTACCGACTCGGCGATCGATCGGGCCTGTGATTCTTTCAGGCCGGCGGTTTTACCGACATGAAGAATGTCTTTCATGTCCGGGTCTTTTCCTTCTCCGGCGACCGTTGTCGCGTGTTCGCCTCCAAAAGAATTTGAATATGTCAGATCATACGCAGGTGCCAGTTTCCAGATCCCCCGGTCGCAAAGATAGCTGAAATTACTGGAATGGTCATCTCTGTTATGTGCAAAGACATTGAAGCACATAAGCGTATACAGTTTTTTCATCTCTTCTGCGCTTCCTGTGATGCGCCAGGTCAGCGCCATCAGAGAGGTATAATCCAATGCCGGGATCCGGTGAGAGACTTCAAGAAGCGCTGATGCGGATGCCATATGCAGTTTTCTTTCCTTTCCGGAAACAACAGTCCTGTCAAAACGTTTGCTGGCAAAATAACCGGGGCAATCAGCAGAAGGAAACAGACGTACTTCCGGGATCTCGATACCGCATTCCCCGGCGCAAAGGTTATATTCATATTCCATGAGCCCGATATCCTTCGGGTCATTTGATGAGGGGAACTTGACGATCCATTCTTCGCCATCCGTTTTCAGCAGCACCTTCGGCCGTGCGCCGCCTGAAGAGCCGCCCATCCTGAAAAGAATATCAAGGTCTTCTGATTCTTCCGCGCTCAGGATCTTTCTGCACTCTCCGGCAAGGCGGTCAAGGTCACTGACAATATCCGTTTCCTTCTGTTTGTATACGGGTCTGTATTCCAGAGCTCCCATTCCGGAGAGTCCGACGATCGACAGTCTTTCAAGAGATCCGATCTCACCGGGTCTTTCTCCCTCTTTTCTGAGCATCCGGTCAACGAGCAGCCTGCCCCATCCATCCGGCAGAGAATCCGCAAAAATACCAAACAGACCGTCAAACGGTTCCGCTTTGGCGATCTTTACCCCGGGCTCAAGCGGAAGCGAGAGCGGGCTGATCGAAAAGCCTTCCTGTATCCATTCCGCCGAGTATTCAAATGCGGTCGTATACCGATGATACGGTGCCATCGTTCCGACATGTTTTCCATCAAGGAATACCTCGAGTCTATTTATGGTTTCCACGGATTACCTCTTCGATCGATTCCGGGATCTTCTCCGCAAACAACGAATTTATGCAATCGTCTTCGCCTATTGCGGAAGCGAGTTTCACCAAAGCCGCAAACGAGACCTCGCCTGTACTTTCGAAACGGCGCAATGTTGAATAAGGCACCCCGCTTCTTGTACTCAGGGTTTTAAGTGTTATCTTTTTGGACCTGCGAAGAGCGCGGAATCGTTTTGCCACAGCAATCGTCATTTCGTATGGTGTCAATAAGTTCATATTATTTCCTCAATTTAATAATATATTAACATTTTTAGTATATTTATTCTATATATTACTAATATATTAGCATTATCTATAAGTGCACATGCAAGCAGAAAAATTCGATAATATAAATCAAGCCCTTTTTCAGGAAATTAGGAGAGTTCTCCG
>JAUNQE010000059.1 GCA_030536365.1 Erysipelotrichaceae bacterium | reverse complement strand
CATGCGGATCGTAAACGATGTAGATGTGAGTGAATATCGTAGATATAAATGCATAGAATATATCAAAAAGTAAATTATTTACTTTACGTGCAGGAAATCATTATTGAGTGGGAATAGCTGATATCCCGATGTAACCCTATTTATCCTGAATTATGTAAACGGATTTATCCTGGGCTATACATCATAAAATCAAATATCGAATACAGACCTTGCATGAGTTATGTGAGGTCTTTTCTTATTCATAGGCCTGCTGTTATTCATATCGGATGGATATGGATCGGTATGGATCTGTACTCATCAGTACATATGTACATATCGGGCATGGATATCTGAATTATGCATCTGGAGATCCGTATCGGATGAATAGGAATGAATGCTGATTGGTATGGATGAATACATATCCCCGCAGCTGCATGAGGCAAAAGGACTTTACAGGAAAAGGATAAATAGGAGTCCACGAGCACAGCGGAAATGATTCAAAGGAGCTCGGAAACCCCAATAAACAAAGGGGCACCGAGTTCTTTTCTTTTAGTACAAAAGTTATAAAAGCTGTGCAGAATAAAAACTTGCCAGCAATTCCGATCAAAACTGCAGCCGGCTATTGATTAAATCACAAAATAACTCTATTCTGCGTTTGGAAGGGTATGGCTGGAGCGATAAGCGACGAAACACTCTTCCCCTGCAAGCAGTTCAATGCTTATAAACGGCGCTAACAACAAGGAGATCATGAATGATCAGATTTGAAGAGATCACTAACAAAAGCATTTGGAAGGTATGTATGCTGGAGCCTTTTGAGGAACAAAAGGATTTTGTTGCCGAAAACATACAGAGTCTGGCGGAAGCATATGCTACGAGAAACGAAGGAAATAACGCCTTGCCTCTGGCGGTGTACAACGATGACGATCTTATCGGTTTTGTCATGATCGGGAAAGGAACCGTCGGCAACGAGGACGAGAGCGATCTGATCAAAGAGAACTATTGTATTTGACCTGTAGCAAGCCATCGCGCATCCTTCTTTACGCAAGGAGTCAAAGGAGCGGGCAGGAATAAGAAACACAATCAACAAAAACAGCATCCGTTTCGGATGCTGTATGTATTTTCGGGTTGTTTACCGGAGACGGGGCAGAACCGGGTCTTAATGCCAGCCGCCCTGTCCCGGAAAACCGCCGTACCCGTCAGGACGCTGGCCTCCCTGCTGTCCGGAAGGAATCTGTCCCTGCTCGCCGGAAGCACCGCCCTGCGGCATGGAGCCGGGCGTCATGCCTGTATTGCCAGACATTCCCCCCGGCATTGTGCCCATGCCTCCCATGCCACCCATCATCTGATTGGTGAGGGAAGTGATCTGTGTGCCGTTGACAGTTACGGTACCGCCGTTGAGTTCGCCGGTGCCGTCGAAGTCAAAACCGGATTGTGCAGTGATGGTGATCGTACCGCCGTTGATGATCAGGTTGCCGTTGGAGTCGATTGCGTCCGTGTCGCCCTGACCCATGTTGATGGTCAGATTTCCGTCATTGATCTCAACGAGCGGTGTTACGCCGCTGACTTTGGCGCCGGCGTTGATCCCGTCATCGCTGGCGTTGATGTTGATATCGCCGCCGTTGACAGTGACGACAGTTGCTTCAAGACCTTCGTGGGCATTGATATTGAAGGTACCGCCGTTGATCGTCAGCATGTAGTCGGCATGGATCGCGTCATCGTCCGAATCGATCGTGTAGCTGCCGTCTTCGATCGTGATGCTGCCATCGGTATGGATACCGTCGTCTGCGGAGTCGATCGTATAAGTTCCGTTATTCAGTGTGATCTGCGTGTCTGATTTGATTGCTTTGCCGGTGGTGGTAAGCTCAAATTCACCGTCTTCGATCGTCAGATAGTTGAAGGCATAGATGCCGTCGCTGGCAGAATTGATCTTAAAGCTGCCGTTGTGGATCAGGACGTAGCCTCTGTCGGCGTCTTCCTCGTTGTCGGAAGAGATTGCGTCTGTACCGGAGGTAAGGGTGTAGGAACCGTCGTAGATCTCGACACAGTCCTTGCCTTCGATCGCGTGATTGGCTGCGGTGATCTCGTAAGTACCTCCATTCAGGATCAGATCGTCCTTGGAGACGATGCCGTGCTTGTAGCCGGCATTGAGGACCAGAGTGCCGTTTCCTTCGAATGACAGGTCAGCCTTGGAGTAGATCAGGGCGTCTACGTCGTTTTCATCGATCAGGGTGTAGGTTTCACCGCTGTCGGAAAGCGTGTTGACAGAGCCGTCCGCCAGTGTGATGACGACTTCCTCGGCTTCAATGACATAGATCGCCGCGAAGTCGCCGGAATCGATGGTGACGTTATCAAGAATGAGGTTTACAGTCTTCTTTTCCGAGACATCGACGATGACCGAACCCTTGAGCTCACCGCTCAGGGTGTAGGTCCCGGCATTGGTGATATACATATCCTCATCACCGAGCTCGATGTCGGTGCTGCCGTCGATCACCAGAGAGCTGTCCGCTGTCGCGGAAGGTGTGGAAGTGGATTTATCATCGATCGCGGTACTGCAGCCGGAAAGACCGGTAAGGAGCAGGAGCGATAAGGTAAGAGCTAAGAGTTTCTTCATATTACAATGCCTCCTTTGCTTTGGCGTATTTGCCCAGGGCAACTTCGAGGTTGCCGTTTCTGGTGCGGAGTTCATCCAGGAAGGATTTCGGATCCGCCGGATCCTTTAAGGTAACGGCGTATTCGCATTTGTAGAGACTGCCGAGGTTGGAAGTCTTGATCGAGATCATTTCGTTCCGGGATGTGTATTTTTCGAATACGTCTGCGAATTCCTCGCTGTAGTTGAGATCTTCCGGAACGGTCACCCGCAGGATGCGTTCGTTCTTGTCTTCACCGAAGTTGACGGCAGCCAGAACGAAGCTGACGAGCAGGACCAGGAAGAGGAAGACCGCGGCGATCACGATGTAGCCCATGCCGCAGCATAAGCCGACAGCGACACAGAGGAATACACAGATCAGGTCTTTCGCGTTCGCCTGGGCGCTGCGGAACTTCATCAAGGAGAAGGATCCGGCAACGCCGAGCCCGGCGCCGATATTTCCGTTCACCAGCATGATGACCATCGTTACCGCGGCCGGCATGATCACGAGCGCGGTCGCGAAGGATTTGGAATGCTGGTTTTTATACATATAGAAGAAGGAGATGATCAGGCCCATAGCCATGGAGGCGACGAGCGCGATCAGGAATTCCGTAACAGTCGTGGATGTCGAGAAGATGCTTCCGAATAAGTTCATATTGCTGCTCCTTTCATGCCGAGCTCCTTCAGATAGGCGGTGCCGTATTTGGAGAAGGGCCGGCGGTAGATCTTTTCACCGGTCAGGATCTTTGTGTAGCGCAGAGGCAGGTTTTCCGGGACTTTGACTTCCAGGATCACAGTGCCTTCCGGCAGAAGTTCCTTTCCTTCGTTGAATTCGAGGATGTTTAGATCCTCGTCGGAATAGGTGACGTTAAAGTCGAAGGTGATGCGGATATCGGGATCTTCCTTATCCACATAGGAATGACGGGTCGTCTTGATCCGCATCCGCGGATGCAGGTCCGGATAGACTTTGGCGAACTGGCGGATCTCCTTACCGATCTGTTCGCAGCTGTAGGAACAGCCGCTGAGTCCTTTCTCGTTCAGTTCGTTCCAGTCCGCCAGGGCGCGGCGCTTGTAGCCGATGCCTTCGAACTTCTTCTTCAGTTCGATATAGACCAGAGGGTCGTTCTCGGTCCCGAGATATTTGCGGACCCTCAGCTTTTCCTTATAAAGAGGTCGCTCGATGGACCGGCGGATCAGCGCGTCTGTCTGTGTGTCGTAGTAGACGGACTGGATCACGGATTCGAAGTAGTCAGCTCTCTTGAGGAAAGGGGATGCCTGTTCGAGAAAATGCTGGTACTGCGCCTGATCCAGCAGGAATTTCTTTTCACGTCTTCTGAATGTGCCCATAGGGTTTACCTCCTTTGTGACTACATCTTAAAAAGCCTGTGTGAAGTCAAACTGAACTCAAACTGAAGAAAAACAGAACTTTCTTTGGGGAATTTTGGGAAGGACGGATCATTTTATTGTGAGAGAAGGAGCGGGAATGCTATAATCATCCCAATATGAAAAAGCGTGAAGTAGACCTTCTTAACGGTCCTATCCTCAGTTCTCTGGCGAGACTTGCCGGTCCGATCATGGCGACCGGCATTATGAATATGGCCTATAACCTGACCGATATGATCTGGCTGGGCAGGCTTTCCGCCAATTCCGTTTCGGCAGCCGGCCTGGCCGGCATGTTCCTGTGGCTGTCTTCCGGGTTCGCGCTGGTCAATCAGATCGGCACCCAGATCAAGGTCGGACAGCTGCTTGGCGCCGGAAAGGATAAGGAAGCGCGGGACTACGCATCCGCCGGTTACCGGATCACGCTGCTTGAGGGTCTGCTGTTCTCGCTGGTCGGCGTCCTGTTCACCAGACAGCTGATCGGCTTCTTCCGTCTGCAGACGGCCTCGATGGTCGCGGACGCGCAGAGCTATCTTTTCGTCACCAGCATGTTCGGCATCTTCCAGTTCTGGAATATGATGTCTTCCGGTATCAACACCGCCCGCGGCGACTCCAAAACACCGTTCCGCATCAATGTCTGCGCGCTGATCACCAATATCATCCTTGACCCGCTGCTGATCTTCGGTTTCGGACCGCTGAAAGGCATGGGTGTCTTCGGCGCGGCGCTGGGAACGATCATCGCCCAGGGTCTGGCCTCCGCTCTGCACGCGCGGAATTTCTTCCGCGTCCCCTTCTTTCAGAACATCCGTCTGCTGGACCGCCATCCTTTAAAGATGTACGGGACGATCACCCGCATCGGTCTGCCAACAGGTATGGAATCGGTGACCTTCTCCGTGATCTCCATGTTTCTGTCCCGTCAGGTGTCAGCTTTCGGAGATGCGGCGATCGCCGCGCAGAAGATCGGGGTTCAGATCGAATCTGTTGCCTGGATGATGGCGGAAGGCTTCTCCAGTGCCGGCAATGCCTTTACGGCCCAGAACTACGGGGCCAGACAATATGACAGGGTGCGTAAGGGAATGCGTACGGTCGAGACGATCTCAATGTTGTGGGGCGCATTCTGCACAGTGCTGCTTCTGACATGTTCCCGGACGATCATTTCCTGGTTCATCAATGACCCGGCGGTCATTGCCGAGGGCGCGAATTATCTGCGTATCCAGAGCTATTCCGAGATCTTCTGTCTGATCGAGATGGCTTCCGCCGGTGTCTTCAACGGTCTCGGACATACCCTGCCGCCTTCGCTGGTCGGCATCAGTTTTACCGCCTCCCGTATCCCGATCGCGGCGCTGCTTTCCAAACGGATCGGCATCAACGGCGTCTGGTGGGCCTGCTCGATCACAGCGACGATCAAAGGCATCGTCCTTACTTTGTGGCTCATTCTGGCATTGCCGAAGATCTTAAGCGATAATAGGAATTGAGGACCGGCAAATGCGCCGGACCGGAAATATAAAGGAGAAACACGATGAAAGTTACAGATTATTATCCGGTCTTCTACACCAATGATGTCGAGGCGGAGATCGAACGCTTCTCGCAGTATTTCGACTTTACGGTCAGACACCGTCCGGAGATCGAATTCCTGGATTATGCGGTCCTGGAAAACGAGAACGGCCGGCGTATCGATCTTGTCTGTTCCCATTTCCCGTCCGACTCCTTTTCCGAAGGATATCTGGGAATGCGGGCGAACGTGAATGATTTTGAAGCCGGTGTAGCGTACTTCGCGAAACAGGGCTACGCGATCTTCGGCGAACCGCACGAGACCGCCGCTTCGATCGTTGCCTTACTGAATAAGGGAGAAAAGGACTTCATTGTTCTGTTCCACCATAAATAATTTCTGAGAATAAAACGCAATGCCGGACATGGTCCGGCATTGTTTGTTTATAAGCGTTTCGCGGAAAATGCGGAAAAGGTGGAAAACTGAGATGATTTCATCTAGAATGGACTGATGAAACAAAAAACACTCTTTCAGATCCTCAGGATCGCAGTGCTGATCCTGATCGTCTATTTTGTATTCGGAAGGAACCTTCCGGCGATCAAAGATGTTCTGCGGCTTCTGCCGCTGCCTTTTCTTCTCGGCCTGCTTGCGCTGGGCATGGTGTATTACCTTCTGGAAGGTTTCGCTTACTGTCTGGCATTCCTGCACCGCAATAAGATCTCTCTGAAACAGGGCTTCACCCTTTCAATGCTGGGGATGTTCGCCAACGTGACGACAGCCGGCGTTGGCGCGGTTCCGCTGCAGACTTTTTATCTGTATAAACAGGGGATTGATGCCGGCAACGCGGCCGGCACTTTCCTGTTCAGCTATGTGCTTCATAAGTTCTCGGTGATCCTGCTGGCAGCCGGATTCTCGCTTTTTGCGGTCTTTGCCGGCAGACCGGATCTCAGCACCTATTATCCTTATATGATCTATGGTTTCGGGACCGGCATCCTGATCTGCGTTCTGATGTGCGCTGCCGCATTGAATAAAAGACTGAATGCGTTCGCGCATAAGCTGATCTGCAAGATGCCGGATCGTTACGGGAAACAAAGAGACTCACTTTTAAAGAATCTCGATCTTCTGCAGGAAGAGGTCAGCTATGATCTGAAGGATCTGAAAACGGATATACAGATCCTGCTTGTGGATGTCCTGAAATTCCTGACTCTCTGTCTGCTTCCGGCTCTGATCTGCAGGAAGCTCGGCTACTCTGTTTCTTTTCCGGACGCGATGCTGTATATGGCGCTGATCCTGGCGCTTTCCGGCTCGCTGCCGAACGTCTCCGGTATGGGACCGATCGAATTCGCGTTCCTTCTGTTCTACGGACCGGTGATCGGCAACGAGAATGTTGCCGGTCTGCTTCTGGTATACAGACTGGCGAACTACTTCTTCCCGTTCCTTATCAGCCTGATCATTGTGATGTTTGTCCGCCGGACGAAGGAATGACACCTATGTCTTTCTGGTTATTGCAGATCGGAGAATAGGCAAAACCTGTACTTACTGATAGTATGAAAGTGCAAATATAAGAACGGAGCAGAGTTATGCAGTATAGAGCAGATAAATACGGAAAACCTCTCTCGATCCTCGGTTTTGGCTGTATGCGCTTCAGCAAAAAGGGGAACAGTATCGGCATCGATCTGGCGCGGGCGTTCATGTTCCGGAAACTCAAATAAACAAAAAAGAGTCGTACTGATCAGTACGACTCGATTTCTTTACACTTCTGTAATAATTCAATGATCGGCAGATGCTGCGGACAGACGCTTTCGCACTGGCCGCATTGGATACAGTCGCTGGCCTGGCCTCTGTCCTGGGTGACGATCGTGTATTCTCTCTTTGTCCGGAATGCCGGGGAACCTTTCTTGCGGTTCTCTACGGCGAAGATCTCCGGGATCGGGATGTTCATCGGGCAGCCCTTTGTGCAGTAATGGCAGGCGGTGCAGGGGATCGACTGATCCGCGTCGATGGCTGCCTGTACTTCACGGATGACTTCCTTCTCGTGTTCATCAAGCGGTTTGAAGTCCTTCATATAACTGAGGTTGTCCTCCATCTGGGCAATGCTGCTCATGCCGCTTAATACCGCCAGGAGATTAGGCTTGCTGGCGACAAAACGTACAGCCCAGGAGGAATAGGACATTCCGTTGTTCTCTCTGTCGAAGATCGCCTTGACGGTCGGGATCGGATCGGCAAGGATGCCGCCCTTGACCGGCTCCATGACGACGACCGGTTTTCCGTATTTCTGGCAGATCTCATAATTCAGGCGGGAATTGACGCCCGGGTTCTCCCAGTCGGCATAGTTGATCTGCAGCTGGACGAATTCCACATCCGGATGTTTCTGCAGCAGTTCCTCAAGAAGCTGGGGATCGGCATGGAAGGAGAAGCCGTAATGACGGATCAGGCCCTTTGCCTTGAGTTCCTTCACGAAATCCCAGAGATGGTAATCATCGTATTTCTGAATGTTGCTGCGCTGCAGCGCGT
Organism: Erysipelotrichaceae bacterium; assembly: GCA_030536365.1. Classification (GTDB taxonomy): domain Bacteria; phylum Bacillota_I; class Bacilli_A; order Erysipelotrichales; family Erysipelotrichaceae; genus RGIG5669. Next base: position 1,315 of record JAUNQE010000059.1, on the reverse strand, counting down.
GCAGCAGATAGTAATCGAAATAACCGGCGCCGCTGCGCTCCAGGCTGATCTCGATCTCCTTCTTGGCTGCTTCCTCGCTGTTGATGTCCGGCGAGCACATCAGCTTGCTGGCAACAGTATAGGTCTCGCGGGGATAACGCTCGATCAGCGCCTTCTTCATCGCTTCCTCGCTGTCGGGGTACATATAGGCGGTATCGAAATAAGTGCCGCCGGCTTCGATAAAGCGGTCGACCATGACCTTGACCTGTTCAACGTCGATGGTCCCGTCTTCCAGTTTAGGTAAACGCATCAGTCCGAATCCAAGTTTCAGTTTATTCTCCATATTCTTTTCCTCTTTCATTCATTATACCTTCTGCAGAATGTTCGCTTTGTGACGGAATACGCAAATTAGTAAAGTTGATCAGAAAGAGGGACGGCTTTCTCCTGAAAGCACCCGCGGGGGATGCCAAGGGACTATAATAGAGATGAAGCAATACACAGGAGACACTATAAACATGCCGAACTATGGTTTTACACATGCCGAGCTCCGCAATAATCAGGAATATCAGAGGTTACGCCAGGAACTCGTCGAAGCCGGGGAGCTGATGAACGCCTACAGCTGCGCCCTGCTGGAAGTCAAATCCAAGCTGGACATCCTTAATGAATATTTTTCACAATACGGCGAACAGAACCCGATCAATGACATTCAGACACGTCTGAAAAGACCGGACAGCATTTATGAAAAGCTGAAACGCTACAACCTGCCGATAACGATCGAGGCGATCGAGGAGAATCTTTATGACGTCGCCGGGATCCGCGTCGTCTGTTCCTTTGTGGACGATGTCTACCGGGTCGCGGAAGGTCTGATGGCCCAGGGCGGTATCATCGTCGACGGCAAAAAGGATTACATCATGTTCCCGAAAGAGAACGGCTACCGCAGCCTGCATCTTTTGCTGCGGGTCGCGATCCATCTGCCTTCCGGCAAGAAGTACGTCAAAGTCGAAGTCCAGTTCCGCACGATCGCCATGGAATTCTGGGCGAATCTCGAACATAAGATGCGTTATAAAAAGGATATGGACGAAAGCATGCAGGAAGAGGTCTATAAGGAACTGCGCCGCTGCGCCGTCATGAGCAACGAGCTGGACCGCCATATGCAGGAGCTGCGCTATAAGATCGAAGGCGCGCACAGCTCGAATCAGCGTGATCTTTCGGATATCACCGGATCCTTCAGTCTGCCGCCGATGGATGACGATATCCCGGAATAGCCCTTCCGGAATTCCCTTTAGGAAACTAAGCGGGAATCCTCGGTTATTTAATTGCCGAGATGAAAGCACAC
>JAUNQE010000102.1 GCA_030536365.1 Erysipelotrichaceae bacterium | reverse complement strand
TATAATTATAAAGACTTTTCACGAAAGGAGTTTTTATGCGGATTCTTCGTATCGCACTGCTGGTCCTGTTTCTGATCACATCTGCGGTCTTTGGTGTAGACCGATTCTTTTCCTATCGTGACAGAGATACTACCCCGCCGGTCATCAGCAGCAACAGCGATGAGCTGACGTTAAGTGTGAAAGATAATGATGCGGAACTGCTGAGAGGTTTATCTGCGACGGATGATCGTGACGGTGATGTGACCGGCACGATCGTCGTTGCCGCAAGATCCAATTTCATCGAAGACGGTGTGACGCGTGTCGATTACGCGGCTTTTGATTCTCACAACAATATCGGTTCCTATAGCCGTAAAGTTACCTATTCGGATTATTATTCTCCGCGTTTCCGTTCGGATGAACCCTTAGTCCTGCGTTCCGGAAGTAATTATGATTATTCCTTCCTGCAGGCGGAAGATGTTCTTAGCGGAGACATTTCCAATAAAATCAAACTCATGACGACTTTTGATGATTCCGGAAAGGAATGCACCGTCGATCTTGAAGTAACGAATGATTTCGGTGACATCTCAAAACTCGAACTTACGCTGGATGTTTATGGTTCCGCGGAATATAACCGCATGCATCCTGCTTTAACTGAATATATCCTGTATGTTCCTCCAGGACAGAAGCCGGACCTTTCTTCTTATCTGAACGGTATCTGGCAGGGGAACAAACAGCTTACTTTTGAGGAAACCAAGATCGATCCTGCTTATATCGCGATCGATGAGGATCTTGTGAATTACGAAGAACCGGGAGTATATACAGCGGTCTTTTCTTTACCGCTTGAGCGAAACATCACGACCGAGACGAAGATGCTCGTGATCGTTACGGAGGACTACTGATGAGCGAGAAGAGAAACAACAGTAAGGAACTGTTCGATAGTATCGAGCCCTTCAGCATGCTGACGGATGTAGTAAAAAGTCTCTGGGCGATCGTCCTGGGCTCTTTAGCCGTGGCGATGATCGCCATGATGCTTTTCAGCGCCCGTGCCACGACATCCTATACTTCAAATGTGACTCTGGCGGTCATGTCCAAACGTATCTACAGCGGCAACACTTCGGTCGCCAGTCTTTCCTCGACCCGCAACGTCGCCACAAGTTTCACCAACGTCCTCAACAGCGAGATCATGAAGAAGATGGTCTGCGAGGATGTCGGACTTGAGACCTTTGATGCGACCGCGACCGCGAAAGTCATCGGGGATACGAACCTCCTGACACTTACCGTCACCAGCAATTCCCCGGAAAAGACCTTCCGCATCATCCGCTCGATCATGAAGCTTTATCCGGACCTGATCCGCTATTTCAATACCTCGATGATCATGGAAGTACTGGCACAGCCGCAGATCCCGACCCGGACCGTTTCCGGTCACTCGGCGATGGGAATGGCGAAGCGCGCGTTCGTTCTGGCTTTCCTGGCGCTGACGGCAGCATTTGCCTATCTGTCCTACCGTCACGATACGATCAAGTCGGAGAAGGATCTCCGTGAAAAGCTCGACGCAACGTCTTTAGGCGCTATTGATTACGAACGTCTCTATAAGACAAGAAAAGACATCGGGAAGAAGAATATCTTGCTTAATGATGTTACGGCAAGCTTCTCCTTCGTTGAACAGTTCAAAAAGATCGCCGCGGCGGTGCTTAAATCCGCCGAACGTCATAACGCGAAAGTCATCATGATCAGCAGTGTTGCCGAACATGAAGGGAAATCCACAGTTGCCGCCAACCTGGCTCTGGCGATGAAACAACAGGGGAAGGAAGTTCTGCTGGTCGACTGCGACCTGCGCCGCCCCTCCCAGGCAAAAGTCTTCGGGATCGACGTGAAGCCGGGAACATCTTTGACAGAGCTTCTGGACGGAAAAGCCCGTTTCGGGAAAGACGTGATCTACTACGATCCCAAAAGCAAGCTTCCTCTCTTACTGAGCGGAAAGGGAAGCAGGGAATCGACCGAATATCTTAAAGACGGCAACTTCGCCCGTCTGATCAGCAGCCTGCGCAATACCGTGGATATCATCATCCTGGATACACCGCCGATGTCACTGATGGCGGACGCGGAAACCGTCGCCAATCTCGCCGATATCGCCGTTCTGGTCGTCCAGTATAACCGCACTCTGGCGGAAGATATCAACGACGCGATCGATGAACTGAAGAAATACAGATGCCATATGTCCGGCTGCATCCTCAATGGTGTGCGTACACTGCCGGGCTTCGGCAGAAAGATCATCGGCAATTACTACGGCAACTACGGTAAGTACGGGAAATACGGAAAGTATGGAAAATACGGTGCGTACGGCAACTACGGCGCCTATGGCCACTATGCCGAACGCAATGACCCGACCGCCAGCGCGACAAAGAAACAGTCAGTCAAAGAGACTTTAGAGAATACGGAAACAAAGGAATAAGATGGCAGATACCAATACCGAACTTGAAAAACTGGATATTACCGCATTAGTCGATGCGTTCCTACACTCCCTGAAAAAGCTGTGGGTCCTGGTTTTGGTATTGACGCTTTTACTGGGCGGCATCAGTTTCTTCCGCACCAACAGCACCTATGTCTCTGCTTACAAAGCGGAAGCGACTGTTGCTGTCTATGCTTCGGAAGACGGAGGAACGACGATCAACTCCCGTTCCGCAGAACAGCTTGGCACAGTCTTCCCGTACATCCTGACCAGCGGCATCTTAAAAGATGTCATCATGCAGGATATGGG
>JAUNQE010000058.1 GCA_030536365.1 Erysipelotrichaceae bacterium | reverse complement strand
TGCTAAGTTCTACTATGATCAGGTTCAGATCTTCCTGATTTCATAATAGAAAAAATTCACTGCCGGTAAAGGCAGTGAATTTCATTTTTAGAGTCTTTATTCTTTTCCGATCTTGGAGAGGATCTCGCGGAGCGAGAGACCGGTCTTTGCGGCGATCGCGGAAAGATCATCGTATTCGTACTTTATTCTCTCCGTACCGTAGCCGAAGCTTCTTTTATAGCGGACCTCTCCGAATTCCGTTTCCTTTTTCTCAAGGACACGGTCCAGGACATAGCGGTTCTTGACTGTCTCACGGACACCGATGGTAGAAGTATTTTTAAACAGCGTCTGCAGGATCTGCAGCTTGTTGTTTTCGCGGCAGATCGCGTGGATCATGATTCCCGGACGTCCCTTCTTCATTCCGATCGGAACAGTGAAGGCATCTAAAGCGCCATTCTCCATCAGCTTGTTCAGGGCATAGCCGATCTCTTCTCCGGTCATATCATCGACATTGCAGGAAAGCTCAACGACCTGGTCTTCGAGATCCGGAGAAGTGCCTAAGAAAACACGCAGACAGTTGATCTGGGTGAAATCCTTCTTGCCCATGCCCTGACCGATCTTTTCGACCGTCATCGGCGGCATTGCCTTGAAGGACTTCACGAAATATTTGAGAAGCGCCGCGCCGGTCGGTGTGCATAATTCGCCGACGATGTTCTCCTTGGAATAGATCGGGACTCCCTTCAGGATCTGGGCGGTGGCCGGAGCCGGTACCGGCAGGATCCCGTGAGCGCATTTGACCGTTCCCTGACCGACATGGATCGGGGAAGCGATGATCTCTTCGACCTGCAGTTTCTCCAGCATATAGCAGACAGCGGTGATGTCGGCGATGGCATCGGCGGTCCCGACTTCGTGGAAATGGATATCGCTGACCTCTACGCCATGAACACGGCTTTCCGCTTCGGCAATGATCTGATAGACGTTCATGACGTCGTTTTTGACTTTATCGTTTGCACAGATATGATCCTTTACGATATGTGTGATCCCGTGCATTCCGTTGTGGCTGTGGCGGTGACCGTCATGGTGGTGGTGTTCCTCCTCATGATGGTGATGTTCATGCATCTCTTCGTCTTCTTCCGTATCGTCGACATAGACATGCATCTGGGTGCCGCTGACACCGCATTTATTTACGGTCTCCGCCTCATAACGGATATGCGGGATCTGCAGACCGTTCAGCTCGCGTAAGAGCGCCTCCCTGTCGTCAAACAGTTCAAACAAAGCAGCACTCAACATGTCGCCGGCTACGCCCATATCACAGGATATATACAGTGTTTTCATATACTTACCTCGTTAGCTAACATTCTATCGTATTGCGCATCAGAATACGAGCAGAAAGCTCTGTCCCAACTGACAGCAAAAAAGCCTGTCGGAAACAGGCTTTTCGAGTGTTTATCGTGATCAGTAATCGAGCCAGTCCAGCATGAGGATGACGGCCACATCCCCTTCTCCCAGGATATCCAGGAGTTCCTGACGGGTATAGCCGACGATCTTTCCCAGCGGGGTGAAGCTCCAGGTATTTGTATCGTAATAGATCGTGATCTTGTTTCCTTCAAAAAGGAGCAGATCTCCGGGCTTGGTGGTGATCTCTTCGTCATTCCTCGGCAGTTCCCAGGGCAGGTCGCCGACTTTTTCAAAATTCCCGAAATCATGGAGTTCAAGCGTTACCGGCCCCTCTTTATCGAGTTTTTCGATCAGTGCCTCCGCGGAGGAATTTCCGTAAAGAGATACGTTCATCTGCCTGTCGTTGGCTTCGATGATCAGTTGCGGACGCTGCTGTGAATAGGTAAAAGGTTCCATCGTTATCTCTCCTTCCCAGTTCTGGATACCGCCGAAATCGTAGATATGCGTATAGCCGAGCGCCGCGAGTTTCCCGGCAGCCTGCTGGCTGCGCCGGCCGCTGCGGCAGTAGACGAGAATGGTCTGTTCCTTGTCCGGAAGCTCCTCCGGCATCTTTTGTCTGATCGTTTCGTTGGGGATGCAGACCGCTCCCGGGATATGGCCTTCGCTGTATTCCTCTTGTGTGCGTACGTCGACTATGATATATCCTTCTTCTTTCTCCATCATTTCCGCTGCTTCACTGGCGGTGATGGTCTGAAAGGAAGGTTCTGTCTTTGTCGAACAGCCCGCAAGCAGAAGCAGAATAACAGTGAGCAGGAATAGCGGCTTTTTCATCGTTTTGCCGTTACCGGGCGTCTTTCCGAGCAGGAAAGCGGACAGCCGCTGCAGCTTCCGCCGCAGGTGCTTTTTCCGGCCTTATGAACATTGCGGATATGGTCAAGTGCCGTAAAGACAGCTGCGATCAGAAGCAGTGTCAGCAGGATATCGACCAGATTCATGCGCCCACCCCCAGAAGGATCAGGACCAGCCGTACAAGGAAAGTGATGATCCAGGCAACGGCGCACTGCCAGAGCACAACGCCCCAGGCCCACTTTCTGCCCATTTCCCTACGGACAGCAGCGACTGCCGCTACGCACGGTGTGTAAAGCAGTGTAAAGACGAGCAGCGACGCTGCGGATAACGTACTTAAAACACTGGTGATACTCTGACCGAAGAGGACCTGCATTGTCGCGACAACGCTTTCCTTCGCCATAAAGCCGCTGACTAAGGAAGTGCAGATACGCCAGTCGCCCAGTCCGATCGGACGCATGAGCGGCACCAGGAAGCCGGAGATGACCGACAGGATGCTGGTGCGGGAATCACTGATCAGATTGAAGCGGAGGTCAAAGCTCTGCAGGAACCAGATCACGATCGTCGCGATCATGATGACCGAGAAAGCGCGCTGCAGGAAGTCTTTCGCCTTTTCCCAGAGCAGACGGATAACGTTCTGCGCGGAAGGCATGCGGTAGTTGGGGAGCTCCATGACAAAGGGAGCGGCCTCGCCGCGGAACAGCGTTCCCTTGAACACATACGCGATCAATATCGCGGTGATGATGCCTAATAGATACAGGCCGACGAGGATCAGCCAGCCGTTCTTGGGGAAGAAGGCAGCGATAAAGAAGGTATAGATCGGCACTTTGGCACTGCAGCTCATGAACGGTGTCAAAAGGATCGTCATACGGCGGTCTCTTTCACTCGGCAGGGTGCGGGTCGCCATGACGGCCGGAACGGTGCAGCCGAATCCCACCAGCATCGGAACGATACTGCGTCCGGACAAACCGATCTTGCGCAGAAGCTTATCCATAAAGAAGGCAACACGGGCGATATAGCCGCTGTCTTCCAGGATCGATAAAAAGAAGAATAAGGTAACGATGATCGGCAGGAAACTGAGGACACTGCCGACACCGGCAAAGATACCGTTGATGATCAGACCGTGGATCACCTCATTGACGCCGGCTGCCGTCAGCGCGGCATCCGCGAGCACGCTCAGATACGCGATCAGCGACTCAAGAAGTCCCTGCAGCCAGGCGCCGATCACATTGAACGTCAGGAAAAAGACAAGACCCATGATCCCGATGAAAGCCGGGATCGCGGTGTATTTTCCGGTCAGGAAGCGGTCGATCTTTTCGCTGCGCAGGCGTTCCCTGCTTTCCACCGGCTTGATGACTGTCTGCTCGCAGACTTTCTGAATGAAGGCGAAACGCATATCGGCGATCGCCGCGCTGCGGTCGAGTCCCCTTTCGTTCTCCATCTGCAGGATGATGTGACGTATCGTTTTCTTTTCGTTTTCATCCAGCTGCAGCTGTTCGGCGACCAGAGGATCGCCCTCGATGATCTTTGTGGCCGCGAAGCGCAGAGGCAGACCGACACGCTGCGCATGGTCCTGGATCAGATGCGCGATCGCGTGCAGACAGCGGTGAACGGCACCGCCGTGCTCATCCTCACTGCAGAAATCCTGACGGACCGGTTTTTCCTGATAGCGCGCTATATGGATCGCGTGGTCGATCAGTTCCTCGATGCCCTCATTCTTGGCAGCCGAGATCGCGACGACCGGCGTCCCGAGCAGCGCCTCCATATGGTTGACATCGATGCTGCCGCCGTTGGCTGTCATCTCATCCATCATGTTCAGAGCGACGACGACCGGGATATCCATCTCCAGAAGCTGGATCGTCAGATACAGGTTCCGTTCGATATTGGTGGCGTCGACGATATTGATGATCGCCTGCGGTTTTTCCTCCAGTACGAAATTACGGGAGACGATCTCCTCACTGCTGTAGGGAGACATCGAATAAATGCCGGGAAGATCGGTCACGATGACGTTCGGATGTCCCTGGATCTTTCCGTCTTTTCTGTCGACGGTCACACCCGGGAAGTTGCCGACGTGCTGATTGGAACCGGTGAGCCGGTTAAAAAGCGTCGTTTTGCCGGAATTCTGGTTTCCGACCAGCCCGAAAAGAAGCTGCGCGTCTTTTGCGTAGACTTCAACATCGCTTTTACTGTGGTATTTACCGCCTTCCCCGAGACCGGGATGGCTGATCTTTGTCTTTTTATGCGGGTGGTCCTTTGTCTGCGCGGTCACGTTCAAAGGCTCCACTTCGATCCGGGCCGCATCCTCAAGACGCAGCGTCAGTTCGTAGCCGTGGATCATCAGTTCGATCGGATCGCCCAGCGGGGCATATTTGATCACCGTGACCTCTGCCCCGGGGATCACGCCCATATCCAGGAAATGCTGACGAAGAGCTCCGTCACCGCCGACTTTGGTGATGCGCGCTGTCTGCAGGATCTCCATTTCTTTAATTGTCATATATTTGTTACTCCTCATTCCCGGCTGCCTGCGCAGCAGGGAAACTGCGTTGCAAAACTCAGCAACTATATTCTAATCTAAATCTCCTGATAATCACAGTTGAAACGCGGACGATCCCGGGACCCGGGCATGAAATATACGATTTATTTACTCAAATTTTCCCTTTTTGTTAAAAATATCTCAAGTATTGTAATAAAATAAGAATGGAGAAATATGGAGGATACTATGATCCCAGAGAATCTAAAGAACTACATGTTCAATGAACAGGATTTTTTCAATGAAGACTACGTCTGCACGGATCCTGAAAAAGAACAATTAGTCAAAGAACTGGCTAACCTGATCACGGATGACATCCAGGTACACAGCGCCAAGGATGTTGATGTGCACTCTCCGGACTTCTGGCTGCTGGACCGCCTGCTCACCAAGGAACAGGTCCGTTTCATGCTGTCATTCAAGAAAAAGAGAGTCGTTAAACTGCTTCCGGAACAGATGGCTGAAAGAAACCACATGACCCCGGAAGAAGCCGAAAAGATGGCATTTGAGATCTGCGAGATCGGTCTGATGGAATTTGACCGTGAGAACCCGGAACACCGCCGTCAGTACTTCATCCCGAAATGGGTCGTCGGTTCCGGCGAGTACATGATGATGAATTCCAAGCTGCTGAAGGATCACCCGGAAGTCGCTACGTTCTTCAACTATCAGTCCAGTGTGCCGGTCGGCAAAGTTGCCCGCTTCGTTCCTCCGGGAGGAGGCGGACTGGGCATGCATGTCATCCCGGTCGAAAAAGCGATCGAGCATGAAAGCAAGTCGGTCAGCGTGGAACATCTTTCCCACTGGCTGAAGAAGTACGACAAATTCTGTGTCGACGTATGTTCCTGCCGCAGACAGCAGGCAATGCGCGGCGAAGGTGTCGGTGACATCGAAGGCTATATGTGTCTCGCGGTCGGCGACATGGCGGAATACATCGTCGAGACTCACAAGGACGCTTACTACATCACTTACGACGAAGTCATGGAGATCCTGGAACGTTCCGAAAAGAAAGGTTTCGTTCACCAGATCACCAACCTCGACGGTGAAGACAAGATCGTCGGTATCTGCAACTGCTCACCGGGCACCTGCAACGCGATCCGTACATCCCAGCTCTTCAATACCCCGAATATGTCCGCTTCCGCATACCGCGCCCATGTCGATAAGGAAAAATGTGTCGCCTGCGGCAAGTGTGTCGAAGTCTGCCCGGTCGGTGCTGCCAAGCTCGGCCAGAAGCTCTGCCTGAAAGACGGCAGCAGCGTCGTCTATCCGAAGACGGAACTTCCGGATGCCCAGAAATGGGGACCGGATAAGTGGAACAAGAACTTCCGTGAAGACGCGAAGCTCAATGTCTACGATACCGGCACCGCTCCGTGTAAGACCGCCTGCCCTGCCCATCTGGCAGTTCAGGGTTACATCCGCATGGCAGCGGAAGGAAGATATCTCGATGCCCTGAAGCTCATCAAGCAGGACAACCCGTTCCCGGCTGTCTGCGGTATGGTCTGCAACAAGCGCTGTGAAGAGCGCTGCACCAGAGGCACGATCGACCGTCCGGTCGCCATCGATGAGATCAAGAAGTTCATCGCCCTGCAGGAACTCAACGCGGAAACACGTTACGTTCCGGAATGCTACAACGATGTCGGCGAACAGTGGGATGACTACAAGATCGCTGTTATCGGTGCCGGTCCGGCAGGTCTCTCCGCCGCTTACTATCTGCGCAAGCAGGGCTACCCGGTCACTGTCTTCGAAAAGGAAGAAAGACCCGGCGGCATGCTGCGCTACGGTATCCCGAACTTCCGTCTTGAAAAAGATGTCATCGACGCTGAGATCGAAGTCATCCGCATGATGGGTGCCGATATCCGCTGCGGTGTCGAAGTCGGTAAGGACATCACCATCGAAGACCTCCGTAAGGAAGGCTACAAAGCATTCTATGTCGCCATCGGTATGCAGACAGGCAGAAAAGCCGGTATCCCGAATGAGGAATACGCAGTCAGCGGTGTCGACTTCTTAAGAGAAGCAAACAAGACCTGCAGTGATTCGATCCTGCACGGTAAGACAGTCGTCATCGGCGGCGGTAACGTCGCGATCGATGTCGCCAGAACCGCTCTCCGCGCCGGCGCAACAGGCGTTGAGATGCACTGTCTTGAAGGACCGGACGAAATGCCGGCCGCCAAGGATGAGATCGCTGAAGCGACTGCCGAAGGCGTTACCATCAAGAACTGCTGGGGTCCGAAAGAGATCCTGGTCGAAAACGGAAAGATCAAGGGCATCGTTATGAAACAGTGTGTCCAGGTCTACGATTCCAACAAGAAGTTCAACCCGATCTACGACGAAAACGAACTCAAGACGATCGAATGCGACCATGTCCTCATGTCCATCGGCCAGGCTGCTGTCTGGGGCGATCTGCTCAAGGGAACGAAAGTCGAAGTCCGTCCGAACGGTACAGCCGTTGCTGATCCGCTCACCTGCCAGACAGGTGAAGCCGATATCTTTGTCGGCGGCGACGTCTTCAAGGGTGCCAGATTTGCGATCGACGCAATCGCTGAAGGCAGAGAGGGATTCGTCTCCATCAACCGTTTCGTCCACTACGGTCAGAGCTTAACGATCGGACGTGATCTGCGTCAGTTCAAGGAACTCGACAGAGACGATATCGCTCTGGAATCCTACGACAACGCACAGCGTCAGGTCCCGGGCTACAAGCCGGGTGATGCGGCTCATACCTACGAGGATCTGCGTCTTGCCCTGACGGAAGAACAGGTACGCGCAGAAGCGAACCGCTGTCTGAAGTGCGGCGCCTCCTACGTCGATGTCAACCGTTGCATCGGCTGCGGTCTGTGCACGACCCGCTGCGAATTCGACGCGATCCATCTGACAAGAGATGTTCCGGCTGCGTCCCGCATGTACACAGCAGAAAACGGAAAGCTCAAAGCGATCCTGCCGAATATCGCGGCACGCGGTGTCCGGATCCTGCTGAATAACGCGAAAAAGAAATAACCAGATTAAAAGTCAGCGCAAGCTGACTTTTTTAATGCTTATTCGTTCTCTGCCTCGATCTCTTTGATGTTGCATTCATTGCCCTGCAGGAGATACGTGTGCTCACTGTGACAGTACGGGCAGATCCTGCCGAATTCGACCGTTTTGTATTCCTGTTTGCAGTCTTCGCAGAAGGTAACGGCTTCGATCATCTCCAGCTTCAGCTCCGCGTCCTTGAGAAGTGGATGCTTAACCTTAAAATAATTCCAACAGTCTGTGAAGTAATCGGTGATGATGCCGGATACTTCGCCGATCTGCAGCGTTACCGAACCGATCTTCGTAAGCTTATTCTCTTCCGCGATCTCATCCAGCGTCTTGGCGACGTGGGTCACGATACTCAACTCATGCATAACTTACTCTTTCCAGACCCGGATCTCGTCGCGGAGCCAGTTTTCCCACGCATCCATTCCTTCTCCGGTCTTGGCGGATACCGGGAAGACCTTGATCGACGGATTCAGGTAGCGGACTCTTTCGATACAGCGTTCGACATCGAAGTTGAAGTAGGAGAGCGTGTCCATCTTGGTGATGAGCAGGACATCGCTGGTCTCGAACATCAATGGATATTTCAGGGGTTTGTCATCCCCTTCCGGAACAGAGAGGATCATGACATTTTTACTTGCGCCGGTCGCGAATTCCGCAGGGCAGATGAGGTTGCCGATATTCTCCAGGAAAGCGAGGTCGATCCCCTCAAGTCCCATTTCCTCAAGACCCTGGCGGGTCATACCGGCATCCATATGGCACATGCCGTCGGTATGGACCTGGATCGATCTGGCGCCGAGTTCCTCGATCTTCTCGGCATCGACTTTGGCTTCAATATCCGCTTCGAGCACAGCGATCCTGTATTCATCCTTCAGATCGGTGATCGTACGGCCGAGAAGCGTTGTCTTGCCGCTTCCGGCAGCCGACATCAGGTTTACGAAGAAGACGCCTTTTTCTTTTAATTCCCTGCGCAGGAGCTCGGCGTCACGGTCATTGGATTCCGTAACGGAACGATGCAGTTCGATCACTTTCATGCGTTCTTCCTCCAGTTTTCGATCGCTTCCTCAAGATAGGAAGTCCAGGCTCCGACATTTTCACCGGTCAAAGCGCTCAGATAAATGACCGGCGCTTTTTCATTGCGGGTCTTCACGTTTTTCTCAAAACGCTCCTTATCGAAATCAAAGACCGGAAGCGCGTCGATCTTATTGACGAGCACAACGTTGCTCACCTGAAACATCAGCGGATACTTCAGGGGTTTGTCATCCCCTTCCGGGACCGACAGGATCATCGCCTTCATCTGGGCACCGACATCGAATTCAGCCGGGCAGACAAGATTTCCGATATTTTCAAGGAAAACAAGATCCAGTCCTTCAATATCAAGTTTCTCCAGTCCGCGCTGTGTCATATCCGCATCCATATGGCAGAGGCCGCCGGAATGCAGCTGGATCACACGGACGCCGGTCTTCTCGATCTCGGCCGCGTCAACAGCGGAATCCACATCCGCTTCCATGACGCCGATACGGTACTTATCCTTTAAGGCAGCGATCGTCTGTTTCAGTAAAGTCGTCTTCCCGGCTCCCGGAGAAGCCATCAGATTCACAAAAAAAGTCTTATTTTCTTTCAGTTTTACTCTGGTCTCCGCCGCGGCTTTATCATTATCGGCAGTGACCCTTTCCTTTGTTTCATAGATTTCTAGCATGGTTCAATTATACCATTTCGCTAAGAATTTTGTTTGCGGATGACGGCCACCTGTGATTCCAAAAAGAAAATGTCCCTCGCATTCCAAAATGATTTTGTCCCATCG
>JAUNQE010000101.1 GCA_030536365.1 Erysipelotrichaceae bacterium | reverse complement strand
TCGATGAATGGGGATTCGATCTCGTCAAACTCGATTTCCTTTATGGCGCTGCGCCGTTCGGTAACGAAAAGGAGACAAGAGCCGGAAGAATGTACCGGGCGACGCGATTCCTGCGTGAGCTTTGCGGCGATAAGGCGATCCTCGGTTGCGGCGTGCCGGTCATGCCTGCGTTTGGTCTTGTCGAATACTGCCGAATCAGCTGCGATGTATCGCTTGACTGGAATGATGTTCCCTATATGCGCATCATTCATCGTGAACGTACTTCGACAAGAAACGCGATCCACAATATCATTTCCCGCCGTCAGCTGAACCGCAGGGCTTATCTGTCCGATCCGGATGTATTCTTCCTGCGCAGTGAAAACACGAAACTGACGACTGAGCAGAAGGACGATCTGGTCGTTCTCGATGCTTTGTTCGGCGATGTGTTCCTTACATCGGACGATCCAGGAAACTATACACCGGAAATGAAACGCAAATACCACGATTTCCGTAAGCTTCTCGGGGCAAAAAATGCAGAGATCACAACCAATAACGGTGTAAAGGTCTCCTACGAGTTGAACGGTGAAACTGTTGAAAAAGAACTCTTTAAAGGTTCAAATTTATAATTAATTGTATAAAATGAGTTCAGGCTAACTCATTTTATTTTGAACGGGCGTTCTGCCGTATTTTGCACATATTTCTGTGTATAATAAAGTCTATGCTTCAGATAAGAGATATATCAAAAGAATACAGGACCGGCGATCTTGTCCAGAAAGCTCTGGATCATGTATCACTGAACCTTCGCGATAACGAATTCGTTGCCATCCTCGGTCCGAGCGGATCGGGAAAGACGACGCTTTTAAATATCATCGGCGGTCTTGACAGATACGATTCCGGCGATCTTGTCATCAACGGCATCTCCACAAAAGAGTATAAGGACAAGGACTGGGATTCCTACCGTAACCACACCATCGGATTTGTTTTCCAGAGCTATAACCTGATCTTGCATCAGACGATCCTGGCAAACGTGGAACTGGCGCTGACGATCTCCGGCATCTCCCGTGCTGAACGCACACAGAGAGCCCTGGAAGCCTTACAGAAAGTAGGTCTTGGTGAACAGGCGCATAAGAAGCCGAATCAGCTTTCCGGCGGTCAGATGCAGCGTGTTGCGATCGCCCGTGCGCTCGTCAATAACCCGGATATCCTTCTGGCCGATGAGCCAACCGGCGCGCTTGACTCCGAAACTTCGATCCAGGTCATGGAGCTTTTAAAGGAAGTTGCCGATGACCGTCTTGTCGTTATGGTCACACATAACCCGGAACTCGCGGAACAGTATGCGACACGTATCGTTCGTCTGAAAGACGGCAAGATCCTTGGCGATACGGATCCCTGCATCGTTGATCAGGCAGAGCCGGCAGTCTATAAGAATATGGGAAAGTCTTCGATGTCTTTCCTCACAGCTCTTTCTTTGAGCTTCAATAACCTCCTTACCAAGAAGGCCAGAACGATCCTGGTCGCTTTTGCCGGTTCGATCGGTATCATCGGCATTGCCCTGATCCTTTCGCTTTCAAACGGCGTCAACCAGTACATACGGTCGATCGAAGAGGAGACATTATCCGAATATCCTTTAACGATACAAAGTACCAGCTTTGATCTGACCTCGATGATGGTCGGTATGAATGCCGATGAAGGGGAGGATACCGGAGATGTCAGGGAACGTCCGATGATCAACAGCATCCTTACCCGCACCCGTTCCAATGACCTGAAGTCCCTGAAGGATTATCTGGATACTTCGACCGTCGTTCAGCAGAATGTTAAGGCGATCGAATACAGCTATAACGTCTCGCCGCTGATCTACCGCATAGATAAGAACGGATACCGTCAGGTCAATCCGGACGTTTCCTTTTCTTCGCTTGGTTTAGGCGGGGGAAGCGCGAATTCGATGATGTCCATGGCAATGTCGACAGATGTCTTCTTTGCGCTGCCGGATGAGGAATCGCTTTATATCAATCAGTACGAGGTAAAAGCCGGACACTGGCCGGAGAACAGTCATGAATGCGTTCTTGTTCTGATGGGAGACGGAAGTATCCCGGATATCGTTCTGTATTCTCTGGGATTATTAGATGCTTCTGAACTCGACGAAATGGTCGAGAGCTTTGCGAATGATGAAAACGTTATGATCGATCATCCGATCCATCATTACAATTATGACGATTTTATCGGGATCGGCTTTAAATTCATCTCTCCCGCCCAGCGCTATTCCTATGACAGCGAATACGATGTCTGGGTCGATAAGAAGGACGATAGCCGCTTTATGCGCAACCTGATCGAAAACGGGGAAGACCTGACGATCGTCGGCGTTGTCAAACGCAGGGAAGACAGCGATTTTGCGATGCTGAATACCGGTATCGGATATGATGTGCAGATCCAGAACGAATATGTCACGCTTTCTCTGAATACCGAAGCTACAAAAGCGCAGCTTGCGGATAAGGATAAGAACATCTTCAGCGGAAAGGATTTCGGTGAGGAGGAACAGAACTTCTCGTTTGATTCGCTTTTCAGCGTTGACGAAAGCGCCTTCTCCAATCTGATCCAGATCGATACTAATAAACTGAAATTTGATTCTTCCGCTTTTGAGAACCTCGGAACGATGGATTTCTCCAATCTGATCAAGGCTGAGGACTTTGCGCCGCAGGGTGCTTCGGTCGATATTTCCAAACTGCTTTCGCAGATCCAGCCGAAGATCAAAACAGATCAGGCGGATGAGGTATTCACTTCACTGCTCAACAGCTATATGCAGTATGCTGC
>JAUNQE010000057.1 GCA_030536365.1 Erysipelotrichaceae bacterium | reverse complement strand
TTTTCATGTCCTATTTATTTTCTTCTGTTTTTTTCTTCCTGTCAAAATGTGCCCCCATACTTTGCGTTATAATGAATTTGATGAAACTGAAAACACCATACAGCAATACCATTGACCGCAGCTGTCCTTTAAGCGAATATCCGCGTCCGCAGTTCGTACGCGATTCTTTCTTCTGTCTGAACGGAAGCTGGCAGTATTCGATCCTGGACGGTAACGGAGACTCTCTGGAAGAAGGAGAGATCCTCGTACCCTTCCCGGCCGGTTCTCCGCTTTCCGGGGTTGAACACATCCTGCAGCCGCAGGAGACTTTGCTCTATAAGAAGGAATTTGCCTTTACGAAGACGAAGAAACGGGCGCTGCTGCATTTTGAAGCGGTCGATCAGATCGCGGAAGTCACACTGAATGGGAAACGGCTCGGCAGCCACAGCGGCGGCTATACTGCTTTTGCCTTTGAGATCGGCGATGTTCTGCAGGAAAACAATCTCCTCGAAGTCCGGGTACGCGACTATACCAATACCAGTGACTGCCTTTACGGCAAACAGGCTTTAAAGCACGGCGGGATCTTCTATACCCCCACAGCCGGGATCTGGCAGAGCGTCTGGATCGAGGAGCTGCCCGAGGAAGCGATCGAAGAAATGAAGATCGTTCCCCTTTTCGACAAGGAGAAAGTCGCGCTGCGCCTGAAGGGAAATTTCCATAATGTTCATGTCAAGGTACTGGCGGAGGGAAAGACCGTCACTGAGATCGCGAGCGCCGAAAAGGATTTCTCCATCTCCCTGCCGGGTTTCCGGCCCTGGACATGCGAGGATCCGTTCCTGTATGACCTGATCATCAATACCGGGGAGGACGAGGTACGCTCCTACTTCGGCATGCGCAGTTTCACAAAAGAAAAAGACCATAGCGGTCTTGAGCGTTTCTGCCTCAACCATAAACCGGTCTTCCTGAGCGGTCTGCTCGATCAGGGCTATATCGCCGAAAGCATCTATACCTTCCCAAGCGAAAAAGCTTTGACCGATGAACTGGAAGCCATCAAGGAGATGGGTTTCAACTTCCTGCGCAAACACGTCAAGGTCGAATGCCGGCGCTGGTATTACCATTGCGACCGTCTCGGCATCCTGGTCTTCCAGGATATCCCCAACGGCGGCAGTACGTATTCCAAACTGCTGACGATGGTCGAAGGCACGGTCGGCATCGCTCATAAAGACGATCAGTATAAACGTTTTGCCCGTGAAAGTCTCAGCGGCCGAGAACAGTACTACCGGGAAGCGGAAGAGATCCTTGAAGAGCTGCATGACTGCGTCTCGCTCTGCGGCTGGGTGCCGTTCAATGAGGGCTGGGGCCAGTTTGATGCCGTGAAAGTCACGGAATTCTTCCATCAGAAAGATCCATACCGGCTGATCGATTCGACCAGCGGCTGGTTTGACCAGAATACCGGGGATTTTCTCTCCAAACATATCTATTTCCGTCCCTATGCCTTCCGGCCCGATAAAAACGGCAGGATCGTCCTCTTAAGCGAATTCGGCGGCTATGCCTTCGTCGATAAGGAACATGTCGAGTCCTCACATCCGGGCGGCTATAAGAATTACAAAGACAGGGAAGCCTATATGGCCGGACTGGAGAAACTGTACGAACGCGATGTCCGCGCCCATATCCCCAAAGGCCTCTGCGGCGCGATCTACACCCAGGTGAGCGACGTCGAAGACGAATGCAACGGACTCTTCACCTATGACCGCGCAGTCTGCAAAGTCGATAAACAGAGAATGAAAAAGATCAACCTCGCGCTGTATCAGTCGCTTGGCTGATCTTTTTTTAATACTTCGATCTCTTCCTTACTCAGGCTGCGGAACTCCCCGGTCGAAAGTCCTTGCAGATCCAGCGGTCCGAAGCGCAGACGTTTTAAGAAGGTCACGGTGCAGCCGACTTTTTCAAACATCCGCTTCACCTGATGGAACTTGCCTTCGTGGATCGTCAGTTCGGCTTTTCTTTCCTCAAGGATCTTCAACTGTGCCGGAGCAGAGCGGAAATCACCGAGATCCATCCCCTTTTCAAACTCCGCGACCGCCGTTTCCGGGATCGGGGCATCCGTTTCCGCGTAATAGGTCTTGGGAACGTGGTTTTTCGGCGACAGCAGGAAATGATTCAGCTGTCCGTCATTGGTGATCAGGATCACTCCCTCGGTATCAAGGTCAAGACGTCCGACCGGAACGAGATCCTTGCGCCGGGAAGTGATCAGCTCCATGATCACCGGATAGCGTTTATCCTCCAGGGCGCAGATATAGCCCTGCGGTTTGTTCAGAAGATAATATTCGTATTCCACATACGACACTTCCTGTCCCTCGCAGGCGACGATGTCGCTGTCTTTGACCTGATAGGAGGCATCCTTGACGGTCTTTTCGTTGACGGTGATCTTTCCCTTCCGGATCAGATCCTTCACTTCGCTGCGGGTCCCCAGGGACATGTCCGCGAGATATTTATCGAGCCGCATCAGCGCATCCTTCTTTCTTTCGGGTACTTATTCTTGAGGGTCCCGTTTTTGTTTTGGGCGAAGCCGAGGGGGAAGGAATCAACGCAGACGAGCACCAGCCCATCCTTAAGATCTTCCTCTGTCTCGATCGTCTCCCCTTTGAGGTATTTCAAGGTCCGGATGTCGTTTGAAGAAAGATCCAGGACATTGTCGAATTCTTCTTTTTTCAGCGCCAGGGCGAAGCTGTGCGCATATTCAAAGCGGTCTCTGCTGTACTCGCCGATCAGAAGACCGGAGCGCAGCACCCGCAGTTTCTCAAGACCTTCCAGTTCTTCCGGCAGAAAATAGAGCTTCTCGCCGATCCTGCGGAAACTGCCATCGGTGAAAGGATGGCGGAAAGCCTTCAGCACATCGGGGATCTCAGCCTGTTTTCCGGGCTTTTCCGGTTTCGAGGCATTCTCTCCCGTCTTTTCCAGCAAGGCCGCAAAATGGCCCTCTCCGCGCAGCTTATGGGGATAGAGACGCACGCACTCCTCCATTCCGTTTCTTCCCGGTAGGAATCCCGGATATTTCGGTAGCGGCAGAAGATGCACATCGGGATGTTTCTCCAAAGCGTATGCGATCACGCTCTCGTTCTCACAGATCGAGAAGGTGCAGGTCGAATATAAGAGCGTTCCGCCCTCCTTCAACATGCCCAGGGCGCAGTCGAGCAGTTCCTGCTGCAGCGGCACATAGGCTTTGCTGTCTTTTTCGTTATAGGAGCGGATCAGAGCCGGATCCTTGCGGAACATGCCCTGTCCGGAACAGGGCGCGTCAAGCAGGATACGCTCAAACGTAAGAGGCCAGCGCTGCGCGAGCTTGCGCAGATCCTCCGCGGTCACCGCGTAATTCTCACAGCCCCAGTTTTCGACATTGTGCAGAAGCGTGGCTGCCCGGGTCGCAGAGATATCGTTCGCGATCAGAGAGCCTCTGTTTTTCAGTTTGTTCAGCAGTTCGGTCGCTTTTCCTCCCGGCGCCGCGCAGCAGTCAAGGACTCTGTCGCCTTCTTCAACCGGTAAAAAGGCTGCCGGCACCATGGCCGAAGCTTCCTGCAGATAATAAAGACCAGCGTAATAGTACGGATGCAGAGCGGGACGGTCTTCCGGGTCATAGTAAAAGCCGTTCTCCGTCCAGGGAACCGGTTCCAGATGGAACGGCGATATCTTTAAAAACTCCTCCACGGAGATCTTGGTCGTATTGATGCGTAAGGAAGGTGTGCTTTCCTTTTTGAAGGAATCGAGATAGTCCGGGAAGTCCTCCCCGAAAAGCTGTCTTGCCTCCCACAGATAACTGTCGCTGAGTTTCGCTGTCATAGTCTAATCGTACCATAAAAAAAGCAGGCCATGGCCTGCTTCAGAACTTAGTTCTTTCTTCTGCCGAAGATCTGGAGGATCCGGATGAAGAGGTTGACGAAGTCGAGATATAACTGGAATGCCCCGTAGAGGACGATCTTGGAACTCAGTTCGCTGTCGCTGTAGCTCTGCAGATACATGCCGCGCAGACGCTGTACATCCCAGGCGGTGATCGCCAGGAACAGCAGGACACCGACATAGGTCAGAAGCAGATCGAGACCGTTGCTGTGAATGAAGAAGATGTTCAGCAGAGTGATCGCGATGATGCTGATGAGGCCGATGACCATATAGGTCGAATAACGGCTGAGATCGATGTGCGTGTTATGACCGATGAAGGCCATGCAGGCAAAGATCACGGCGGTCAGACCGATGGCGAAGGTGATGCTGGTGCCGTCATAAAGCAGCGGCAGGATCGAGAAGGTCATTCCCAGTAAAGCTGAATACAGTACGTAGCAGACATACATGACCGCTTTCGACATGTTGCGAAGCGAATAAGTAAAGAGCCAGGCCAGTCCGAGCTGGGCAATGATCACCGCGAAAGGATGCGCGACGCTTAAGAAAACATTGCCGGTCATATAGCAGACGGAAGCCACAGCAAAAGTGATCACCAGTCCGACGCAGATATTCAGAAAGACTTTGGAGAGGAATTCGTTGTAAGTGCTCTGATTCCCCATTTCAGTTTGTTCAAACATATTCATACCTGTATTATACCACTTTTTCTTTCCTTACCCGAGATGCGCTTCCAGACGGTCGAGTTCCGCTCCGACTTTCTGCAGCGTATCGGTCAGACAGCCGTCCTCGAACGGTGAACGCAGACCGGCTTCTTTCACGAGCGAGACGAAGCTCATCGTGCCGCCGAGCGAGCAGAGATGGAGGTAATCCTTCCAGGTATCGGGATCCTGTTCCAGGGTGCGTTTGAAGAACTGCAGGGCGCAGACCTGGGCAAGCGTGTAATCAATGTAGTAGAACGGCGAAGAGAAGATGTGACCCTGACGGTAGAACCAGCCGCCCTTCTCAAGCAGCGGGAAACCGCTGTAATCGGTCAGAGGCTTATACTGTTTCTCCAGAGCGCGCCAGAGCTGTTTTCTTTCCTCGCAGCTGTATTCCGGATGACGGTAGACCTCATGCTGGAAATGGTCAACGAGGCAGCCGTACGGCAGGAAGGTAAAGGCTTCACGGATATGCGTGTAAAGATATTTGTCCTTATCTTCTTTAAAGAAGAATTCCATCCACGGATGGGCAAAGAATTCCATCGACATCGAATGGATCTCGCAGCTCTCATACGTCGGGAAGGCCAGATCCGGGATATCGACATGTTTTCTTGTCTGATACATCTGGAAGGCGTGGCCTGCTTCGTGGGTCAGGACATCAACATCCCCGCGGGTGCCGTTGAAATTCGAGAAGATGAACGGAACTCCGTAGTCATAAACGCCGGTGCAGTAACCGCCCATCTGCTTGTTGGGCTTGGTCTCAAGATCAAAAAGCTCCTGCTCACGCATCTTCGTGAAGAACTCATCGGTCTCCGGCGACATCTCATGATACATCTCCGCGGCTGCCGCGACGAGCTCCTCGCGGTTCCCCTTCGGAAGCGGGTTGCCGTCCGCAAAGATCAGGCTCTCATCGTAGTAGGAAAGCTTCTCAAGACCCAGGCGCTTTGCCTGGCTCGCATACAGCTTTCTTGTCAGCGGGACGACTTCCTCAAGTATCATCTTACGATATCGTGCAACGTCATCCTCGTTGTAATCGAAGCGGTTCATTCGTTTATAGGCCAGTTCGGTGAAACTCGGATAGCCGAGCTTGTGAGCGATACGGGTACGCACCTTGACCAGACGGTCATAGATGTCATCAAACTCCTGTTCATGCGCTGTATAGAAATCATTGACAGCGGCATAGGCGCGGGAGCGGACCTCACGGTCGGTAGAGCTGAGTTTCGGACCGAGGGAAGCGAGGTTATGGATCTCGCCGTCAAACTCGATCTTGGCGGATGCCTTTAAGACATCGTACTCATTCGTGACCTTGTTCTCTTCCTGCAGATCGGGAATGATCTCTTCGGAAAAGGATTCCTTGGCAAAGGAAGCAAGCTCAAAGAAAACTTCCGGGATGCCGGTCGCTTCCCTTTCGGGATACGCGAGGCAGATGCTGTAGAACTTGTCTTCAAGCGCCTGTACCAGTGGTCCGGTCTCATCCCAGTATTCCTGTTCCTTCTTATAGAACTCGTCCGCGGTATTGATCGAATGACGTACGGAAACGAGCGTCATCTCAGTATCCACATGTCCGCGGAAACGGTTGAATTCATCAAAAGCCGCGCGGAATGCCTGCGGATCTTTCGCTTCTTCCAGTTTCTTCAGTCCGTTCTCATATGCTTCACGGATCTCTTCGTAGCTCAGATGAGTATACGGAAAATCTTTAAATTTCATATTCATCTCCTCAGTTTATTTGATTTCAAGCAGATCATTCACGATGATCTCAGCGATCTTTAAGCCCAGGCTCCCGACCGGGAAGATCGAGGATCCTAACGGTGTCCTTGTATGTGTATCTTCTTCTCTTGCCGGTTCTTCGTATTCCAGTGTGGGTGAGGTATTGATCACGACCCGGATGTTGTGCGCGTCAAAGCCGCGCTTGCGGCACAGCTGACGGTATTTTCTGGCCAGCGGATCACCGCTCGTCTTATCGAGGGTCGTAATGACGAGATCCCCGGTAGAGATGCGTCTGGCAGCGCCCATCGCGCTGATCAGCGGGATATTGGCGGCATGCGCCTTTTCGGCGAGCGCCATCTTTCCGGCAAGTGTATCGATGCAGTCGGCGACGTAATCCACGCCTTCACCGATCTCAAAGCTGTCATCAATGAATAGCTGTTTCGCCTCGACATGGGCAGCATGGGAATAGGAAGCGATCCTTTCTTTCATGACTTCGACCTTGGGACGGCCGACATTTTCGTAGCCGCTCATCAGCTGACGGTTGAGATTGGAGATCTCCACCTCATCGCTGTCGACCAGGATCAGTCTGCCTACCCCGCTGCGGGCAAGCGATTCCGCGACAAAGGAACCGACGCCGCCGACGCCGGCGATCAGCACGGTCTTTTCTGCCAGCTTCGCAACTCTTTCCTCACCCAGCAGGATCTTCATGCGTGTCAGTTCTTCAGCCATTGGCGGATCTCCTCGATGATCTCATCTTTTTCTTTTGGGTCATGCCAGCTCACGGGCAGCTGATGGTTGAACCAGGTATACTGGCGCTTGATGAACTGACGGGTATGCTTCTCGGCTTCCGCGAGACATTCCTCGAGCGTTGCGGAACCATTGAAATACGCTTCAAATTCCTTATAGCCGATGCCCTGCATCGCCTGATCACGGAAGGTCACGCCGCTGTCCAGAAGTCCGCGGATCTCTTCGATCAGTCCGTCCTCCAGCATCTGCTGCATGCGGATATGGACCCGCTGATACAGTTCCTGGCGGTCCAGGGTCAGACCGATGATCTTGATATCATAGACCGGTTCATGGGTCTGGGAAGCGATACGCTCCGACATCGTCTTCCCCTCTTTCAGGTAGACGTTATAGGCGCGCACCAGGCGTTTGCGGTTATTGGGATGGATCTTCTCCGCAGAAAGCGGATCGACTTCCTGCAGACGGCGGTAGAGCTCCTCGTCGCTGAATTCCTCCAGCGGATCGTCCTGCCCTTCCTCTTCCGGGAAATCGTAGTCATACAGACATGCCCGGATATAAAGACCGGTACCGCCGACGATGAACGGCAGTTTATTGCGGGAGGCGATATCCTCGATACACGCCCTGGCCCGCTGCTGGAATTCCGCCACGCTGTAACGGTCACCGGGTTCTTTTTCATCGATCAGATAGTGCTGTACTCTTGCCCTTTCAGCCTCTGTTGCCTTGGCGGAACCGATATCAAAACCGCGGTAGATCTGGATTGAATCTCCGGAAATGATCTCACAATCAAAAAGCTCCGCAAGACGGAGGCTGAGTTCGGTTTTGCCGACAGCGGTCGGACCGGCAAGCACCAGTACTATCTGCATCATAGAATATTTTATAACAAAAAAGGTCCGAAGACCTTAATATGTATTTTCATAGGCGAAGATATCAAGATTGTCGAAAGCGACATCCTCTTTCTCTTCGTAAGTGACACGGTGCTCATTCAGTTCCGGGCCGACTTTCTCGACCGACTGGATGACCCCGTTGAAATAGGGACTGTTGTTGAAGTTGCCGCTCAGGACAAGACCGTTCTCGTAAACACCGAAGAAGTTTCCGGCCAGATCCTTGTCGACGACGAACTCCAGCACCGAACCGTCGGAATGGTAACAGCCGCCGGTCGTATCCTCATCCGCCTTCTCTTCGACTTTGACGAGCGGCAGCACGATGCCGGTATCCAGAGTGAAGTAATAGCGGTCGCCGATCACACCATAATAAGAACCCAGGGCAACGCCGATGAATCCGTCCTCATCCAGCAGGAGTCCGGTATCATCCACGGTCATGTATTCCCTGATATACCAGTACTGGCGGGAATCGGTCGCGGTGATGGCACGGTAATCCATGTAGGACTTGCTGGAAGTGTAGGCACAGACGCCGACATCCTCGCTTTCATATTCCTTTTCGTAATCTTTCAGGCCGTCCAGCGAAAAATCGGGGTCTCCCTCACCGAAACCGCACAGAAAGAAACACAGTAAAATTAAAAAACACAAGTTCTTTTTCATGCATTTCAAGAATACCACAGTCTGTTCAAAAATGCCAAATCCCCTTCTTATAGTAGAAAAACGCGATACCGAAGAATGCGGAAATTTCGCACTTCTTTGTGAGGAATTTCCTAAAGAATCGCAAAGAATAGCGGAAAACTTGCATTCTACCTCAAAAAATATATAATAGTAGGGTAGATTCTTTAATAGGATCTTTTTTACATAGATAGAACCAAAGGAAAGAAAAAAGGAGAAGATATGAAGTTCTTATTATGCTCCCTGATCGCCCTGCAGCTGTTTGCGCCGGCCGGTCTCCAGGTAGCGAGTAAAGATTCAATCCAATCTGAAGATCAGATCCCTGAGATTCTCGTCATCAAAAAAGAAGATGATGAACATGATAACGTCAGTATTAAAACTGAGGAAGAAGTCAGAGAAGAGATTGAAGAGGAAAACGCCGAGCACGAAGGCGAAAGTGACTACACTCCGCGTGAAGCCATGGACACCATCGTTGTCTGGGTCGATTCCGAAGACTTCGTCCTGACTGATTATATTGAAGTCAAGGACGATTCCGATGACTGCAGAGTTCTCTCTTACGGGGAATACAACCTTGAGGAACTCGGCATCTACCCCCTGAAACTGATCGCCGTTGATAAGAACGGCAACTCTGTCAGCAAAGACGTCGCA
The DNA here is from genome assembly GCA_030536365.1 of Erysipelotrichaceae bacterium. GTDB lineage: Bacteria > Bacillota_I > Bacilli_A > Erysipelotrichales > Erysipelotrichaceae > RGIG5669. The sequence goes on along the minus strand of JAUNQE010000057.1, from coordinate 497 downwards.
GTCGAAGTCATTGAAGAACCGGTAATGAATCCCTACCTCTACTGGTCCTACGATGAGATCGTCAGCCGTCTCTCCGCCAGCGGCGTGGGAGTCGGCGGTGACGCTTACGCGATCGCTGAAAGCCTGATCGGCATGGGCGGCTACTGCACCGATGTCGCAAACACCTTCCTGGCGCTGTATTACGGCGACGGGTCAAACTGCTTTGACACCTACGATATCGATCCGGCAAATGCACAGCCGGGTGACGTTGTCTTCTATTCGGACGGCGGCACCGGTTACCAGCACTACGCGATCTATCTCGGCGGTGAGATGTCGCTCCAGGGCAACTGGCTCGGCACGACCGTCATCCGCAGTGTCTACATCAACGGCAGCGCTCCGCAGTTCCGCCGCTGCTCCGGTCATTAATCGAGATCGAAAAAAGCTCATATCCGCGCGATATGAGCTTTTCTTTTACCCTTTTTATTCTTATTCGTTCAGAACGAAGTCTTGCAGTAGAG
>JAUNQE010000012.1 GCA_030536365.1 Erysipelotrichaceae bacterium | reverse complement strand
CGCTGATCTACGTAAAACGAAAACACCGAAGTCCTGCGACTTCGGTGTTTTTTTGTTTTGTGTGAATGATCTAGAACGGGAAATTGCGCAGGCGTTTCTTGATCGCGATCTCCGCACAGCGGATATCGCCCGGGAAGGGGACATCCTCGCCGTTGATGACATTGCTGTCTTCGCTGCCTTTGCCTAAGATCAGGATGATATCATCTTTCTCTGCCATGAAGACGGCTTTCTCGATCGCGAGATAACGGTCGACAACCGTTTCATAGTTATGCAGGTCGGGGATACGCTCACACATCATGGCGGCAATGTCTTCGACCTTTTCGAAACGCGGGTCTTCCAGGGTCCAGATGCACCAGTCACTGTTGCGGGCGATCGCCTCACCGACAAATTTACGTTTTTCGGCATCGCGTCCGCCGGCCTGGCCGGAGACGGTGATGATGCGCTTGCCGTTGAGCTTCTTGACAAAATCCATCAGTTTGTGGATGCCGTTAGGAGTGTGGGCATAGTCGACGATGACCTGGAAATCCTGACCGAGATCGATCGCTTCCATACGTCCTTCAACATGGAGTTTCTCCATCTTGCTGAGAAGCTGCTCGAAGGGGATACCGATGCTGAGACATGTCAGCATCGCTTCCGCAAGGTTCTCGACGTTGAACTCACCGACGAGCGGGGAAGTAAAGCTGTATTCCTTTCCCTCGTAAACGAAGGTGATCTCGGTATTGACGGCGCTCAGCTTGTAGTCCTTGATCCAGAGATCGTTTTCCGGATCACGGCCGTAGGTGCGCACATTCTTCGCGACCGCGGCAAACTCACTGTAATGCTGGTCGTCCTTATTCAGGATCGAAGGACCGGCATTCTGCAGGAAGAGTTGCTGCTTGCAGGCGATGTAGTTCTCTAAAGTCTTATGTGTATTGAGATGTTCACTCGTGACGTTGGAGATCGCGGCTGCCTGGAAGGTCAGTCCGCGCAGACGGTTGTAGAAGAAGGCTTCCGAACTCGCTTCCATCGCCACATAGCGGCAGCCATGATCAAGGAAATCCCGGAAGTAACCCAGAAGATAGTCACGGTCCGGTGTCGTATTGGCGTTGTCCTGATAGTAGTCACGGCAGGAGACACCGTTGGTGCCGATGTAGCCGCAGTTCTCATCGCCCAGGAAGGTCTGGATCAGAGTCGCGGTGCTCGTCTTGCCGTCGGTACCGGTCACACCGATCAGGCACAGCTTGTCCTGAGGACGGTCATAGAAACGGTCGTGGATCTCATCGGCGACCTTGTTTACATCCTCGACGCGTACTGTGGGGATCGCGCATTCAACGTCTTTGGAGATGACGGCCGCTGCCGCGCCATGGGCAATGGCATCTGGTAAATAATCATGACGGTCGGCATTCATGCCGCTGATGCAGAGGAAGAGATCGCCCGGTTCAACTTCACGGGAATTGGTCTTCAGTCCGGTGATCTCGGGATCTTCTGTTAAGACCGCCTGGGGAAAGAGTTTGCTGAGTTTCATATTAGCCTCCAAAATACCACCATCCGCGTATCACAGCCAGGATCTTCGTCACATAGAAACGTGAGCTCAGGAAGCCTCCGCTGACCGGGAGATACGCGAGGAATAATAAGATCGTGAAAAAGAGATAGACTGCAACGGTTTTTCTGCGGACAGAATCCTCCTTGATCGCTTCAAAGAGATCGATGATCAGAAGGATCAGGAAGGGGATGCAGGGGTAGTAGTGATAAGCGAATGCCGTCCGTGAGATGAAGATCCAGGGCAGCAGCAGGGTGATATAGCCGGCAAAGGGAAGCAGGAAGAAACGTCCGTTTACCTTCCGACAGTACGGCAGCATCAGCAGCGCCGCGATCCCGCCATAGGAGATCAGCGGATTGTTGAAGCAGGAGATGCTGCGGATATTCTCGTCGTAGTATTTAACATAATACCAGATCGGACGCAGATCGATCAGCCACATGAACCATCTTGAGGAATAGGGATGTGTATCATCGAGTCCGGCATGGTAGGTGAATGCGTATTTGATATAGTCCGCGACCTGATAGAGATGCTCGAGCAGGTTCGCCGGTGTGTGATCATAGATGCGGATGCCGATGTAGCAGAGGAAATAGACTGCCATCGGGATCAGCACAAAGAAAAAGAAACAGGCGATGATGATCATCAGCGTGATGGCTGCCTTATCCTCGCTTTCCTCTTTCCGCCAGCAGCGGAAGAGATGTTCAAAGAAGATGAAGGCCAGTCCCACCGAAGCATAGATCGCCGTCCATTTGACCGACCAGGCAAACGCCATCGAAAGACCGGAAAGGAAGAGCCACTTCAGCGCTTCAAAAGGTCTCTGATAGATCTTTGTCCGGCGGAAGAGCGCCATGAACAGATACATCAGCAGGATGAAGAAGAGCGAGAAGGGTTCAAGGGTCGCGATCCGTCCGGTCGTGAAATGCATGAAATCACAGGCGAACAGCAAGGCTGCCAGATCCGCTGCTTTTCTTTTCCGGAAAAGCACGTAGGCCAGGGCATACATCAGCGGGATCAGAAGCACAGAGGTAAGGGCACCGGCGAAACGGTAGCCGAAGGGATTCATACCGAACAGCTGAATGCCCAGAGCGATGAACCTTGTTCCCAAAAGCGGATGAACGGCTGTATAGAAGGGCAGATGATGCGCGATCTCATAGGCATTGCGGGCGTGATAGATCTCATCGAAATAGGTCTCGTTGCGGTAATCCGGATCGGCGACTAGTGTATCCTGTTCGTCGATCAGCTTCTTTGCCTCTTCAGATTCGGAAGAGAAGATTTCCAAAGGAAGGAACTGCTTGCCGGCGCTGTCATAAAGACCGATCTCGGTGAGGATGCTTGCCTCATTGAAACTCAGTCGCAGATAGTCATAATCCTTCTGACCGCATTCCTCGATATCCCATTTCAGATAGCTCTTCTCATCGAGAACAGCGAATTCTTCCCAGTTTTTGAGATCGTTTGAGCCGGCGATGCGGATGTCATGATAATAGATCCGGTAACGGCTGCCTTCGATCGGGGTATCGCCTTCAAGCGATGTCGTATAGATCTTATCGAACGAAGTCTTTTCATCAAGCTTCAGGATGACTTCTTCCCCGGCGTGAGAGCTCTGAAAAGTGGTTTCCGGACTCTTTAAGGAGCCGAGCTGCAGAAAGGTCAGGAAAGCGTAATTGACAGTCAGCCAGAGCAGAAAGGCGTATTTGTTCAGACACGAATTCGAGCGGTAAAGCAGCAGTGCCGGGATCGCCGTCAGTATTGCGAAGAGGGCGAAAAACAGCAGAATGCCTTTGAAAGATAGTGTTTCAAACATCGAAATGAGCCCGCTCATAAGCACTATTATACACTTCCTTTCAAACTTAAAAAAACCTATAATGAATGTATGATCTATACCTGTACAACAAATCCATCGCTCGACTATTATCTCGAGCTGAGTGAGCCTTTGACAGAAGGACAGGTAAACAGGACAACAGTCGAACACTATGAAGCCGGAGGGAAAGGAGTAAATGTTTCGATCGCTCTGAGCCATATGTCGATCCCCAGCGTTGCCCTGGGTTTTTTAGGCGGTTTCCCGCGTAATTACTATCTGTCTTTCCTGAGCGGTCACCGTTCGGTCCAGCCGATCTTTACCAGGATCGAGGATAATACCCGTATCAATATCAAAGTCACCAAGACCAAGACAGCAGTAAATGCCCGCGGTCCGAAAGTAACGAATGAAGAGTATGAACGCTTCAAGAAATACCTTGAACGTATTTACGCGAATGACTATTTCGTTCTGAGCGGCAACGTTCAGGATGATCTGCAGGAGCGTATGCTGGATGCCGTGCAAACACTGATCTATGACGGCGTCAAGGTCATGCTGGATACCAATCCCTGCATCATGAAAGGCGCACTGGAATACCGTCCGTATCTTGTCCGTCTGAATGAATTCGACCTTCCTTATCTGACTGAAAAGAAGGATCTCAAGGAAGCTCTGAAGGATATCTATCATCAGGGCGCTTCCCATGTCCTCTACAATAATGAGGACGAGGTCTATCTCTGCTGCGAGGAAGGCATCTACCATACCCGCGCCGATGAGACTGAAGACGCGATCGGCCGCGATGACTCCCTGATCGCCGGATTCCTGCTCGCAAAACAGCGCGGCGCTACCGGTAAGGAAGCTTTCACCTATGCTGTCGCCGCTTCCCAGATCAACTATCTCGAGGAGCATAATCCGGACGACCTCGAAGGCTTCGCAAGCCAGCTGGACGTACAGAAATTATGAAGAAACTGCTGCTCTGTTTGATGCTGATCCTGCTCTGCGCCTGCAGCGGCAAGCAGCAGAAGATCGTCAGCAAAGTGGAGATCGCTACCAGCAAAGTTGATATGTCGGCTTACCAGGGTCTGTCTTCCACCGATCACCAGTTCGTCGAGGTGAATCTGTACGATGTCTATGAGTTCATTGAGAAGGGCGGTTCCGGTATCTTCTACCTGGGCTATCCCAAATGTCATAACTGTCAGGACGGCGTGCGTTATCTGAACGAAGTCGCCAAGGAGCTTGGAGTAACGGTCTACTACATCAACATCGACCGTGCCGACTACAATGTCGCCGGCAACGGGGAAGTCTATGATGAAGTCGTCGCAAAATTCGAGCCGATCCTCGGCACCGATAAAGACGGCAAGAAGGGCATCTATACACCGGATGTCTTCCAGCTGATCGATGGCGAATTCGGCGATTACCATGTCGGTCTCGTCTCCTCGTTCTCTTCTGCGAATCCTTCCAAGGAAAGCATCAATGAACTGAAAGCGGTCTACCGCAAATTATTACTGCCTTATGCTGAATAAGGCAGTTTTCTTTTGTCTTCTAACAGATAACGACATACGATATCGGTAAAATCCGGGGACCCCAAAGAAAAACGCATCATCCGATGCGTTCGTTGATCTCGTTTTCCAGTTTGCGGACATAGTCATCGATCTCTTTGCGTGTATGAAGCGTCACGAATTTTTCGGGATACTGACGCTCGATCGAACGGTATTTCTCGAGCCATTTTCCGGAACGTCCGTTAATGAGGATCCAGGCCAGAAAGGAAGGGGTGATGCGGTCATGACAGCCTTCCGCCAGATCATCCCGCTGTTTGCCGCGGAAGCGCCAGGCCCGGGCCAGTGCTTGATATAGGCAGCGGAAGCGATTACAATTTAAAAACAGGATCCGGTCGGCCTCCGCAAAGCGGCGGTCCATCCCCAGAGAGAAGTAATTCCCCTCGATGACCCAGGAAGGAAGATCGCAGAAACGGTCGATCTCGGCATACGCTTCTTTCCGGTCCCGGCGCTGCCACTGCGCTTCAAAATGCACCTTATCCAGATGCATCAGGGGACAGTTAAGAAGTTCAGACAGGCGAAGCGCCAGAGAACTTTTTCCGGAGCCGGTAAAACCGATCACTGCGATTTTCATTTGAATTAATGATAAGGAGATAGCTGCTGAATGTCCAGAAAAAAGCTGATACGCGGAATCCTGCTGGTGCTGTGGTGCGCCGTGATCTTTTCCTTTTCCGCGCAGGGCGGTCAGCAGTCCCAGGATCTTTCGGACGGCTTCCTGCGCTATCTTCCGCTGTTTGCCTGTTTTCCCTGGGCAGGGGTGCTGATCCGCAAGTTTGCCCACGCCGCGGAATACTTCGTTCTGGCTTTCTTCGCTTTCCGTTTCTTTGAAACGTTTGAGAAGGGGGATATCCCGGCATTCGTCTTCTGTCTGCTGTATGCCTGCAGCGATGAGCTTCATCAGCTCTTTGTCGGCGGACGCAGCGCGCAGATCAAGGATGTGCTGATCGATATGGGCGGAGTGCTGCTCTTCTGGCTGCTGCGCCGTCTGTTTCTGCATATCCTCTCCAGGCTGCGTAAGGCCTGAACGCCGAAAACGTCTTATAGAATCAATGATCCGGAACGTCTTTGGATAGGAGCGCAAATGCGTTTCCATTCGCTGACGGATAGTTCCGGTTTTATGCTAAAATCTAAATAGATATGAAAAAGTTCTTTTTCCTATTAGCTGTTTTGCTGATGTGCAGCTGCAGCGCAACGATACAGGATACGGATACTTTGCTGGACAGCTTCGAAAACGGTTATGTTTTCCGCCGCCCGAATGTCAACAGCAAGTATTTTTCATATTACCTTCCGTCGGATATGCACCGTTTCCAGAGTGAGGAAACCGGCGTCGTGATCGAGTATAACGACAGCTCGATCCTGATGAGTCTGAATATCGCCAGTCTTCTGCATCGCAATATCTCCGATATGCCGCTTTCGCTTGAATCCGGTTTCTACCCGGAGAAGAATCTCATGTATAACCGGGAGGGAAGTTTCGTCAACTACAACGGCGGTCACGAGCCGTATCTGTGCTCGATCTACCGTTTCGAGGACCGCAGCCTGATCATCCTGCGTACGCAGGGTTTCAAGATCTACAGTTTTACGAATGAGCAGGAGCAGAACGATGTGCTGCGCCATATGCTGCTGCTGGGAAAGAACGCGACCTTCGAATACGAACGGATCCGCGGGGATTTCAGCGATACGATCGATATCGATTATCAGAAAAAGCAGGTGGATCTGTTCGACATCATTATTCCGAAGAACGGACACCTAAGTGATATGATTATTGATGATTCAGGAACGAAAAAGGAAGAGCCTGTGGAAAGCAGCTCCCCGGAAGAAGAAGTAAAAGGAGAAGATGAAGGTTATGAAGAAGTGGATTGATTATCTGTTTGAGCCGGAACCGGTAAAGTCGGAGAAACCCGAACAAAAACCGGAAGAACCGAAGCCGGCTGCAACTCCGGAGAAGAAACCGGAAGTCAAAGCCGAGCAGCCTGAACCAAAACCGGAAGAGACCAAACCGGAACAGGCACAGAATACCCGCAAGCATTCCGGCTCCTTTATCAATCTGGAAGAGCTTCAGGTCAAAAAGAATGACAAACAGGAGGAGAAGCCGAAGATCGAGGCGGATCCCAAACCATATGAAAGCCATCCGACGATCAGTCCGATCTTTGGTTATCTCGATGGCGAAAAACCGAAGGACTTCGTTCTTCACACACCGCAGATCAAGACCGATACCGGCTCCCTTTTAGGCACGATCTATTCCCCGTACTATGGTGTCATGAAACAGGATTACCGCAGCAACGGAAAACACAGCGCCGCTCCGAAAGAGGAGATCCCGGAACCGGAGCAGCATATCGAAGAACCGGTACGCGCGGAAGAGCGTCCGGTCCCGTCTGTTACTGAAAGAGTCGTCCCGGAGACTGTCTGGGAGACGATCCCGCTGAGCCCGATGCATCTCAATGGCTATGAGGCACCGGAGGAAGAGGAACCTGTTGTGGAAGAAGCTCCGGTCGTTGCTGAACCGGAACATAAGGATACCCGTGAAGAGATCGAACAGATCTCCATTTCCGAAGAACCACTCTCCATGGAGAAGATCGAAGAGCTGGAACCGGATGATCTCGATAAAACCTTTGATCATCTGGAACTCGAACTCGGCGACCTCGGCGATGACCTATTCTCCGATCTGCTGGACAAGCCGGAAGAGAAGAAGGAGGAAGAGGTAAAAGAAGACTTCGTCAACCATCCGATCGAAGAGATCCTGGACAACCGTCCGCAGGAAAAAGAGGAAGAGATCAGCCTGTTTGATGAACTGTTCAAACTGGACAAGGAGAAAAAAGCATGATCTTCTTTATCGGCATCAAAGGAACCGGCATGGCGGCCTTAGCCGCGATGCTGCATGATATCGGCGAGGAAGTCGCCGGCAGTGATCTGAGCGAACATTTCTTCACCGAAGAAGAACTGATCGCGCGCAATATCCCGATCTATGATTTTGATCCGGCAAATATCCGTGACAATATGACGGTCATCATCGGCAATGCTTTCCTGGAGGATTTCCCGGAAGTCATCGCTGCCCGCTCCAATCCGACCTGCCAGTGCTACCGCTACCATGAGTATCTCGGTCTGCTGATGGAGAATTACACCAGCATCGCGATCAGCGGTTCCCACGGCAAGACGACTACGACCACGATGACCAAGGATGTCGTTTCCTGTTTTCTGCCGACCGGCTATCTGATCGGCGACGGGGAAGGCTGCCTTTCCAAAGACACGAAGTATCTGTGTGTGGAAGCGGATGAATTCCGTCATCACTTCCTGAAGTATTATCCTAACTATGCTTTGATCACCAATATCGAGATCGACCATGTCGATTATTTCAAGGATGAGGAAGACTATTTCAACGCCTACCAGGAATATGTCAAACAGGTCAAGGACATCGTCTTCTATAACGGTGATGATCCGTGGTGTCAGAAGCTGCAGATCCCATGTGAGAATTACTCCTTCGGTTTTGCGCCGGAGAATGATTTCCATCCGGTCGATCTGAAGGATGAGATCGAATCCGCGTCTTTCGCGTTCTATTTCCGTGATAAGAAGATCGCGGATTATACACTGCCTTTCTCCGAGAAGCATCTTCTTTACGATGCAATGGCTGTGCTCTCGCTGTCCTACATGCTGGCGTTTGACCCGCTCGTCGTTGAGCAGGCCTTCAGCAGCTACAGCAGCCCGAAGCGCCGCTTCAAGGTCGAGAAGGTCGGCAATACCGTATTCATCGATGACTATGCACATCATCCGACTGAGGTAAAGGTCACTCTGGAAACAGCCAGACACCGTTACCCGGACAAGGAGATCGTCGCTGTCTTTAAACCGCACCGCGCCAGCCGGGTCCTCTATTTTGCCCAGGATTTCCGCGATGCCCTGGATCTGGCCGACAAGGTCTATCTGCTTGATTTCACCAGCATCGATGACAAGCAGGACGGTACGGATATCGATATCCATTACCTCGCGAACGGCTTTGAAAAATCCGTCGTTCTCAGCGAGGACGAGAAGGGTGTAGAGGAGCTCGCATCCCACAAAGACGCCTGCTTCGTATTCATGTCCAGTAAGGATATTTACCATCTGGCTCAAAAAGTAAAGGATTTATTGAAATAATTTAGCAAATGTAACCCTTTACATTGAAAATTATTTTCATTTCATCTAAAATATAGACAAGAAAGAGAGGTCAAATATGGACGCATTTTTAATCGCGAGCGGTGATTTGGCCAGTTTATTATTGCCTATCGCTGGTCTAGTGGCATTGATCTGCCTGATCGTTTTCCTTATTCGTTTAACGAAGCTTTTAAAACAGATCGGAGATACCCTGGGGAAGACCCATACCACTATCGATCTGGTCGATCAGAGCATCACCAAATTACAGTCACCTTTAGATACAGTTGTTAAAGTTTCCGGCGGTGTAGACAGAACCTACGATGCCGGAGTCAAAGCCATGGGCGATATGAAGGATTATGTCGCCAAGAACAAGGATGCCATCAAGAACAAGGCGGACGAGATGATCGGCAAAGCCGACGCCATGATCGAGAAGGTCAAGAGCACCGCCAAGAAGGAACCGGTCGTTAAGGAACCGGGTCCGGAAGACATCATCGGAGAGTGACCATGACAGAGGAAGAAAAGAAAGAACTGGAACAGGAAGTCGAAGAGACGATCAGTGAAATGAAGGACCGCGCTGCCGGACTCATGAAGACGGCGGAAGAGATCGCGGACCAGGAAGTCGGCGCCAAGGCGCGCGAACTCGCTGAGAAAGTCGGTGAAAGCTTTGAGAAGACTTCCGCCAAACTGACCGACAGCCTGCAGACAGCGGTTGATTCGGATCAGGTAAAGAAGACGATCGAATATGTCCGCGCCAAGACGGATGAGATCAGCGGATACGCTTCCGAAAAACTGGAAGAGCTGAAGAAGAACGATGTCGTTCTTGTCCACCAGACATTCGAGCAGAAGGGCGGAACTGTCAAAGAGACAGCTCTGAAAGTCGGCGAAAAGATCAATGAAAGTCTGGATCAGTTCAAGAATTCGGAAGCATACAAACGTGTTAACGAAGGCTTCGATCAGCTCAAGAACTCAGATGCATATAAACGTGTCAATGAAGGTTTCGATAACCTGAAGAAGACCGAATCCTATAAACGGGTCGCGGATAAGGTAACGGATGTTGCCGGCTCCGCCCGTGACGCATTCGCGGATTTCGCGGAAAAGAACGATCTCGATACCAAGATCGACCGCGTCAAGGATACGACCATTGAATTAGCGGAAAAGGGAGTCAGTGCCCTGAAACGCTGGCTGAGACCGGAATTGTACGGTAAGAATAAAGAGGAAAAGAAATGAAGAGAGTGACCATCTATGACGTTGCCAAAGAAGCCGGAGTTTCCCTGGCAACGGTATCACGGGTGATCAATGATTCCACGGTTGTTAAGTCGGCCACGAAACAGAAGGTAGAAGACGCGATCATGCGCCTCGGTTACAAACCGAACGCGATCGCTCAGGGACTGGCTCTGCAGAAAACGACCATGATCGGTTTGATCGTGCCGGATACGAGCTTCAGCTACACAGGCCAGATCATCAACGGTTTGCTTGATGTCTCCAAGATCTACAATTACAGCGTTGTGCTTCATACGATCACAGAGGGTATCTCTGATGTCGACAAGATCATTGATGTCATCATCAAGTCCCGCGTCGACGGCGTGATCATCTATTCGGATAAGATCCGCAGTGAAGAGATCAACCTTTTAAGTGACTACAACATCCCGATCGTTGTCATCGGAAACAAGATCTCGGCTTCCCGCATCTGTTCTGTTTACGTGGATTTCGAAAACGCGATCTATGAACTTACGAACAGTTATCTGAAGAAGGGCAAGAAGGATATCGTCATCCTGGAAGACCGTAAGAACCGCTCGACATCCAAGCAGCTTGTCAATGGCGCGGAAAAAGCTTTCGCCGAGAACGGCCTGACCTTTAACGGTTTTGTATCGATCCCGAAGGAAGAACGCTCCAGCTACCGTTTCCTGTCACACTACTTCAAGGATCACAAACATGAGCTGGTGATCGTGAACCGTGACTCTCAGGCATTTGCTGCTCTGAATGCCGCCAGAGAAAACGGCATCTCCGTCCCGGAAGAAATGGAACTTGTCTGCGTGATCGATACCAAGTATAATTCTATGGTAAGACCGATGATCTCGGCCTACACCATCCCGTCCTACGACCTCGGTGCCGTCGGCATGCGCCTGATGACCAAGATGCTGGAGAACGGGAGTGTCGATGATAAGGAGAAATGCCTGACATATCTCTTTGTCGAAAGACAGACAACATTGAAGGACTGAGAAAAGAAAGAGTAGCTTCACCAAGATGCGTAGAGAGCTCCCGGCTGCTGAAAGGGAGTCATCCGAAGGAAGTGAATACAGCTTTGAGTCTCTTATCAGAAAAGGTAAGACGTTCCCCGCGTTAAGGGATAAGTAAGAAATAAAGGTGGGACCTCGCGAAAGCGACCTTGGTTCTGCCTTTTTTATGGAGGAATTGAAGTATGGGTATCTATGAAGAACTGGAATGGCGTGGACTGATCAAAGACGTTTCCTCGCCGGATCTGCGAGAAAAACTGAATGCCGGAGGCATGAAATTCTATATCGGAACGGACCCGACAGGTGACAGCCTGCATATTGGTCATTTTTCCTCGTTCCTGATCAGCCGTCGTCTGAAAGCGGCCGGACATCATCCGATCCTGCTCGTCGGCGGTGGTACCGGTCTCATCGGCGATCCGAAACCGGACGCAGAAAGACCAATGATCACATATGAAGAAGTAGCGCACAATGTCGAATGTCTGAGAAACCAGGCCGAGAGCATTTTCGGTTTTGAAGTCGTCAACAACTATGAATGGCTGAAAGATATCAAGACGATCGACTTCCTGCGTGATTACGGTAAATTCTTCAACATCAACTACATGCTGGATAAGGATATCGTCAAGCGCAGACTGGACGAAGGCATCACCTATACCGAATTCTCCTACATGCTGCTGCAGGCTCTGGACTTCTACTATCTGCATGAGACCAGAGGCGTCAACATGCAGGTCGCCGGTCAGGACCAGTGGGGCAACATCACTGCCGGTATGGAACTGATCCGCAAGAAGACAGGCGATGAGGCTTACTGCTTCACCATGCCGCTTCTGACCAAGAGCGACGGCACCAAGTTCGGCAAGAGCAACGGCAAGGCCATCTGGCTTGATCCGAACAAGACATCCGATTACGAGATGTACCAGTTCTTCCTCAACTCGGAAGATGACAAGGTCATCGATTACCTGAAGTTCCTCACATTCCTCAGCAAGGAAGAGATCGAGGCTCTCGAGCTCTCCAATAAGGAAGAACCGCATCTGCGTAAAGCCCATAAGACACTGGCGCACGAAGTCATCACTTTCCTGCGCGGTGAAGAAGCTTACCAGAGCGCTGTTAAGATCTCCGAGACCCTGTTCTCCGGCAAGATCCGTGAACTGACCCCGCAGCAGCTGACCTCCGCGATCGCCGATATGCCGAGCTTTGAAGTCAGCGAAGATCTGCCGCTGGTCGACGCTCTGATCCAGGTTGGCGCCGCTTCTTCCAAGAGAGATGCGCGTGAGCTGATCAAGGGTTCCTCCATCAGCCTGAACGGCGAAAAAGAGACTGATGTTGAAACGATCCTGACGATCGACCGCGCACTGGCCGGAAATCTTTTCATCCTGCGCAAGGGCAAGAAGAACTACTTCGTGATGAAGAGAGTATAAATCCCGGGTTTTTGGTATAATACTTTTATGAAACGCCTCACACTCGTGTTTTTAGTGTTGCTGTTCTGCTTCGGGTGTACGAAGAAACAGGAAGTTCTTCAGGATCCGACAGAGCGCTACTATGAAATGGTCGACTTAGCCAGTACGTATGAAGTCTCCGAATCAAAGCCGGAGTATTATGACGTGAGCGGCGAAGTAAGTAAGATCGACGGTGGTTACCGTTATTATGTTTTCATCGACAACCCGCGCATTGCCATGTATGACGTGGAAGCGATCGCGGTCGTCGATGGTGTCGATCATAAGAAGACCATGGCTGCCAACGTTGGTATCTTTGAAGAAAAAGAATACAATATGGTCCCGAACCAGAAGAATATTGATATTGGTTATGTCGGGGGTATCGCGATCAGCGGAACATGCGAGACCGGGAACGTCAGTCTGAGAGTTCTGATCCGCTGGGAGAATAACGGCGGCACATCTTCCTACAGAGAGTGCTACCGTCTGAATATCGCCTATGACAGCGAACAATAAAAAGCAGTCGCTGCTGACCGGGGCTCTTGCCGGTTCTTTTGGTGTCTTCCTTTCCAAAGCGCTTGGATTGTTTTATGTCGTGCCGCTGAACTCCTTTGCCGGAGAACGCAACATGGCATTCTACAGCATTACCTATACTTATTATGACCTGCTGCTGAAAGTATGCTCCGCAGGTATTCCTTTCGCGATCGCTGCCATGGTCGCGAAATATGTCAGCCGTGAAGATTATAAGACAGCCGCCCTGGTCAGAAGACTTGGTACTTCATTGATCATGGGGCTTTCTTTTGTTGTCGCCTGTGTCTTCTTCCTCGGCTCCCGGCCGCTGGCGGCCAGAGCTCTGGGTCCGGCGGCAACACCGGAAGATATTGCTTCGCTGCTGACCCTTTTCCGGATCCTGCTGCTGGCGATCGTCTTTGTGCCGTTCCTCAGCTCGGTGCGCGGTTTTTATCAGGGCTTGAAACGTCTTGACATCTACGCCGCTTCCCAGGTCCTGGAGCAGTTCATCCGTGTCTTCTGCATCGTTGCCTTCGGCTTCCTGATCGTCCGGGTGCTGCACTTTGATTCTGTCTACGCGATCTATATGGCGATCTTCGCCGCCGGCCTGGCCGCGATCCTGACGATCGTCTATTTCCTTTTAGCCGCAAAAAAAGAAGGGGAGAACTTCGACCGGCTGGTCGCTGCCCAGAACGGGGAAGCGCTGCCGTCCAAGCGGATCTTCAATGAACTGCTTTCGATCGGTCTGCCCTATGTCGCGGTCTCCTTTATCGGAACTGCCGGACCGCTGGTCAACGCAAATTTCTTTGTTCCGTACGCGACCCGCGTCGGCATCGATTATAATATCGCCATGAAGGCGCTCGGAATCGTACAGGTCAACTGCAGTAAGATCGCTTCGATCCCGCAGGTCCTGACGCTCGGCTTCAGTGCCGGACTTGTCCCGTATCTGACCGAATCGCTCGAACAGCAGAACCAGACCCGTCTCCGTGAACAGCTCGCGGATATCTTCAAGACCGTCATCTATATCCTTACGCCGGTCGTTCTGATCATCGCTTTCTTCGCTTCGGCGATCTATGCCATCATGTACGGCGGCAGAAGCCTTGAACAGGGAGCGCGCCTACTGGCTTTCTATTCCCTGGTCGCCTTTACGGATACGGTCGCGCCGATCTTCTCTTCGGTGCTGATCACCCTGCGTTTCCGCCGCAACGCGATCATCTTCCTGATCATCGCGGCTGTCGTCAAACTGATCAGCTTCTTTATCTTTGTCTATCTCTTCGGTGAGCTCGGTATGATCTTCTCGACCGCTTTATCGAGCGTCATCGTTATCGTCTTAGGACTGATACTTCTGAAACGCAATTTCCAGTTCAACGTCCGTTCCCTGCTGCAGGTAACCCTGCGTTCGGTGATCTCTTCACTGTGCGCGATCCTGCCGGTCGTTCTGCTGAATCATTTCCTGCCGCTGAATTACGGCAACCGTCTGATGTGTCTCATCCGCTTCGGGATCGAGGGCATCGTGATGGTCATGATCTACGTCGGTGTCTCCACGCTGCTGAAAGTACCGCAGGAAGTCTTCCATATGAAGGATCTCTCAATCAAAAAGATCCTCGGACGTTTCCGTCACTAGAGGATCTTCTCGATCTCAACAGATGTTTTTTCCAATATGCCGGTCTCGGCATATTTTTTTAATGTTCCGATCACCTGGTCGGTCAGATAGGGCGGGGTGGATGCCCCGGCGGTCACGTAGATCTTCTCTTTGCCTTTCAGCCAGTTTTCCTGCAACTGCGAGGCGTCTTCGATCATGACTGCTTCCTTTACGCCGTTTTTCAGGCCGATCTCGCGCAGCTTGTTGGAGTTGTTGGAACCCGGATCGCCGACGACGATCAGAAGGTCGGCGTCCTTAAGATCGATCACCGCCTGCTGACGCTGGGTCGTGGCGTTGCAGATCTCCTTTTCAAACTCCGCATTGGGGAAACGCTCCGCGATCGCGGCAAAGAGGTCGCGGACCTCGAAGAGCGACATCGTCGTCTGGTTGGTGACGAAGACTTTTCCCTCCGCTTCGATCTTTGCGATATCCTTCGCTGAATAGATGGGAGAGATCTTATCGCTGATCGAAAGCACCGCTGCCGCTTCCGGATGTTTCTTCTTGCCGATGTAGAGGACTTTATATCCTTCCGCAAGTTTCTTTTTGATCAGCTCCTGGGTGGCGATCACGTCCTCGCAGCTCGCGTCGATCACCTTGAGACCTTTATCGATCGCCTTCTGCTTGATCGCGGCGGAGATGCCGTGCGCGCTGAAGATCACGATCCCTTCCTGGATCTGCTCCAGCATTTCCTCTCTTGAGGCGCCGCCTTCAAGCGTTTCGATATCATACAATTCTAATGCCTCGGCGACATAGCGGTTATGAACGATCCGTCCCAGGACATAGATCTTTTCGCCGGGATGATCCTTTCTTGCTTTCTTCGCCATCATGACAGCGCGGACAACACCTTTGCAGTATCCGCTGGGAATGACTCTTTTGATTTCCATGACCTTATTTTATCGTAGATGCGGAATTCGTGTAAAATAAGTGAATAGGGAGGGTGAGAGTAATGTTAAAATACTTTTCCTTTAGTGACTCCATGCTGGTCCTGGTACTGGCAGCTCTTCTGCCTCCGTTCTACCTGCTCATGCGGGTATACCGGCTGGACCGTATCGAAAAAGAACCGGTGAAACTGCTGTTCTTCCTTTTTCTGCTGGGCGCAGTCTCCACGATCCCGGCGATCGCGCTGGAACTCGGTCTCGGGAATCTTCTGGTCACCATTTTCAATCAGGTCCGTCTGACGGATTTCACGGTAAATCTCTATTATCTGATCGATAATCTGATCTGCGTGGCGCTGGTCGAGGAAGGTCTGAAATTCGTCTTCCTGCGTTTCGGCACCTGGAAGAATAAATCCTTCAATTACCGTTTTGACGGCATCGTCTACGCGATCTTCGTTTCGCTCGGTTTCGCGACCGCGGAAAACGTTCTCTATGTCACCAGCAACGGTATGGGTAACGCCGTCATGCGCGCCCTGACCGCGATCCCCGGTCACTGCATCTTCGGAATTTATATGGGTACCTACTACGGCTGGGCAAAGATGTATGACAGAAGAGGCATGAACGGACGCCGGAACTACGAGCTGTTCAAGGCGCTGGCAGTGCCGACACTGCTGCACGGCATCTACGATTATTCCCTGACGATCGACAGCGAATACGCGTTCTACGGTTTCCTGATCTACATTATCGTCCTCGATGTCGTGGCCAGCAAACACATCCGCCGTTCGGCAAGTCTTGACGAGAGCATCACCTATGCTTCCGACAGAGAAGTCGGGATCCGTCCTGCAGCAGGCGAGCAGAAGATCGAAAGCCTGGCAGACCTCAAGGATGCGCTCGATCATCAGAAAAAAGACGAGGATCCTTTCTCACGTAAGTGAGTGATCAAATCAGTTTGTTTTCAAATTGAAGTGTGTTAAATTCAAAATATGTGAAGGAGATTTGTACATGAAAAACGAAATCACTGAATCTGTATTAAAGAAGTTTGCCGGTGAATATGAAAACGATCCGGTACAGAAGGCAGTCCGCCGTGTCCTTTACCGCACAAAGCTGAACGAAGCTGCGTTAGTCCAGGAGAACGAAGGAAAGATTGCTGACCGTTTCTCGATCGACATCAAGACGCTGCCGGTCACCAACCAGAGACAGTCCGGCCGCTGCTGGATCTTCTCCGCGCTGAATACCCTTCGTGAAGATACAGCGAAAAAGCTGAAACTCGAAAAATTCGAATTCTCCCAGAACTATGTCGCTTTCTGGGATAAGCTCGAAAAGATTAATTTCTATATGGAATCCGTCATTGAGCTTGCGGACAGAGAATGGGATGACCGCACTTTAGACTGGATCAACCGCTGGGGCGTCGGTGACGGCGGCCAGTGGGATATGTTCACAGCCCTCGTTGAAAAATACGGTCTGGTCCCGAAAGACGCGATGCCGGAAACCGCTTCCTCCAACGCCACCAGAACGATCAATACGCTGACCAACCGTCGTCTGCGCCGCTTCTGCGCCGATGTCAAGGCAGCTAACGGCGACATGGACAGGATCGCGGCGCTCAAGGAAGAATGCTTGAACGAGCTCTACCGCATGCAGTGCAGTTGCTTCGGTGTTCCGCCGAAGAAATTCGATTTCGAATACGTTGATAAGGACAAGAAGTACCACTGCGTCAAAGATCTGACACCGAAGTCCTTCTTCAAGAAATATGTTGACTGGGATTTCTCGGAATACGTTTCCATGATCCATGCGCCGACAGAAGACAAGCCGTACTACAAGCGCTATACCGTCAAGTTCCTCGGCAATGTCGTCGGCAAGAAGGTCAAACACCTGAACCTGCCGTTAGGCGAATTCAAGAAAGCGGTCATCGACCAGCTGAAAGACGGCAAGGTCGTCTGGTTCGGTTCTGACTGCTCTCCGTTCGGCGACCGCCAGGGAGGCTACTGGGCACCGGAAGCCTTTGATTACGAATCCCTCTTCAATATCGATTTCCGCATCAATAAGGAAGATGCCCTGAACTCCAGAGAAAGCGCGATGAACCACGCAATGGTCATCACCGGCGTCAACCTCGACGATGACAAACCGACCAAGTGGAAGATCGAAAACAGCTGGGGCGAGGAGATCGCTCACAAGGGTTACTTCGTTGCCAGCGACGAATGGTTCGACCGCTATGTCTACCAGGCTGTCGTCAACAAGAAGTACCTCAGCAACAAGGCTGTCAAGGCGCTCAACTCCAAGCTCGTTGAACTCGAACCCTGGGATCCGATGGGAACTCTGGCTGACTAAGCTTAGAGATCATTTAAAACACGCGAAAGCTGAACCGTTCTCGACGGTTCAGCTTTTTTTCTGTACAATGTAGCCATGGCAAAAACAGAACTAAGAGAAGAGACCAGAGAGTTCTTTGAACTGAACGGTTTCCGTGAATTTACGAATATCCAGAAAATGGTCCTCGAGACAAGACGCCGCAAGAAGGATCTGATCGCCGTCGGCGCAACCGGCACCGGCAAGACCCATGCTTTCCTGTTTGCGGTATCCGAGATCATCGACCCGGAAAAGGATGAGACCCAGGTCATCATCAGCGCCCCGACAAGAGAACTGGCGTTCCAGATCAACTCCGCGGCCGCGGTACTGAAAGAGGTCTATCCGGGACTGCGTGTCAAGATGCTGAGCGGCGGTACGGACAGCACCCGTGCCCGTCAGGGTTTCAAGAACGCCCCGCATATCATCATCGGTACTCCTGGCAGGATCCGTTCCTTCTTTGAGGAACAGCTTTTCCGCACCGATACGGTACGCATGTTTATCATCGATGAAGCGGACATGACCCTCGAATACGGTTTCCTCGATGACATCGACGTCGTCCTCGGACGTGTTCCCCAGGAAGCGGAGATCCTCTGCTTCAGCGCGACGCTTCCGGAAGGACTTAAGCCTTTCATCGCCAAATACCTCAGCAACCCCGAGATCCTGAAGGTCGAAGGGGAGAAGACCGCTCCCCAGATCGATCATATCCTGATCGACGCCAAGCACCGCAGCTATGCAGAAGCGCTGCTGACGATCCTGCCGGGATTTGATCCCTATGTCTGTCTGATCTTCGCGAACACCCGTGAGGAATGCGATTCCGCTTATGAGCTGCTGCGTCAGAACGGCATCCGCTGTCTTGAGCTGCACGGCGGTCTCAATCCGCGTGAGCGTTCCAAAGTCATGCGCGCTCTCAAGAACGATGAGGTTCGCTATGTCGTCGCTTCCGACGTTGCTTCCCGCGGTATCGATATCGAAGGCATCACCCATGTCGTCTCGCTCGGCTTCCCGAAGGAGCTCGCTTTCTATACGCACCGTGCCGGCCGTACCGGACGTAACGGCAGGGAAGGCACCTGCTTTGCGATCTTCAACAAGACCGATGAGAACGCGATCCGCACCCTGCGTAAACAGGGCATCGAATTCCGTTACCGCTCCTTCAAGAACGGGGAATGGAAGGATCTGAAAGATCCCTTTGCCGGACGTATCTCCAAGGATGATCTCCGTGAAAAAGAGATCGCCAAACGCTTCACGCCCAAAAAGCAGAAGGTCAAGCCGAATTATAAAAAGAAGAGACGCCAGCTGGTCGAGGAGACCAAGCGTAAGGAACGCCGCGACTTCATCCGTTCCAAGATCAACGAGGAGAAGAAACAGCGTTACCGCGCAGCTGCGCGCGCAAAAAAAGAGGAGAAGGATTAATCCTTCTCCAGCAGTTCTTTAAGATCCTGAAGGGGACGGTTCGCCGGCGCGTTATGCACCGGAGGAGCCGTCTTTTCTTTTTTCTCGCTGATCCGTTTCCAGAATTCCGCGGAGGACAGTCTTCTTACCGGACGGCTGAAGACAGCCAGCTGGACCAGGCGGTCGGAACTGACGACATGCAGACGGTAGTGTCTGGCGAGCAGTTCGGTATTCTCCTGGATGTAGCGGTCTGCGTCCTGATCCTTGCCGGTAAAGATGACGGTCAGGTCATCGCTTCTGGTCAGGGTGGGGATGCTGCGGTCACGGTTATAGGCATCGAACACGACGATCAGCCGCGCCTGCAGATAGCCCTGGGCATCCGCCAGTTTGTCGATCAGACGGATACGCGCGTTATAGAGATCAGTTTTGGCGATCGCGTCGCATTCGGGATCAGCATGCATGAGGTTATAACCGTCGATCAGATAGGCATTCTCTTTCGCGACGGATTCCTTGATATCGACATGGGCCGGTTCTTCCTTGACCGGCTTCGGTTTTTCTTTTTCGTTTACCCGTTCCTTGTCCTTATGGGTCATCGCCCAGACCCGGCGCAGTTCGCTGTCGGAGATCTTCTGGGGATTGTATAAAGGCGTATGCGGCTGATTGATACCAAGGTATTCTTCGATCTCGCTGCCGCGGACCTCAAGGATCTTACCGCTTTTCTGGAACACCGAGGAAGAGCTTCCGGAGAGCTCGCTGCGCATCTCGGGCTCCGGGGTCGGAGAGGGCAGATACATCTCTTCCACAAGCTCCGCTTCAAGTCCTGTGCGGCTGAGCTCCTCGATCAGAGAAAAGCTGTCTCTTGCCGGACACAGGAAGAGGAAACCGTTCTCTGCTTCTTCGTACTGGATATTGCGCCGCGCGAAGAACATATGCAGTTCTTCCTTGTCTTCTGTTTCCAGGCGGTAGCGGACATGGTCTTCGATCAGCAGATTGTTTGCTTTTTCCTGTCCCTGGTTGATCGCTCGGTAAAGCGCCTCGCGGCACTCCTCATAGGCGTCCTGACGGCTCGTGGTGATCGAGAGGATCTCGATCCGCATTGCCTTTAAGGTCAGACCGCTGCGGAAACCGAGCGGCGGATTATAACGCAGTTCTTCCAGAAGCCGGTGACTCATCGGCTGATGTGCCAGGTCAGCGGTCTCCATTTCTTTGTCGTATTCAAGCGGCAGCAGACGGACAGTGACTTCCGCGCTGCGGGTAAGTGATTCATAATGAGCGATGCCCGTCTCTTCTTCGGCGATCGTTTCGTAATAGGGATAGATGATCTCGGAAAGCTGCGGACGATAGCCGTAGCGTTCCTCAAAATCCTGTAAGAAGATCTCAGCTGCCAGCAGTCCCGGCAGGGAAACAGTCAGCACGTTCTTTCTTGGATCGAAGTCGCTGCCGATCTCGGGATGTTCCTGTCCGATCTCACGCAGCTTGAGATAGAGGGCGCTGTTGTCCTCACGCTCTGAAGAGAGGATGAAACGCAGGGATCCCTTGCGTTTTTCCTTTTCGACCGCGCGGGGCGGATAATAGGAAGGCGCTTCGCACTTCAAGCCTTTGACAGCACAGAGCTCGCCGGCCATGGCTTCACTGACATTCTCATATTTCACACCGTTATACAGACGGATCTCCTCGATCTTGGCGCCGTCAACGACGTCCTTGACTTTCAGGCTGCCGCCGAGCATTTTCAGGAAGTGCATCTTCTCACGGCCTATCTTCGCGAATTTATAGACATAGAAGGAAGGATCCTTGCCTTCTTCGCGCTTCGCCCTGAAGGATTCAAGCCAGGGCAGAAGCTCTTCGATCCCTTCTTCCTTTAAAGCAGAACCGAAGAAGCAGGGGATATAGACGCGGCGGGCAAAAAGATCCTGCTTCAGGGCAAAATCCACGGTGCCGTCACGGAGATACTGTTCCAGTACCTTTTCATCATTCAAAGCCGCCAGATCGTTGAGCTCCTCGTCGGTCACGATCAGCGGAGAGAGTTCTTCCTTTATACGTTTGCGCAGTTCCTGGGGATCCCCGCGGAAGCGGTCCATCTTATTGACGAACACCAGCATCGGGATCTGCTGGGACAACAGTTCGGCAAAGATCTGTCTGGTCGCCCGGCTGATATCTTCAGACGCCGGCAGGATCAGAAGGGCGAGATCGATCGCCTTGACCGCGCGCCGGCGTTCCGGGGCAAAATCCCGGTGACCCGGGGTATCGAGCAGGATCAGTTCTTTTTCCTTTAACGTGATACGGGCGCTTTTGACGGTGATCGTGATCCCGCGCTTGCGCTCCTCGCTGCCGTAATCGAGCAGAGAATCGCGGTTGTCAACACGGCCGGCTTTCGCCAGCATCCCGGTCTCATGCAGGAGCGCCTCACAGAAGGTCGTTTTCCCGGCATCAACATCCGCGTAAATGCCCAGTACGGTCTTTTC
The DNA here is from genome assembly GCA_030536365.1 of Erysipelotrichaceae bacterium. Lineage (GTDB taxonomy): Bacteria > Bacillota_I > Bacilli_A > Erysipelotrichales > Erysipelotrichaceae > RGIG5669. Next base: position 3,092 of record JAUNQE010000012.1, on the reverse strand, counting down.
CATAACTCTTATTTTACGGAAGACGTCTGTTTCTGTGAATAGACAAAGTGTTACAATAAAGACATGTTAAATATTGGATTTATATCATTGGGCTGTTCGAAGAATCTGGTCGATTCCGAACATATCATCGCGCTTTTTAAGGACGGCTTCCGGGTGGAAAATGATCCTTCCAAATGTGACGTCATCCTGATCAATACCTGTGGTTTCATTCTCTCCGCCAAGGAGGAAGCGATCGATACGATCCTGGAGATGGCTGCCTATAAAAAGGACAGACTGAAAAAACTGATCGTCTGCGGCTGCTTCGTCCAGCGTTATTTCGAGGAATGCAAAGAGGAATTCCCGGAAGTCGATGCCTTTATCCGCATCGACGATTATGACCGGATCACCGAGATCCTCGGGGAAGTCCTTGAACACGATTTCTCCGGCTGCGACCGGAATGAACGGACGCTTTTAACGCCGCCGCATTTTGCCTATCTGCGCATTGCCGACGGCTGCAATCACCGTTGCGCTTACTGCGCGATCCCCGGCATCCGCGGCAATTATGTTTCTGAGCCTCTGGAAAAACTCATCGAAGAGGCGAAGAAGCTTTCCGCTGCCGGCGTGAAGGAACTCGATCTGATCGCCCAGGACTGCGCCTACTACGGACGCGATCTTTATAAGCACTGCGCTTTAAGCGAGCTTTTGGTCGAACTCGATAAGATGGATTTCACCTGGATCAGGATGCTGTATCTATATCCGGAAGAGATCGATGAAGAGCTGCTCAAGACGATCAAAAACTCAAAGCACGTTCTGCCGTATTTCGATATGCCGGTGCAGTACGGTTCCGACAGGATCCTGCGCAGCATGCGCCGTCCGACGAACGTGAAGATGCTGAAGGAGAAATTCGCTCTGATCCATTCCTATTTCAACGGCGAGGAGACCATGCGCACAACGATGATGGTCGGCTTCCCGGGCGAAGAGGAGAAGGATTTTGAGGAAACGATGGAATTCGTAAAGGAATGCCGTTTTGATTCCCTGGGTGCCTTTACCTATTCAAGAGAAGAAGGAACTCCGAGCTATGACTTCCCCGACCAGGTCGAGGAGGAGCTCAAGGAGGAACGATATGAAAAACTGATGGCGCTTCAGCAGGAAGTCGTCACCGCAAAGAACCAGCAGCGTGTCGGCCGGGTCTATCCGGTCCTGGTCGAACAGAATGATCCGCTGCGCCGCCTTTCCTATGGCCGTGCGGCCTTTGCCGCACCGGAAGGAGTGGATCCGGCTCTGATCATCCGTCATGCCGGACATCTCCCGATCGGGGAATTTGTGAATGTAAAGATCGAAAAGGCGGATGCTTATGAATTCTACGGAAGTGTTCAGGAGGAAACATTATGAAAAAATCGATTGGCGTCGACCTCGGCGGTACCAGTGTCCGCACCGCGATCGTCGACAGCGAAGGAAAGATCCTGAAAGATCTTAAGGAAAGCAGTTACGCCAAGGAAGGTCCTTCGGTCGTCTTAGCTCATATCGCGGAAATGATCGAAAGTCTCGGAGATATCTCGGATTGCGAAGGCATCGGTATCGGTGTCCCGGGACCGGTCGACAGCGAACGCAAAGTCATGACTTTGGCAACGAACCTGCCCGGTTTCGCCGGTTATCCGATCGCCAGCATGCTGGAAGAGCATTTTAAACTGCCGGTCTTCGTCGGCAACGACGCCAATGCCGCCGGACTCGCGGAAGCGCTGGTCGGCGCCGGCAAAGGCAAGAAGATCGTGTATTATGTCACCCAGTCCACCGGGATCGGGGGCGCTCTGATCATCAACGGCAAGGTCGTTTCCGGTAAGAACGGCTATGCCGGGGAGATCGGCAATATCATCATTGACCGTGACCGTAAAAAGATCGATGATCTGAATATCGGCGCGGTGCAGAACGAAGCTTCCGGCACGGCCATCGGCCGTTACGGCAAGGAAGCGCTCGGTGTTGAAACGGCGATCGATGTCTTTGATCTGGCCCGCAAAGGCGATGAGAAAGCCTGGGCGATCATCGAGAGGATGAGCGAAGATTTCGCGCAGATGCTGGCAACGATCGCGCATGTCGTTGATCCGGATATCTTCGTGATCGGCGGCGGCTGCAGCAATGCCTCCGACCTCTATTTCGACAAGGTCCGTGTCTACTATGATCAGATGGTCCATCCGGCGATGCGCGGGGTGGAGATCGAACGAGCTGTCTTAAAGGAACCGGGTGTGCTCGGTGCGGCCTTCTTCGTGGAATAATATGAAACACTTTGGAGAATACGAAGGAAAAGAGATCCTTCTCAGTCATCTTGAAAACGAATATATCGAAGCGGAAGTCTTCAACTACGGCGCGACTCTGCGCAGCTTTGTGGAAAAAGAGAGCGGACGCGATGTCGTTCTCGGCTTCGACAGCTTTGAGCCCTATACCGATCTGAGAGGTTCCTGTCTCGGGGCAACGGTCGGACGCTATGCCAACCGCATCGGCAAAGCCTGCTTTACCCTGAACGGAAAAGAATACAAGCTTGCCGTCAACAACGGTCCCAACTGCCTGCACGGAGGGATCGTCAACTATTCCCAGCGCGTCTTTGAACTCGTTGAGGAAAGCGAGAAGAAAGTCGTTTACCGTTATCTGTCCCCGGACGGGGAAGAAGGCTTCCCCGGAAAGCTCGAGCTCAGGATCATCTATGAGCTCGATGGTCCGACTCTTCTCTACAAGATCGAGGCAGAGAGCGATCAGGACACGATCCTGAACATCACCAATCACAGCTACTTCAACCTCGAATGCCGTGAACACAAGACCGTCTTTGATCAGCAGATGAAGATCGAAAGCGAAAAAGTCGCCCTGGCGGATCAGGACGGCATGGCTTCCCCGGAGATCCTGGAGGTTGAAGGAACGGCGTTTGATTATCAGAATTTCCACCGCATCGGCGATGCCCTGGAACATCCTCATCCCAATATGGAGATCACCGGCGGGATCGACCACAATTATCTGTTTGAAGATCGCAAAGGCTACACGGAGATGGCGGTATTGCGCAGCGATGAGCTCGAACTGACGACCGGCAGCGATCTGCCGGGACTTCAGGTCTATACCGCGAACTTCCT
>JAUNQE010000011.1:13723-25649 GCA_030536365.1 Erysipelotrichaceae bacterium | reverse complement strand
CTACACACAATATCTCAAAGCAGGTACACATACACACGTTATCTCAAAGAGCCTTAAAGATAAGAGATGAAACCACGAAAAACAGAGTCTTTTATATACATCCGGCGCTGATCTATAGTAAGATACTCTCATGAATAAATTTCTGCCGAACCGTTCGTTTATGAAGCGGGTGCTGCTGGTAGCTCTTCCTTTGATGCTGCAGCAGCTGATCACTGTCTCTGTTAACCTGATCGATAACCTGATGATCGGGACTTTGGGAAATGATGCGATCTCGGCAGTAGCTGTCGTCAACAAATACTACATGATCGCTTCCATGGCCGTTACCGGACTCACGGCTGCCGGCGCTGTTTTTGTCGCACAGTTTTACGGAGCCGGCAATAAAACGAATATGCAGAAAAGCTATAGTTCGATGATGAGCACGACAGTACTGATCACGCTTGTCTTTATGGCCATCGGCTATTTTTTCATGCAGCCGATCCTGCATTACTTCACAAACGAGGCCGGCGTTATCGGACAGAGCGTCATTTATATGCGTACGGCTCTGCTTTCCTATCTTCCTTATGCGATAACCCTTTGCCTCTACAGCACGATCCGTGCGATCGGTGATACCAAGACGCCATTCCTGTGTTCTCTGGTACCGGTCGTAGCGAACACATTCCTGAACTACTGCCTGATCTTCGGCCATTTCGGTTTTCCCTGCCTCGGGATCCAGGGTGCGGCGATCGCGACCTTGTCTGCGCGTATACTCGAAGTGATCGTTATCCTGTTCATCTACCATCATAAGGATTACCCTTTCCGCAGCAGCCTTATTTCCTATATAAAGATCGATCCGTCTCTTACGAAGCAGGTCCTTTCCAAAGCTGCCCCGCTGATGACCAACGAAATGCTGTGGTCTTTCGGTATGGCGACACTGTTTAAGTTTTACGCGACCCGCGGAGCGGCGGTCATGTCCGGTTTTTCGATCGCAGGCACGATCTCCGATCTGTTCTTTACCTTGTTCGCAGGTATGGCTGCAGCTTCAACAGTCCTGATCTCAACGCCACTCGGCGCGAACAGGATCGAGGAAGCGAAAGAGAATGCCTATCATCTGATCGGTTTCAGTGTCGGTCTGGCCGTTGTCTTCGGATTCATGATGTATTCTTCCTCGCTGCTCGTCAGCATCTTATATAACAGCGTTTCCGCGGATGCGCAGGCTTGTGCCGTTACCTTTATCCGGGTACAGAGCTGTTTATTCTGGCTCTACATGGCGACTACCCAGTGTTATTTCATCCTGCGCGCGGGCGGAGACATGAAACATACACTGATGATGGATTCGGGATTTATGTGGACGATCATGATCCCGGTCGTCGGCTGTGTCACCTACTTTACGTCTTTTCCTTATATCGTGATATACCTCTTTGCACAGGCGACCGATCTGATCAAGCTCTTCTTCGCCTATCATCTGGTTTCCAAGGAAAAATGGGCCGTTAATCTTACAGATAACGGCGGATGATTAGCTGTTTGTAAACTAACTTGCAATTTTCACAAAAAATAATTATTCTTTAGCGTATGTCACAGAAAAAGAGTGTGTTGAAAAAAGAGGAACTTCAGGAACAGCGCCGTCAGGACGCGCTAAAAAGAAAGAAACGCATACAGCGCCCGATCGCGATCATTCTTCTTGTGATCGCTGTTCTTTTCTGGGTACGCACCTATGCGCAGAACCGGCTGTCAGCGATCAATATGCTGATCGGCTTCGCCTTTGGCGCGGTCATGGTCCGCAGTAACTTCACCTTTACCGCGAACCTGCGTAATCCGGTCATGAAGAACTCTTACAAATTTACATATCTGCATTTTAAGATGACAGTCATCACCTGTATCGGCATCAATACGATCATCGCGATCAAGAGTGCCATGGGGATCTTTGACTGGGCAGCCTATGCGAAGGAACCGACGTTTGTTTCGGTGTGGTTCTTCATGTCGGCGATCATCTTCGGTTTCGGTGTCGGCATTCTCGGTTCCGCCGGTTCCGGTATCATCAAAAAAGCTGCCAACCTGAAGATGGATTTTGTTCTGGCGGCAGTCATGTTCATTATCGGATCGCTTTTTGGAGTTATCCTGCGTTCCGGAGTTACCGGTGTCTTTGGCGAAAGACAGTATTATATGCCGGAGCTCTTCGGCTGGCCGATGGCGATCCTGATCCAGATCTATCTGTTTATCATCTATTTCTACTTTGTTTATCATGGTGCCAAACAGTTCGGAACCTATGAGATGCGTGATACCGTCACGGTCTGGTCGATCGCGAAGCGTGATATCCCCTTTTTACAGAAAGTACGCCGTATGGCTCATGAGATCTTTGTCTCGGGTATCGAAGCGAATATGGGCATTATCTACATCGCGATCCTTTCGATCCTGTACTTCTTCTTCAATTCACAGGTCATCGGTACCGGCATGCCCTTTGCGACATTCGGCTATAAGATAATGAACATCATGGGCATTGACACAACAACTCTGCTGGGCGAATCTCTGGCAAGTCAGATCGCGAAGGAGATCTATGATCTTCCGAAAGTCATGATGGTTGCCGGATATGCCTTCGGTGCCGCTTTCGTTCCGCTTCTGCGCGGTGAGTTCAAGCCGACCGGATTTGGCGACGCCAAGAACATCGTGAAAATGGTCGTCGGCGGCTTTGTTACCGGTGTCGGCGTACAGGGCATCTACGGTGCGAATATCGGCGAAGTTTACGGCGCGATCTCCATGTTGTCGCTTTCCGGATGGCTGATCATTCCCTTCATCGTTGCCGGCCTGTTCCTGGCAAAACCGATCTATGCATACTTAGGTGGAGAAACAAGACCATTCCGTTGGGGCGGAGAGTAGGGTATAATAATCTCGCAAGGAGGTTTGACTCATGGATCTCAATAAGAAAAGCTTTATGGAAAAATCTTACATGACCGGAAAGGATTTCAGCACACAGAGTCTTGCTTATGCACTGGCTGAATACCTGGACCGCCGCAAGAATATGATCACACAGACGATGCGTACCCGCCGCGGTTATATCGTTCAGTGTAAAGGTGACGCGACCGCCGAATGGACAAAGTATCTCGGCCTGGACGCTGCCCTTTCGATCAATCTTGAACAGTATAACGAGCAGCTCAATGTTTCGATCGGCATTGAAAAATGGACCGAGAAACTTGGGATCGCAGCTCTTGGCATGTTCGTGTTCACGCCTCTGGTCTTTACGTCCGGTATCGGTGTGTTCCGTCAGATGACGCTGTGCACTGACATCTATTCTTTCGTTGAAGATTATCTCGGCGAAAGACCGATCGAACAGACTCCGACAGCTGCCAAGAAAGTTTCGGATACGATCATTTGCCCGCAGTGTGAAACAGAGAACCGTGCCGATGCGCACTTCTGTAAATTCTGCGGCGAAGACCTGCAAAAAAAGGTGACGGCATACTGCCCGAACTGTGTTGCTGAGCTTGAAGGCGACGAGATCTTCTGCCCGAAATGCGGTGCTGATCTGCGAAACGGACAATAAGTATTTAAGGAGGAATCTTTCCTCCTTTTTTCTCCTAAAAAGCAGTCAAAATTTGTGAAATTGTAAGTTGTAAAACTTTCAACGCTATTGTATAATTTGTTCATCCTTGAATGAAAAATTTTCATAAGGGAGGAAAGGGGATCTTATGCTGAAATATTTACGCAAAAGACTGATCATGATGGTATTCCTGCTCTTGGGAATGACTTTCATCGTGTTCGCCAGTCTGTACTTTGCTCCCGGCGATCCGGCTGAGATCGCTGCCGGACCGAGTGCTACTGTGGAAGAGATCGAGCTCATGAGACGGTATCTCGGACTTGACCGGCCATTCATCGTCCAGTACGGTACCTATCTCTGGAACCTGCTGCATGGCGACTTCGGAACATCGCTGATTACCCGTCAGCCGATCCTGAGCGAACTGCTTATCCGTTTACCGAATACGCTGAACCTCGCGACATCGGCTATGATCATGGCCTGCATCATCGGTATCCCGCTCGGCATCATTGCCGCGATCTACAAAGATACCTGGATCGACAATGCCCTTACCACCCTTTCCTTAGCGGGTATCTCGATCCCGAACTTCTGGCTCGGTACAGTTCTTATTATCTATTTCTGCGTTCAGTTAGGCTGGTTCCCGACCGGCGGTATGAGCGAGTTTTTCTGGACCAAGACCGGTTTCCGCCAGGCGTTTCTGCCGGCCCTTTCCTTGGGTATGCAGACCGCAGCCGGCTTTACCCGTATCGGACGTTCCAGTATGCTGGATGTCTTACAGTCTGACTATATCCGCACAGCTCGTTCCAAAGGTCTGAAAAACGGCAAGATCGTCTGGGTCCATGCGCTGCGTAACGCTCTGATCCCGATCGTTACCCAGATGGGCACGAGCTTCGGTTCCTTATTGGGCGGCTCTATCGTTACCGAACAGGTCTTCGCCGTCAACGGTATCGGTACCTATCTGATCAATGCGATCAACCAGCGTAACTACAATGCTGTGCAGTCAACCGTTCTTGTCATCGCCTTCATGTTCCTGGTAGTCAACCTGATCGTCGATCTGCTCTACCTGGTCATCGACCCGCGTATCAAGTATGAATAAGGAGGGCCTGAAGTAATGAAAAGAGAAAGCTGGATCCGTACTGCCTTCCAAAAGCTGTTCCGCAATAAACTTGCGACCTTCTGCTTCATCGTTTTGATCATCGAATTCATCCTGATCATCTTTGCGGATAAATTCGCGCCGATCGACCCCAACCTCACAAGTGTTGCCGACCGTCTGCGTCCGGGATTCTGGGCCAAGAGCGACCCGAAGTATCTGCCGGAGCATCTTCTCGGTACCGATGAACTCGGCCGAGACGTCTGGTCAAGACTGCTTCACGGCGGTCAGGTCTCTCTTGCTGTCGGTTTCACCGCTACCTTTATCGGTCTCGTACTGGGTACTTTCTTCGGACTGTTAGCCGGTTACTATAAGAGACTCGATAACATCATCATGCGTTTCATGGATGTCCTGTTCACTTTCCCGGGCGTCCTGCTCGCCCTTCTTATCGTCGCGATGTTAGGCGTCAGTACCCGGAACGCCACGATCGCGATCAGTATCTGGGCGATCCCGAGTTTTGCCCGAATGATCCGCGGCCGTGTTCTGCAGATCAAACAGGAAGAATATATCACCGCGATCCAGTCGCTCGGCGCGACGAACTTCTGGATTATTTCCAAGCATATCCTGATCAACGCCATGCCGACGATCATCGTTATCGCGACCATGCGTATTGCCGGTTCGATCCTTTCTATCGCGACCTTGAGCTTCCTCGGTGTCGGTGTCCCGGTCCCGCAGGCGGAATGGGGCGGTATGATCTCCAGCGCGAAAACACAGATGTACAAAGCGCCGCAGCTGATCATCATCCCCGGTATCGCGATCATCATCACCGTTATCTGCTTCAACATCCTGGGTGATAAATTAAGAGACATCCTGGATCCGAATCTGAAAGACTAAGGTTATTACCTGAATTATGCAGGTGATAATAAATGAAAAAGGAGGAGATTTTCAAATGAAAAATCGCAAACTTCTCGGCATTGCCCTCGTAGTCGCATTATTCCTCGCTCTCGTAGGATGCGGCGGCGGCAGCAACCCGACACCTACAGCTGACCCGGCTAAAACAGACGAGCCGACTGCTGAAGTTGACGACTCCATGAACGTTGTCGTTACAACTTCCCCTATCGGTCTGCATCCGTTAAAGACAAACGATGCTCCGTCCACTTACTGCAACGGCCAGATCTTTGAAACTCTGTATCGTCGTACAATTGACGGCACTTCCTACAAGCCGCTGCTGGCTGCTGAACTCCCGGAATTCTCCGAAGACGGTCTGACAGCTACCATCAAGCTTCGTGAAGGCGTCAAATTCCACGATGGCACTCCGTTCACCAGCGCTGCTGTTGGTTACATGATCGACTGCCTGAAGGATCCGAACTACGGTTCCCAGCGTCCGTCCATCGTTGAATCCATCGAAAGCTATGAATGCCCGGATGACAACACGATCGTCCTGCATCTCGCTTACGTCGACGGTGTTCTCGTTGCCAAGCTCGCTCATACAAACGGTTGTATCGTCAACCCGGAACTCGACAAGACACAGGATCTCTTAGTTGATCCGACAGGCGCCGGCACAGGCCCGTACAAGTTCGTTTCCGCAGTTGCAGGTTCCGAATACAAGCTCACAGCTAACGAAGACTACTGGGAAGGTGCTCCGGAAGTCAAGAACGTTACTTACAGTGTCGTTCAGGATGAAAACACCGCTATCGCACGTCTGAAGACAGGCGAAGCTGACTTCATCCCGACTCTGCTCGCTGACTCTTTTGACGAAGTTTCCGCGATCGAAGGCTACACAGCTGTTTCCGTTCCGTCTTCCGCGATCTACTATCTGGCTTACCGTTCCAACGAAACCGCTAAGAACGACCTGATGGCAAATGCTGATTTCCGTAAGGCTCTGATCCAGGCTGTTGACCTCGAATACTACACAGAAAACATGATGGGCATCCACGCTACATTCGTTAAGTCCATCGTTGGTCCGACTCTTGTTGGTTACACACCGGAGATGGACAACGCTTATATCGCACCTGATCAGGAAGCTGCCAAGGCTACGATCGATGCTAACGGCTGGGCAGGCACAGAAGTTACAATGCTTGTTTCCACACGTGAATGGCATCAGAACGTTGCTGCTTACGTTCAGGGCGAACTGGAAAAAGTCGGCATCAAAGTTAACGTCATTTCTGAAGAATGGGGCACATTCCTCGATGACGCGAAGAAGGATGACTACTTCGACTTCATGATCCTCTCCTGGTCCAACGTAACCGGTGACGGTCAGCAGATGCTCGAACCGAACTTCTCCACAAAGAACGGCACACGTCTGAAATACAACAACGCTGAATTCGATGCAGAAGTTGAAGCAAGCGCACGCACAACTGTCCTCGAAGAAAGACAGGCTCATATGCTGAACGCTGTCAACATGATCCAGGGTGACGCTATCGTTACTCCGCTCTACTCCGACAACGCTCGTTTCGCTTACAACTCCGCTAAGTTCACAAACGTTGAACTCGACAAGGGCGGCCAGTTCTACCTCAACGACTTCAAGATCAACAAGTAAGTCTTAAATCGTAATTAAAAACAGTTTTAACAAACCATAGTTAACAGGAAAGGGGATTCAGGATGGAAAGAGAAAAGGTACTGGATGTAAAAAATCTGCATGCCGTCTTCAAGATCCAGAAGAAAGAGTACGAAGTACTGCACGATATCAGTTTTGATGTCCACCGCAACGAGACCGTCTGCATCGTCGGTGAATCCGGCTGCGGTAAGAGCGTTACGACTTTATGCGTAATGGGTCTTTTACCGAAAAACGGACGTGTCGTCTCCGGTTCGATCGAAGTCGACGGTACCGATCTGACGAAGTTATCTGCCAACGGAGTCCGCAAATTCCGCGGAAAGAAAATGGGCATGATCTTCCAGGAACCGATGACCGCTCTGAATCCCCTTTTAACTATTGGTTACCAGCTGCGTGAAAACCTGATGCTGCACCGTGGTGTCGATAAGAAAAAAGCCACAACGATGGCTGTCGAATATCTGACCAAGGTCGGTATCGCAAACCCCGAAGCCCGTTTAAAACAGTACCCCTTCCAGCTTTCCGGCGGTCTCCGTCAGCGCGTTCTGATCGCGATGGTGCTTTCCGCCCAGCCGGACCTTCTGATCGCCGATGAACCGACGACAGCGCTGGACGTTACGATCCAGAAACAGGTACTTGCGCTTCTGAACGGACTGAAAAAAGACATGAATGCCGGCATCATGTTTATTACCCATGACCTTGGCGTCGTCGCAGAGATCGCCGATAAGGTCGTTGTCCTTTATGCCGGAAGAAAAGTTGAGGAAGGTTCTGCCCAGCAGATCTTCAATAATCCGCGCCATCCTTACACAATCGGTCTGATGAACGCTGTACCGAACGTCGATAAGGATGAATTCGTGATCCAGCCGATCCCGGGCATGTTCCCGAATATTACCGAGGAAATTCCGGGATGCCGTTTTAATCCGCGTTGTGCTTACGCGAAACAGTGTCCGCTCTGCACGGCAGAGGCTCCGGAAATGATCGAGATCGAGCCGGGCCATTTTGCCGCATGTCATCTCGTAAAGGAGAGTGCACAATGACAACAGAAAAGAAAAAACTGCTTGAACTCAGAAAATTAAAGAAATACTTCCCTGCCAGCGGCGGCAAGAACCTCAAGGCGGTGGAAGACGTTTCTTTTGTCTTATATCAGGGTGAGAAATTCGGTGTCGTCGGTGAATCCGGCTGCGGCAAGTCGACCCTTGGCCGTACGATCCTGCAGCTTTACCAGCAGACATCCGGTTCCTGTGTCTATTACGGAAAATCGATCCAGGAACTGAATCCGAAATATATCCGCAAAGAGATCGCGAAGCTGAAATCCTACCAGCAGGATGCCGGCAAATTCTATCAGAAGAGCCTGGAGATCGATAAAAAGGCTGCCGAGATCAACGAGCAGGCGATGTCCCTTGATCCGGATGGTTCTTCGAAAGACGCGAAGAAATACGATAAACTGCGCCGTGAAGTTCTTAAACTGGAACTGCAGTCCAAGGAGCTCCGCAAGGATGCTTCCCGTCAGCTGCGTGAAGGTTCCCGTACGATCGGTTCTCTGATCCTCTGCAAGGATCTTGATAAGGTCGTTGATCTTTTCAATAAAGCTGAAGACGAAGTCAAGGCGGCGCATGATACTTTCGTCAACTACGATAAGCTGAAAGTCCAGTTCGAAGCCAACGAGACAACGATCGACCAGGCGCAGAATGTCGATGCCTGGATCGCCGAACTCGAGGCAAAGAGCGAGCTGAATGAACAGGAACAGTATCACCTGGCTGACCTGAAATACATCAAGACACAGGTCGCCAATGCCAATGTTGAGAAACTCAAAGCAGACAACGAAGCCTTAAAGCCGAAGATGGCGGAACTCGAAGCCGAGATCCAGAAACATCATGACGCTGAGATCGGCTACCGTCAGGAAGCTTTTGATAAATACCACGGGAAGGATATCCTCCCGATCACCGAGCTTACGCTCGATAAGGAATACCAGGACAAGCTGGACCGCAACTACGAGACCGGCATCAACCTGGCCAAACTGACACCGGAAGAGATGCGTTCGATCCGTCCGGATCTGCAGATGGTCTTCCAGGATCCGGCAGCATCCCTCGACCCGCGTGAATCGATCGGTAAAGCGATCGAGGAAGTCTTTGAGATCCACACCAATCTTCCGAAATCCGTACGCCGTCAGCGCACTCTGCGTCTTCTGAACGAAGTCGACCTGAAAGCTGAACATTACTATGCGTATCCGCATTCCCTGTCCGGCGGTATGAAACAGCGTGTCGGCATTGCCCGTGCGATCGCGCTTGACCCGTCCTTCGTCGTTCTTGATGAAGCGGTCTCCGCGCTGGACGTCTCCGTACAGGCGCAGATCCTGCAATTATTGAACAAACTGCGTGACGAGAATAATCTTACCTATCTCTTCATTACGCACGATCTGGGCGTCGTAAAACACTTCTGTGACCGTGTCCTCGTCATGTATCTCGGCAATACCTGCGAACTGGCGGATTCCAAGGACCTTTTCCACAATCCGCTGCACCCGTACACCAAGTCCCTTCTCGATGCCGTTCCGCGTATGCGCATCAACCAGGAAGAGAACGAGGAGGACATCCTCCAGGGTGAAGTTCCGAGCCCGATCAACCCGCCGTCCGGCTGTCCTTTCCATACCCGCTGCAAACACTGCATGGATATCTGTAAGAAGGAAAAACCGAAATCCGTCGAAGCAGAGCCGAATCACTTCGTCTCCTGCCATCTTTACGATAAAAAGAAGGAAAACTGAGTTATGAATTACGATCCTCTGTTTCAGCCTTACGCTTCCAACCGTTACTGTGTTACTGCCAGAAACGGTATGGTATGCACCGGTTCCAACCTGGCGACCGCTGCCGGTCTTGAAGTCCTGCGCAAAGGCGGTAACGCCGTTGACGCGGCTGTCGCGACCGCTGCAGCTCTGACGGTCGTTGAACCGACCGCGAACGGTCTTGGTTCCGACAGCTTCGCGCTCGTCTGGATCCATGACGACAACAAGCTTTACGGTCTGAACTCTTCCGGCTATTCCCCGAAGAACATTTCGCTCGAGGAAGTCAAAGCCAAGAGTGAGGACGGCAATATGCCGAAGTTCGGCTGGACGCCGGTCATGGTGCCCGGCGCTGTCAAAGCCTGGCCGACACTGGTCAACCGTTTCGGAAAACTGTCCCTGGCGGAAGACCTTGCACCGGCTGTGCGCTATGCGGAGGAAGGCTATCCGCTTTCCCCGATGCTGGCAGCAATGTTCGAAAGAAGCACCAGGATCTTCCATGAGCGTTTTGACGGCAAGCCGGAATTCGATGAATGGTTCCGTGTCTTCACCAAGAACGGGGAATCCTATCACTTCGGTGAAATGATCAAACTGCCGGATCACGCAAAGACCCTGCGTCTGATCGGCGAAACGAATGCAGACGCCTTCTATAAGGGCGAGATCGCAGATCAGCTGGTAAGACAGTCGCAGCGCGACGGCGGCTACTTCTGCAAGGAAGATCTTGAGAGCTATGAATCGACCTGGGTCGAACCGATCCATGTCAACTACAGAGGCTATGATGTCTGGGAGATCCCGCCGAACGGCCAGGGCATCGTTGCCCTGATGGCACTCAATATCCTCAAGGAATTTGATTTCAAGGAAAAAGACTGCGTCGATACCTATCACAAGCAGTTTGAAGCGATCAAGATCGCTTTCGCGGACGCGAAGCACTATGTGACCGATCCGCGCATGATGAAGATCGACTACAACGACCTTCTGAAGCCGGAATACGGCGCTTACAGAGCCAAAGAGATCACGGATAAGGCTGGACTGCCTCTCCATGGCGATCCCGCCAAGAGCGGTACCGTATACCTCTGCACAGCAGACGGTGACGGCAACATGGTCAGCTATATCCAGTCCAACTATATGGGCTTCGGTTCCGGTATCACCGTTGAAGGTTACGGCGTTACCCTGCAGAACCGCGGCGCGGACTTCTCGCTTGATCCGGAAGCAGCCAACGCGCTGGCTCCGCACAAGAAATCCTACCATACCATCATCCCGGGCTTCCTTACCAAGGACAACAAGGCTGTCGGCCCGTTCGGTGTCATGGGCGGCTACATGCAGCCGCAGGGACATGTCCAGGTCGTCATGAATATGGTCGACTTCGGTCTCAACCCGCAGATGGCGCTTGATGCCCCGAGATGGCAGTGGATGCAGGGCAAGAAGTTCGAGATCGAACCGACTCTGAACAACGCGATCGTCCAGCAGCTCGCTGCCAGGGGTCACGAAGTCAGCATCGCCCTGAACGGACTCGGCTTCGGCAGAGGCCAGATCATCCAGAGACTGGACAACGGCGTACTGGTCGGCGGATGCGAATCCAGGACCGACTCCAACATCGCTTGCTATTAAAGTAAAAGAAGACCGTTTTTATGCGGTCTTTTTTGTTTACGGAATTTGTCATTTTGTCACCATTTTTTGTCAACTCTCTGTGAAGACAGAAGCCAATTTGATACGATTGAATCAGACACGGGGGACAGTGTGCAGATACGGGAGACAGACAACCGGTATCCGGAATATGCCAGGCCTTTTGAAAAGGTAAAAGGCGGCAGACATCACGGCGGACTAGCAGGTCCGGCGGCTTTACTGTTGGCTGCGGCCGCGCTTTTACTGATGGCGGGGCCTTTTTTGCGTCCGGGAGCACCGGACAGCATGCCTCCGGCGAAAGATCCGGTCGATCCGGCAGTCGTGATCGTGATCCCGGACAAGGATCCGGAACCAACTCCGGAACCTACGCCTGAACCGACACCGGAG
>JAUNQE010000011.1:0-13713 GCA_030536365.1 Erysipelotrichaceae bacterium | reverse complement strand
GTTCCTGAAGTCCCTGTCGCTGCCACACCGGAGCCCACGCCGACTCCTGCGCCTGTTCCGCGTCCGACACCCAGTCCCACACCGGAGCCGGTTCCCACGCCGACGCCATCGCCTTCCCCGGTCCCGACACCTTCCCCGACCCCGGTCACGCTGAATGCACCGGCGTTTACGGCTGTCGAACCCTACCACAGCATGAATCCGGGAGTCGACGAAGAGTACTGGGATGTGTTCACCTATGTTTTCAAGCTGGATCTGAAAGATGCTGACACCTCGAAACCGCTGAGCGTCCGTCTGCAGTACGGAGACAGGAACGGCAGCGGCTGGACGGATCTGCCTGCGGAGGGCGATACGGTCAATACCCTGAACTACAGCGGTTCGGAGACTACCTGGGAGGGAGAACTGACCTATGATATCTTCCCGATGCCCATTCCAGAGGGAACAGGCATCCTGCGCCAGATCCGGATCGTATGCGATTACACTCTCACTGACGGCACTGCCGGCAGCGTTTACTCTACCGGCGTAAGAGAGCTTTACGCCTATAAAGGCGATTTTATCCACGGTGTCAGTGCGGAGCTGACAGACGGTGTCCTGACTGCGACCTATCAGGTGGATACGGACCTCGTCATGGATACAGGGAAACTGTCCGTCTATGAACTGACTCTCTGGTCCGGAAACGGATACGGTGACGACTGGGATCTGGAAGGAAAAGCCGATGTCGATATTTCCCCGGACGGCACGGTCAGCGTGTCCTATACTCTGGACGGAGAGGAAATCGATCCGGCAGAAGAAAACAGTCTCGGTCTCGCGCTCAGTTACGACGATAAGAACGGCGCCATCGACAGATGGGTCTCCTACGACCGGACCTACTTTGACGTGGTCACCCATAATGCCCCGACAGCTTCCCTGACAGACGTGGACGGTCCCACCCAGGAAATGCTTCTCTTCCCGTATCTCACCTTTACGATGGACCTGAACGATCTCAAGGGAGGTTCCGCGATCGGAACGGTATATCTGGATGAAGGCAGCGGTTTCGTTGCGATCCCGGATCCTCCGGGGATAGAGCAGATCAAATACGATCCGTCCGTAGTGACCGGGGATACCTGGGAAGATTCCACCTTAGTCTACATCGATGCACCGGAAGGCGGAGGCAGAGCCGGACGTGCGAAGATCGTCTTCGATATCGTATATCCGGACGGCACGACCGGCACTGTCGAGACGAACTCGATGCTTGTCCATACCGGCAGCTTCTACACGATCGACGAGCATTATGAAACGAACGGCTGGAAGACCGGCGAAAGGACCGATCCGGTCACGGGCGAGACGGAATACACGATCACTTTCGACGTGATCATCGACGAAACGCTCGTTACACCGAGCCTGGTCACAGCCGAAGGCGGTGAACTCTGGCTCGAAGATCCTTCGACGAACTATAATAACGCCGAGACGGAACTCTATACCGGCACGGACGGACATCCTCATATCCGCTACACCTATGTTTCCGAGAATCCGTTCCCGGACGGCGAATACTGGTTCGAGCCGGCAGCGGAGTATCCGGAAGAAGATTACAACAACTGGTATCCGTTCGATGTCTACTATTACTTCATCAAATCCGGCGACACGACGATCCGCGATCCTGCCTTTACCGCGCTTGGTCAGCAGCATCCGCAGCCGACAGCGGCGCAGGATAACTTCACCTATACCTTCACGATCAGGCTGAACGACGCGGATACGACAAAACCGGTCACCGCACAGCTGTGGGGCTATGATCCCAATAACGGCATCTTCCGGTTCAGCGATTATGAGCTGACCTACAGCGGCAGCGGCGAAGACTGGAGCGGTCAGTTCGTTTTCGACATACTGTCGGAGGATATCGGCAGTGCGAAGGGCGTGCTGTGGGAGATCTATATCTACTGCAACTACACGCTGACCAACGGCATGGAACGCAGCGTAAGTTCACAAACGCTCGGTTCGCTCTATGCCTACAAGGGCAACTATCTCTCCGTTGAATCCGCAAAGCGCAGCGGAAACCGGCTGACAGCCGCATACCGCATAGATGAAAGCATGCTGAACTACATGCCGAAAGAAACGGTGACGCCTGTAAAACTGATCCTGCGCAGCGGCAGCAGCAGCTGGGACATCACCGGCGCGGCGGAATTCGCCTACGCGGACGACGACTGGCTGATCAACGTAAATTATACGCTGACCGCCGAACAGGCGGCGGCAGCCGGCGACCATGTTCTGGAACTGACGACGAACTGTCAGGACGAAAGCGGACGGCTCGACTGGAATTCCTCTGCCGAAGCGGTGATCAGCGCCTCAACGGCGGCTGTGGATCCGACAGTCAGCCTGGACCGTATCTGGTACTGGGGCGAATTCAACTCGACCTACGGTGCGCGCCACGTCGAAGTCGCCTATACGATCGATCCGCAGGACGCGGATCCCGGCAGCATCACTTCGAATGTGACGGTCCGTTCCGAACTTGAGCCAACAAATGCCATCTCGCGCAACGGCATAAGCGGTGACGGCGAAGTATACGCCAATATGAATACCGGAGGCGTGATCTCCTTCAACAGCGCAGATAACTGGGAAACGGAGATCGTGCTGAACTATACGGTCGGCGGCGAGGCGAAGACTCTGACAGAGAGCTTCCCGGCACAGAAGCCGGACCGCGCCTTCAGCCTGTACGGCCGTTCCGACACGAGCGAAAGCTTTGACGAATCGAAGATGTTCGTCATTCAGGAAACGGATGACCGCCAGAACTACAGCGTGACCTTTGACAAGGTGTCGGTCATGTGGTTCTCACAGGAAGGCAGCTACTACAGCATGGTCGGAGAAGACGTGCTCTGGGACAGAGAACTAAACGATCCGGCGCTGCTGAGCGGACCGGACGGTCCGTATACGGACGGTGACGAAAAGTATACGGTCTATACACTTCAGCATGCGGACCTGCGCACGCTGAGACCAGCTGAAGCGGATGTGTTTATGATCGCATTCCACGGAAGCGGGAACGCAACGGATCCCTTTGACGGGACTGTTTATCCGATCTACGGAGGCCTGGAGATCACGGGCGACTTCAAATCAATAGAATAAGAGCCGGGAGGGCAAGGACAATGACGAAAAAGACAAACAAAAAGACTACGGGAATCGGCACTTACATCGGACTGGCGATCGCGTTCATCGTGATCCTGCTGCTGGCAAACCCGAAATGGCTGCCGGTATCGGAGAAAACCAGAGAAACGATCGCAGAGCTTGAAAAAGCGCATTTCCTCATCGAGCGCAGTGAAAAGATCACTGCCGGGCATTTCCTGACCCTGCTGCTGGCGCTTTGCGTATTATGGGTCGCCTATCAGCTGATCAAGCTGCTCCTGAGCTGGATCGGAAAGACCAGCCCGCGGGCACAGACGGTCACCGCCCTGATCATCGGAGTGCTGAAGTATCTGTCCTTTATCGCCGCTCTGATCTGGGGCCTCAGCATTCTCGGCGTCAACTCGACGGCCGTTCTGGCTGGCGTCGGGATCATCGGCCTGATCCTCGGTTTCGGTGCGCAGAGCCTGATTGAGGATGTCATCACCGGCTTCTTTATCATCTTTGAAGGAAAATACACGATCGGCGATATCATCATCCTTGATGACTTCCGCGGCACGGTCCGTGATATCGGCGTCCGCACGACCACGATCGAGGATGCCGGCGGAAACCTGAAGGTCGTCAACAACTCCGACATCCGCAATTTCCAGAACCGCTCCCGCAACAATTCGGTCGCGGCCTGTGAGGTCAGCGTTTCTTATGACACTGATCTGCGCGCACTGGAGAAGATGCTGGCGGAGGAACTGCCGAAGATGCTGGCGGAACGTCAGGATATCTATCTTGAGGAGCCGCGCTACCTCGGCGTTACCGAGCTGGGAGACAGCGGCGTGAACCTGAAATTCATCGTCAAGACAACGGAACAGAACGTTTTTGCCGCGCAGCGTGCGCTGACGCGCGATATCCGTGTTCTGTTTGCGGACAAAAACGTGGAGATCCCCTTCCCGCAGGTCGATGTCCATCAGCGCGACTGACCGCCCTCTCTTACGAATAGATGAAAATGTATTAAGCAAGCGCTGGAAAAGCGCTTGCTTTTGAGTAGAATAAGAGAGGTATATTGAGGGGGAGTAAGTATGGAAGCAATCACACATTTACTGCATCACGGTCTGACAATGACCTGCGAATTCCTGGTCGTCGTTATCGAGATCATCGGTACAGTCTTGATGGTCATCGGTCTTGGCAAAGAACTGCGCAAGATCATCAAATATCGTTTCAAATTCAGAGATATTCTGGCGGATCCGGGTCTGAACCGCGCAATGTCCACCGTTCTGGAAGTCTATCTTTCCGCTGAGATCTTAAAGACTGTTTATATCAGCGATCTGAAGTCGCTGTTTGAAGTCGGCATTCTGATCCTGCTGCGTGTCTTCATGGCCTTCACGCTGGCTTACGAAGGACATCACAAAGGTATTCCCGGAGTAGAAACAGTCAATCTGCCGAAGATCCCGGGCGAAGAAGAGAAAAAGGAAGAAGCACACCATTAAGGTGTCATCTGCCATTAAAAACGCCACATAATAACAAGACCGGCAAAACAAAGCCGGTTTTTGTGTTTTTGTGATTGTAAGCGTATTCAAGCCATTTATCGGCACTTTTAGCTATGTTATGGATATAGTGTTTGTGATAAAATTGATATGGTCACCGAGAGGTGTATAAGGAGGAAATATGAGTAAGAAACTGACCTATCTTTTCTCAGAAGGCGACGCTAGTATGCGTAACCTGCTGGGTGGTAAGGGTGCTGGTTTGGCTGAAATGACAAAGATCGGTCTGCCGGTTCCGCAGGGTTTCACAATTACTACCGAAGCCTGCAATGGTTACTACGACGATGGCAAGAAGCTGTCTGAAGATTTAAAAGCACAGATCTTCGCTATGGTCAAGGAACTCGAAAAAATCACCGGAAAAGAATTTGGAAGCGTTGAAAACCCGCTTCTGGTCTCCGTCCGTTCCGGTGCCCGCGCTTCCATGCCGGGTATGATGGACACTATCCTCAACTTAGGTATCAACGATGAAGTCGCTGAATCCATCGCTGCGAAAACAGGTAACCCGCGCTTTGCGTACGACAGCTACCGCCGTTTCGTTCAGATGTATTCTGACGTTGTTATGCAGGTACCGAAGTCTGAATTCGAAAAACACATTGATGCGATCAAGGAAGAAAAAGGCGTCAAGCTCGACAGCGAGCTCGAAGTCGATGATCTCAAGCGTCTCGTTAAGGAATTCAAGCAGGTCTATACAGATAATATCCACGAAGAATTCCCGAGCGATGCCAACACCCAGCTTTTAGGCGCTGTTGAGGCTGTCTTCCGTTCCTGGAACAACGAACGTGCTATCTACTACCGTAAGATAAATGATATCCCGTCTTCCTGGGGTACAGCTGTCAACGTACAGGAAATGGTCTTCGGTAACATGGGCGACGGTTCCGGTACAGGCGTTGCCTTCACACGTAACCCGGCTACCGGTGAAAACAAGGTCTACGGTGAATACCTGCTCAACGCGCAGGGTGAAGACGTTGTTGCCGGTGTCCGTACTCCGAGCCACATCGATCATCTGAAGGAAGAAATGCCGGCAGTTTACGACGAATTCGTCAAGATCTGCGGTATCCTCGAGGATCACTACCATAATATGCAGGACCTCGAGTACACCATCGAAAACGGCAAGCTCTTCATCTTACAGTGCCGTAACGGTAAACGTACTTCCCAGGCTGCTTTAAAGATCGCTGTTGACATGGTCAACGAAGGCAAGATCTCCACTGATGAAGCTATCATGCAGGTTGAGCCGAAGCAGCTCGATACATTACTTCATCCGTACTTCGATCCGGAAGATCTGAAGGCTCATACTCCGATCGGACGCGGTTTACCGGCTTCCCCGGGTGCTGCTTGCGGCCAGATCGTATTCGATCAGAAGACTGCTGCTGAATGGGCAAAAGACGGAAAGAAAGTCATTCTCGTTCGTCTTGAAACCAGTGCAGAAGACGTCGAAGGTATGCACGTATCCGAAGGTATCCTGACTGCCCGCGGCGGTATGACCAGCCACGCTGCTGTCGTTGCCCGCGGTATGGGTACAACCTGTGTTGCCGGTTGCGCAGACCTGATCTTCCACGGCGAAGATGAGGTCGTTATCGGTTCCCAGACATTCCATGAAGGCGACTGGATCTCCCTGAACGGTACGACCGGTGAAGTCTACGGTACAGCTATCAAGACGATCCCGGCTACGATCGAAGGCGACTTCGCGAAGTTCATGGGCTGGGTCGATGCACGTAGACGTATGAAAGTCATGATGAACGCGGATGTCAAGGCAGATATCCAGCGCGGTCTTGAACTCGGTGCTGAAGGTATCGGTCTGGTTCGTACAGAACATATGTTCTTCGAAACCAAGAGAATCCGTGCGATCCGTGAAATGATCATCGCTAAGGACGAAGCTGCTCGTAAGGCTGCTTTAGCAAAAGTATTACCGCTCCATCAGGAGAACTTCGAAGAGATCTTTGAAGTCATGGGCGAACTCCCGGTAACCATCCGTTACTTAGATCCGCCGCTCCACGAATTCCTGCCGAAGACCGCTGAACTGCAGCAGCAGATCGCGGATGACCTCGGTGTTCCGGTTCAGGAGATCGCTGACTCCGTCGCAAGACTCCATGAACAGAACCCGATGATGGGCTGGAGAGGCTGCCGTCTTGCTGTTTCCTATCCGGAAATCGCTGAAATGCAGACCCGTGCTATCATTCAGGCTGCTGTCAACGTTCAGAAGAAGACCGGCAAGAAGGTCCATGCTGAACTGATGGTACCGTTAGTAAACCTGAAGAAGGAATTCGAATTCATCTATGATGTCATGAAGACGACTGCTGAAAAGGTCATCGAAGAAAACGGCGAACGCGTCCACTACACGATCGGTACATGTATGGAAACACCGCGCTCCTGCTTAAAGGCCGGTGAGATCGCTGAGAAGTCTGAATTCTTCTCCTACGGTACAAACGACCTGACACAGCTGACATTCGGCTTCTCCCGTGACGATGCCGGTAAGTTCCTGAACGCATACTATGATCGTGGATTACTCGATGCTGACCCGTTCCAGTCTCTGGATATCGAAGGCGTCGGTGAACTGATCAAGATCGGTCTGGAAAGAGGCCGTGCACAGCGTCCGGATCTGAAGATCGGTATCTGTGGCGAACAGGCTTCCAACGCCAACACGATCGCATTCCTCGATAAGATCGGCTTCGACTATGTCTCCCCGTCTCCGTACCTCGTACCGATGGCTAGACTTGCAGAAGCTCAGGCTACGATCGTTAACGAAAAGAAGTAATCGTCTCAACATCTAATCTCAAACTACAGCAGAGCGGTGGGTAATCCGCTCTGCTTTTCTTATATTTGAAACAAACCGCAAAAGGAAACGGCAATATGTTTTATGTGTATAAAGTTGACAAAATTAGTGCTATAATAATTTCGATTTACAACTACTAGGGGAGGAAAAGAAATGAAAAAACTGCTCGTTGTTCTAATCAATTTATTGTTGGTTGGCGCGCTGGTCATGAGTGTCGCAGCCGAGGAAAACGGGGACGCTACAGGCAATGCATATGGCCCGGGAATCGGAGGATCTACGACGGTTTCTGCTGATATCAAGGTTGATGATTTACTCACAAATATTGATACTGAAGGCAAGGAAAATGTAACTGTCGAAAACTATAACATTTATGTTGGAGAACCAACCGTTGATGCTAACAATAGCGAAGCAACAATCACTATGGATATCAATATGGTTGTTGAATATACATATACCGATGAAAATCAAGCTGAATCATGGGGATATGATCCGGTTACCGGAACGATTCCGGAAGTGACATTAACTATTTATTTGGCAGACAACGCAAAAGCTCAGCTTCCGGCTGAAAAAGAGGGATATACGAGAACTTGGAAGGTCACCGCGAAACACGAAGACGGAACGACTGATGTATGGGATGCAGATGTAGATGTAAATACCGGAAAGATCACCTTCAAAGCTAATAAGTTCTCGACCTTTGTTTTATCTTATACAGATACAAAGAACGAAGAAAAGACCGAAGAAAAAACAGAAGATAAGACAAGCGAAGAAACCAAGACAGACACTTCTTCAACAACCAGCAAAACTACTTCCGACAACACATACCGAGTAGTCAATACTGCTGGAAAATAAATAGTATTGATCAATTATTTAAAGAACAGGAGAGATAGCAATATCTCTCTTTCTTTTAAACGGGTAAAATGGAAGAGATGATAAAAAGAATCAAAGATGATCCGAAAACCGCAGTTTTCTATATATATGCTTTTTGGATGCTAGTTATAGTGCCTTTGACATTGAATAACGCATATTTTGACCTGGTTCAGGCGAAGGCAAGAGCTCTTCATATCGGCCTGGCGGTCACTATTGTACTGATGTCAGCAGTGTATCTGTTGTCCGGAAAGAAGCAGGAAAGATCGTTTGGCTTTACTGATAAGAACCTGTTGTCACTGGCTACGATTTCGCTGGTTTCTTCTTGTTATTCAAGCCGTTTTTTAGATTCGTTCTTCGGCAATAACGGCTGGGGGATCGGATCCTTTGTGATCTCAGGTTCGATCGGTTTAGTGCTCCTTTTCAGAGACGCTGCGCCAAGCGGGGATCTTTGGATCCCGGTTGCCCTGGTAAACATCGGCATCTATGTTTTGAGTTTTTTCCATAGTGCAGAAATTGATTTGTTTAATCTCCATGAAGGGATTCGTTCAAGTCAGTACTTTGATTATTTTTCACTCACAGGCAACGCAAACTGGACGGCCGGATATCTCAGCCTTCTGCTTCCTGTGTTTTATTTCCGGTTTGTTGAGGAAACTCGAAAACCGATCAAATATGTGTACGGTCTTTGCCTGATCCTGGGAACGGGTAATATTCTTTTATGCAATTGCGACAGCTATTATCTTGGGTTAACGGTAAGTATGATGTTTCTGGTTCCATACCTGCTGAAAGACATTAAACGCTATCGTTCGATATTTCTGCTTCCGGCGGTTTTTGGTCTGTTCGGAATTGTGATTAAAACAATTCCGGTCTTTGCCGGAAAAGTTCATTCCTTCTCCGGATTAACAGGTCATTTATGCAACTATGGTATGCTTGGTACATTGACTGTTTCCGGTGTCGCTCTGTTTTGCTTGTGCAAAAAAATCGAGCTGTCAAAACCAGCTCAGAAGACTATTTCGTTTGCGGTGTCATTGATCTGCATTGCCGGACTGCTCTGGCTTGTCTTCGATATGATGGCACATCTGCGGGCATATGACTATTCGTGGGGAAACAACCGTTTACGGATCTGGAATGAGACTGTATTTGCTTTTAGATATTATCTCAGGCCTCTTCAAAAACTAATAGGTATCGGACCGGAAAACCAAGCACCGTGGTACGGAAACCTGAATAATGAGCTTGGCGCAGTGATAATCGCAACACACAGCGAGCCTCTGCAGGTTCTTTTTACAATGGGCATTGTCGGATTTTTGTTATATGTCGGCAGCATTGTCTTACTCGTCTGGAGCCATATGAAAAATCGTAAGGATAACACATATGTTTCATATTTGATTGGTCTCCTTGGATATCTTGGTCAATCCCTGGTGAACAGCATGAATCCGCTAAATGCAGGAATTGTGTTTGTTTTAGTCGCTTTGCTGGTGCAGACAACAGGCAAAGGGTCAATTGATTAGTCACATAAACATAAGCGACGATCGTCAACGAAAAACAGCACCATCCAATCATGGTTTTCAAATAAGAGTATCAAAATTAAAAAACAAGAATCACCTTAATTGGTGATTCTTTGAACTGCTTTACAAGAAAGTCGCTGGATCTAGAGATTATGAACGAAAGTCTGATATAGTCTACGTCATATACTTTTCTCTTTTTTTGTGAGAGCGCTTGGCCCGAAGGCATTAACGGGTTGTTTCGGCAACGTTGTGTTGTGATCTGTCATAGTCGATTTCTACAATTGCAGCATATTTTACTGGTGTGGACGAGATCCTGTAATCGTTTCAAATTCTTCTTCTGAGTCAAAGACCCATACAACAAAATTATCATCTTCGAATCCGACTTTTGCCTGCTTTCTCCAGACCATGTCTTCTTCTGTCCATGTCCCGTAGAAGTACCCTCTTTCTGGCTCGGTGCTGGTAAAACGTTCCTTATCCAGCAGAAGGAACAGGGGACCATTCTCTGTATACTTCATGTAGTCTCTTTCCATTAGCCAGTTCCATCTCCAGAGGCTTGCATAGTTTTGAACTTTGCACATATGGATCTTTCCATCAGAGACTTCTGTAATCACATCTCCGACCTCCCAGTTGCTGTAGCCGAAAGTCATGCCGGATCCAATTATGTAATCGTATGCGGGCTGGACCTTCTTCAATTTGTCTTCTGTTATGAAACGATAGACCTGAGAAGAACTTGTCAAAAGAAGCATCACTGTAAGCGCGGCTGCTACAAACCTGTTTGTTTTCCTACGCAGCAGGAAACCCCCCCTCTGCCATAACAGGGATCATTCCCATGCACGGAATCATTGCATAACGGTTAGCCCAGCCGTTATTTGTGCAAGCGCCGACGAACGCTGTAATGAACCAGGAAATTATGAAGGTCAAAACAACGATCTGCAAAGGCAAGGAAACTTGCTTTCTATTTAGGATGATCAGGATAGACAGGGCGATGATACAGGCGAACAGAAGCAACCCTGCGATGCCGCCGATCCCCGGGAAGGATAACCCGGGTTTGGCACCGCCGCACACCTGTATTGTGTCTTTGACAATTGTGATCGCTGTCCGGAGATTTGGAAGCGTCGGCTTCACATAGCTTCGTGACTGAAACCAATATGTTTTGCTTAGAACCAGTGTATTTATGAGATATCCGGCACCCGAAGCGATACAGGCGCAAAAACTTCGTTGGCAGGCTTTCCTGCATTCACCGCTTAGGAGAAAGATCAGGAAGGAGGCTAAAAAAGCCGGCAAATAACCAACGGCTGGAATACGAATACCTCCCATACCGGCAATCAGTGCAAGAGTATATAGAAAAACCTCTGGCAGGAAGTCATTATCCTTATCTCGTAAAAGAAGGCCAAGACTAATAAAGAGAATACTGATATGTGGAATATAATATAGTCCATAGAGAACAATATCTAAATAAACATAAGAAAAAGGAAGAAGGACAACCGGCGCCCAAGCTCTCAGCCGGTCTCCTTCCGGAATGCTCCGGCACATGAAAAGATATGATAACAGAAGAATGCAGAGCAGGATCCCTGTGCCCAAAGTTCGAACCAGATGCCAGTTATCAAATATGCGAAAAAGCAAAGACATCACGATCTGTGTGTTCAAGACCCGGATCTCCGTAGAGTAAAACCAGTTGCGGCTTAGAATGCCGCCTTCTCGGGCAAGAAGATTTGCCAAAATCATCTCGGCGGAATCATCTCCGTCTAATCGCTGAATACCATATTTCCATGTCAAGTACATTAGAAACAGGATCTGCAATATTAGGATAACGGTAAGAATGGTTTTTGTCTTTTTGTTGGTCAACATAGTTTTTGCCTTAATGTATTTTGCAAATTTGATAGAAAAAGGAGAAACAGCAGAACACTTTATATTGTTTCTGCGCTTTGTGCTTTTGTGAACCAGAAAATCAACTGGCGACAGTTATATAAAACTAAAGTAAAATGATTGCCTATACTAGACTCTAAGTCTTGGAGGAACCATAGTGATGCTTACTGAGTATAATTATACATTAGTAATCTGATAATATATATATATATATAGAATAAACAGACGGGAAAGTCATGAGGATAAAACGGATCACAAATTGCATACTGTTTGTCTTGCTACTTGTTGCTTTTGGATGTCAGACTAAAGTTTACGAACCAGAGGCTGTATCTTTTTCTGTGGAATCCGGAGCCTATCCCGATGCAGTGACACTGAGACTTTCAGCACCAGAAGGATACACGATCCGTTATACCACCGACTCTTCGGTTCCCAATAAAGGTTCAAAACGTTACTCTAAGGAGCTGTACTTAAGCGGGAGCGGAGAAGGATGGCTGAATGATGAGACGATCGATCTGATCCATGTTGATGGTGTATATGATTTAAAGGAAGCGCCTGAGCTGGCAGATGCTTGGATCATCCGTGCGGCTGCATTTGCGCCGGATGGCACTATGGGGCCGGTCTCAACTAAGACATATTTCCCCAATCGCAGTATTTTTGCAGATTATAACGGAACCATGCTCATTTCTGTTGTGACGGATCCCGAAAATCTGCTTGATTATGAAAAAGGCATTCTTGCCAAAGGAATAATATTCGATCAATGGCGCAGCGAAAGCGACAGCGAAAAAATACTAAACGACAGTCTGTGGTGGAAGATGGAGGCTAATTATTCACAGAAAGGGAAAGCGTGGGAACGTCCTGCCGAAATAGAGATATTCGATTCAAACGATCATCTCAGCATTGAGCAAAGCGGCGGAATTCGCGTACACGGAGGCGTCTCCAGAATGTATTCGCATAAGTCTTTCAGAGTATATTTCAGAGAGGAATACGGGAAGGAGGAAATTGAATACAGTTTATTCCCGGACGATTCCGTAAACTCCTATCAATGCTTTGTTTTGCGTAACGGCGGTAACTTAGCGGACGGTTTGATTTTTAAAGACGGCTGGCAGCAGGCTTTGCTGTCGGAACGGAGCTTTCTTACCCAGCACTCTCGCCCGGTTGTTTTGTATCTGAATGGGGAATACTGGGGCATATACAATTTGAATGATCGATTCAGCTCACAGTATCTGGAGAAACATTTTGGGATCAGCGATGTTTTGATCGTGAAGGACGGGGAATTCGAAGATGGAGATGCTGATGCGATAGGATTGTATGACGAATTGAATGCGTTTGAAAACGAGGATATGAGCGACCCGAAAGTATGGGAACGGTTTAAGCGAATCGTGGATATTCAAAGCATGGCAGACTATTTTGCTGCGGAGATCTACATGGGGAACTATGATTTTACTTCAATCAAGAACTATGAGCTGTGGTGCTCGATGAGCGTTGAACCGGGTAATCCTTATGCGGACGGACGATGGCGCTTTATGCTTTATGATACGGATTTTAGTTCCGGATTATATGAAGATGACAGAACGGCTGTAGATCGGAATTCTGTGAATGATGTAATGGCGAACCATCCGCTATTCGCATCAGCAATCGAATCGCCGGAGTTTTGCGAAATGTTTATGATGTCGTTGAAACAAATTGGCGAAAACGATTTATCGCCGGAGCGCGTCGAAACGACCCTGGATGAGTGGGCAGAATACTGGGGAGGATTGATGGGAGATCAGTATCTTCGCTTCGGAGATTATTCCTTGCAATGGGACAGACAGCTGGAAGCAATCAAAGCATTCTATCGGCGAAGATATGATTACATAATGGCGTACGCAGAAGAAACGCTGGGCAATCAAGCCAACTAAGAACCGTGAATGCGGTTCTTTTATAACGCAAGCAGATTATGAATGATCTTTGTGATATGATTAAACGCGTACGAAAGAAGTAACCGAATGAAGACCACTGAAGGAAAAATGCCTTTTTTAGGCTACGAAACATATTATCGAATCGCCGAACCAGATCAGTCAAGCAGCAAATTACCGCTTGTTCTTCTGCATGG
>JAUNQE010000010.1:14768-25744 GCA_030536365.1 Erysipelotrichaceae bacterium | reverse complement strand
CCCTGCAGGTTGGTGTAATAGTCGATACAGCTGGAACCGAAACAACCGAGTTTTTTCATAGTTCTTATTATTCATGATTTCCTGCTGAAAAGAAAAAGGAGATGCAAAAAAACGCTGATTTCAGCGTTTTAAGGCGATTATTCGACGAAACGGGAATCGATATATGTTTTATAGACCGAACTTGTTACGACCGTCTGCAGCAGCTCAGGAAGCTCTGTTGCGATCTCTGTGTTTTCCCTGAAGAAGATCTCACGCAGCTTGGCCTCATAATAGGGGGCGAACTGGAGATACTGCTTCTCGATCAGTTCCGGTTCCTTGGGAACGATCTTGCCGAGATCCTCCAGGATCACGGAATTCTTGTAGACGGAGATCAGGAAAAGGGCAGCGATCTGGGAACGGTCATACTGTTTGCGGATCGGGTTGCGGATCAGGCTTTTTTTGACATAATTCGCGATCATCGAGGATGTGCAGGTGATATTCCCCAGCGGATACAGGCTCATTGAGATATACTTGCTGACCTGATCGAGAAACAGCCCGACATCCGGGATCTCGGCATAGGTCGGCAGGCGGAAGCCTTCCAGGTCCGCTTTGCGGCGCATTTCCTTTTTCATGCCTTAATTGTATCACAGGACACGTTATACAGATTGACATAGTTTATAAAAAGAATTATCATAACTTTAGAAGAGTTATCTAATAACCGATGGAGGATTAGACATGAAGCGTTATACAGAAAGTGAAATGATGCTTCTGAACGAGATCGAAGCATCCTGCAACGAGGCGGAAGCCACGGAAGAGGAAAAGAAACAGGTCTTTGCCCTTTATCTTCCTCATACCCATCTTTTACGTGGTATGCGCGCCGAGAGTCTTTTTGAGAAGATGAAAAAGGCAGGCTACGCCGGCGGAAAGGTGCGTATCGTCTATGATAACTGCATGGAGGAGCTGAACCGGCTGATCAGCCGGCTGCGGGTCGAATTCCCGTACTGCGACATCCTGATCAAGAATGCCTTCTTCCCGCAGAAAGGCATCCAGATCGCCTTCGAAGATAACCGTTAGAAGAGACAGCAATGTCTCTTTTCTTTTTGTTTTCTGTTACTATTGAGGTATGGAAGATACGATTTGTGCAATATCCACCGCCTTGCAGAAAGGGGCGATCGCGATCGTCCGTCTGAGCGGTCCGGACACATTCCCGATCATTCGCCAGATCAGTGATCTGCAGGGGGAATATGAACCGAATACGATCCGTTACGGACATGTTTATGATGAAAAGGAACAGCTGGATGAAGTGCTGATCTCCTTTTTTAAAGCGCCGCGTTCCTATACCGGGGAAGATCTGGCAGAGATCAACTGCCACGGTTCTCCCTTTACCGCACGCCGGATCCTGAAAGTCCTGCTGCGTCATGCGCGGGCCGCGGAACCGGGCGAGTTCACCCGCCGCGCCTACCTGAACGGCCGAATCACACTGGCCCAGGCGGAAGCGGCAAACGATATGGTCAATTCCTTCAATATCCTGCAGTCGCGCTCAGCGCTGCGCGGTCTTGACGGCAGCGTCAGCCGTCTGCTCGAACCATTGATGGAGGATATGCGCCAGGTCCTTTCGATGATCGAAGTGAATATCGATTACCCGGAATACGAAGATGAAAAACAGATGGATGAGGATGTCATCCGTCCGGAAGTGGAAAAATGGATCCTCCGTATGGAGGAGATGATCCACCAGGCGGAACGTTTCCTGGAGGTCAAGGACGGTTTAAAGACCGCCATCATCGGCAAGCCGAATGTCGGCAAGAGCTCTCTCTTGAACGCGCTGAGCGCCAAGGAAAAGGCGATCGTGACCGATGTCGCCGGAACCACCAGAGACCTGATCGAGGAGAATGTCGATCTGGGCTCGCTTTCACTGCATCTGATCGATACCGCCGGTATCCGTGAGAGCGAGGATAAAGTCGAGAAGATCGGGATCGAGCGTTCCCGCAAAGCGATCGCGGAAGCGGATCTGATCCTGCTTGTGCTCGACGGCTCCGCGCCGCTTGATGAGGAAGACCGGGCACTTCTGAAAATGACCGAAGACAAGGAAAGGATCATCCTCTACAACAAAGCAGATATCCTGCGTTCGGAAGAAGAGGGGATCCATATCTCCGCCAAGGAAAATGACCTGCAGGAGCTTATCAGCTATCTGGAGGAAAAATATGAACCGGCTTATTCCCTGGCAGACCAGGATGTTTTGACGAGCACCCGTCAGGTATCGCTCATGCAGAGAGCGAAACAGTGTCTGCAGGAATATCTCGCGAGCGAGGATCTGCCGCTGGATATCGCCGGGGAGGAACTGACGGAAAGCTACTCCTATCTGAGTGAGATCCTGGGAAAGGAATACCGGGAGGATCTGATCGATCATATGTTCAGAAACTTCTGTCTCGGTAAATAAGAATGCGGATCGACGCCCACTGCCATCTCGGTTCTTATCAGTTTGATAAAGATCGCGAAGAAACGGTCAAAAAAATGCTGGAGGAGCAGGTCGAAGGAGCGATCCTGATCTGCTGCAATATAGAGGATTATCGGAAAGCGCTTGTTTATAAGAAGAAACAGCCGCTTTTTAAGATCGCCTGCGGGATCCATCCGCAGGATCTTGAGGAAGATGACAGCGAGGAGCGTTTGCGGAACTTTCGCGCTTTCGTGCTGAAGGAAAAGCCGGATATGATCGGCGAGATCGGACTGGATTATTATTCCCATCCGCATACGAAGGAGAGCCAGCTCCGCTTTTTTCACGCCCAGCTTGCGCTGGCGCAGGAACTCGGGCTTCCGGTGGATATTCACAGCCGCAAAGCGGTGAAGGATACCCAGGATATCCTGAAACAATATCGAGTGAAGATAATCATGCACAGTTTCAGCGGCTCTGTTGAGACGGCAAGGGAATATCTGAAAGCAGGCTATTATCTTTCCTTCGGGGCAAGCGTTCTTTTTCCCAACGCAAAACGCCCGGAAGAAGTCGTCCGCGCCGTGCCTGTGGAAAGAATGCTGCTGGAGACCGATGCCCCGTATCAGAGTCCGGTAAAGGATCACCGGCATGAACCGGCGGATGTCGTCAATATTTACCGCAGGGTAAGTGAGATCAAGAATATCCCGCTTCCGGAACTGGAAGCGATCATTGAAAAGAACTATAAAGAAGTATTTGGGGAGGAATAAGGTGTATTATCCGAAGTTTATCGAAAAAGGACAGACGATCGGGATCTGCGCCCCGTCTGCCGGAGTCGGCAACAAACTGGAACATTTTGATAAAGCGCTGGACTATCTGAAGGGGCAGGGCTTTGCGATCAAGGAATCCGCTTCCGTCCGTAAAGACGCGCTTGTTTCCACGACCGCCAGAAAACGGGCAAAGGAATTCAAGGAGATGTTTACCGATCCCGAAGTGGATCTCGTCTTATGCGCGGCGGGCGGGGATTTCCTGATGGAGATGCTGCCGTATACCGATTTTGAAACAATCGTTAAGAATCCGAAATGGTTCGTGGGCATGAGCGATCCCTCGACGCTTCTGTTCATCCTGCCGACGAAATATGACATCGCGACGATCTACGGCATCAATGCCGGCGGCTTTGACTGCGATAAGATCTGCAGACGCAGCGTCCGCACGGCAGTCGAGCATATGCAGGGCAAGTGGGCGCTTCAGCATTCCTACAAACAGTATCTTGTGGGGATCGGCGCCGAGGATCTGCCGAAAGCGCCGGTGCAGTACAAGGCGTATCCCGGAGACTTCAGATTCGAGGGCCGTCTGATCGGCGGCTGCATCGACGCGCTGCGGGATATCATCGGCAGCGATATGGATGCGGTACGTGACTTTAATGAGCGTTATAAGGACGAGGGCATCGTCTGGTTCTTCGACAACTTCGCGCTCTCCGCCGAAGATTTCTATCATACTCTGTTTGCGATGAAGCAGAATCACTGGTTCGATCATGTCAGCGCCGTCTTAATGGGACGCACGCTGTTTGAGAGCACGATGATCGGCTTTACCTATAAGGAAGCGCTCCAGAAGATCTTCGGAAAGAAGATCCCGGTCGCGATGGAGATGGATATCGGGCATACCAGCCCGTACTTCACATTAGTCAACGGTTCTTATGTCAAGGGCGAGATCCGTGACGGAAAGGGCAGCCTGCGCTGCATTCAGAAATGAGAGACGTCGTTCTGATCACCGGTGCCAGCAGCGGGATCGGCACCTCCTTTGCCCGTCTTTACGGGAAGGAAAAGGATCTTTATCTCATCGGAAGGAATTCCACAGCCCTTAATAACCTGAAGGAAGAGATCGGAAACGCATATGGACACAAAGTCTACACACAGTCGATCGATCTGACTTTAAACGATGGTCCCGAAAGGATCTACGATGCCGTTCAGAAGGAAGGCCTTTTTGTGCGGACACTGATCAATAATGCCGGCTTCGGGACCTACGGCAGTTTCGCGGACGGGAATGTCGAAGACTATAAGAAGATGATCGACCTCAATGACCGCGCGCTTGTAGAGATGACCTATCTGTTTTTAAAAGACATGCAGAAGGAAAAAAGGGGAGAGATCCTGAATGTCGCCTCGATCGCTTCATTCTTCCCAGGTCCGGGGATGGCGGTCTATTACGCGACAAAGGCTTTCGTTCTTTCGTTCTCGCGCGCTCTGCATGAGGAAGTCCGGAAAGACAGGATCGTTGTTTCCTGCCTGTGTCCGGGTCCGGTAAATACGAACTTCGCGAAGACGGCCGGCGCGGAACAGGCAAAATTCTTCTCGTCCGGTCTGGTTCACGGTCCGGATCAGGTCGCCCGCTATGGCAAATACCTGCTTGATCATAAGCGCTCCTACGGAACCGAAGGCCTGCTCAATAAGACCGGAGTGTTTCTCGGCAGTCTCTTGCCTTCACCATTGGACGCGCGGATCCTGGGATTTATCCAGTCTTTGAAAAAGTGAGGAAGCATAGAGAACTGCTGTCATCGGTAAACACGCAATGACCGGTGATGCCGCGCGGCAGCTCCGCAGGATCAAAGAGACGTTCAGCCTCTTTTTCAGATGATCATCCTCCTATAACAGAAAAGACTATAAGCTATACTGTCAGGCGACAGGAGAGATAACGGGAAAGAACGGATCGGTGAATGACGGATATTCCTTTATTTACGGTGTTTTCAGCGTTTTATAGGTTTAAGAAACGTTTTGTTAAAGAAAAAGATAAGGTATAATAATACATGCAAAATAAAAAGGAGATCGACAAATGGGTAATACGATGCTTTATATTCTGATCGTTGTAGCGATATACTTGACTGTTATGAACTTCCGTATGGCAAAAAGAAACCGCAATTCCTCCGGCTATGTCAGTTGCGCCAACGCGCTTTTCAAAGGGGATGCGGATGCCGGTGCTCAGATCGATAAGTATCTTGAAAAGGAGACTGTCGAGGAATACCGCCAGAAGACACAGATCTTCAAGCTTTACCAGAAACTGCGTGATGAACAGGATTGCGCTATAACACTGGAAAACTTCTCGCCCGCGCTTCTTTTGGAACGCAAGGGTGTTTTTGATCCGCAGAGCGTGATCACCAACAGCGACAGCTTTGTCTGGGCCTGCATCCTGCTGAATAAAGCCGGTGCACTTGGCGACAACGAGTTCATCCGGAAATTCATGGAAAAGTTCGCTTCCCATAAGGAAGAGCTTTCCAAATTTGTTGAATACAAGGTCATGGAAGCTACCGCAGACCTCTATACTGCCGAAAACGATGACTGGAAGGTCTTCTGCCGCAATCTGCTTGCCGGCGATTACGAAGGCTTCCGTTATGAAAGAAAACTGATCGGTTTCTTCAAGCGGATCGCACAGTTCCTGCTTGCGGAAAGCGGAGAGGAACTTGATGAACAGGCACAGGAAGACATGACTGCGTTCTCCAATTCTTCTGTCGGCAAGATGATGATGAATGACAGAGGCGTCTATACGAAGTATGCCGCGCCGGTCGAAGAAGAGGGCGAAGAGACCGAGAATACCGATTCCGAAGAAGAAACCGCTTCTGAAGAACCGGAAGGTGAGGAAGCTGCCGTTGTTGAAGAAACTCCGGTAGAGGAAGAGGTCGCAGCCGAAGAAGCTCCTGCAGAAGAAACTGCAGCTGAGGAAGTCCCGGTCAAAGAAACTGTGACTGAGGAAGCTCCGGCAGAAACCGTGGAGGATACTCCGGAAACAACCGCGGAAGAAACGCCTGAAAAGAAGGAAAACGAGGGCGAATGAAGCTCTTTGTAGGCTTAGGAAATCCCGGAAGAGAATACGCTAAAACCCGTCATAACGCGGGTTTTATGGTGTTGGAGCGTTTTTGCGAGAAAAACAATATCCGTCTTGACCGCGAGAAGTTTGAAGGTCTTTTTACGAAGACGAGACTTCACGGTGAGGATCTGATCGTTCTCAAACCGCTGACATATATGAACAATTCCGGAAACGCGGTCGGCCAGTTCGTCCGCTATTTCTCGATCGATCCGGAAGATATCATCATCGTCCATGACGATCTGGATCTGCCGGTAGGCAAGATCCGTCTGCGTCCGAAAGGATCAAGCGGCGGTCAGAAGGGAATGGCTTCGATCATCGACCAGCTGCACACTTTCGAACTGAACCGTATCCGGGTCGGTATCGGCAAGGATCCGCTGATCCCGACAGTCGATTATGTCCTCGGAAAGATCCCGGAGGATCAGCTTACTGAATTCAATGAAAGCCTGGATAAAGCCGCTGACGCGCTGACGTTCGCGCTTGATCATCCTTTTTCACTTACAATGAATAAATTCAACTCATGAAAGATAAATGGCTGTTAAAGGCTCTGGAGGAGATCACCGGCAGTCATGATCTTCGCGCGTATTCCTCGCTTGTTGAGGAAGCGCTTAAGATCGCCTATACGGTCTCTCAGAGAGACGGCGTGACCGTCGTTGTCAAAGAGAATATGTTCATGGCTTCGCATCTCGCGGAGCTTTTGATGCCTCTTTTTGAAGACGGGGAAGTCATCGCTTACCTCCCGGAAGAGTCTTTACGCGCCGAAGCGATCGCGGCTTCTTACGAGAACCGGGCTGAGCGTCTTTACAGCCTTTATCAGATCCTGAACGGGCATCCGAAGATCATCGTCGTAACACCTTACGGCCTGATCCGTCATCTGCCCCGTCTGAAAACACTGAAACAGTTCATCCTGCCTATGAAGACCGGCGGGATCCTGGAACGTGATGATCTGATCGACTGGCTCAACCGTGCCGGTTATGAGAGAGTGTCACATATCGAACAGGCTCTGAGCTATGCGGTCCGCGGCTCGATCGTCGATGTTTTCTCCGTGAACTACTC
Source organism: Erysipelotrichaceae bacterium (assembly GCA_030536365.1). Lineage (GTDB taxonomy): Bacteria > Bacillota_I > Bacilli_A > Erysipelotrichales > Erysipelotrichaceae > RGIG5669. The sequence goes on along the minus strand of JAUNQE010000010.1, from coordinate 18,432 downwards.
GCGGCCGCTCCGTATCGAATTCTTTGACAACGAGATCGATTCTCTGCGTTTCTTTGATATCAATACCCAGAGTACGATCGAGACCGTCCCGGAAGCGACGATCTGTTTTGCAAAGGATGTCTTCTTCTCCGAGGAAGACAGAGAAAAGATCCTGAACGCGATCCGCAATCCTGTCGGCGCGGTCGAACTGGATCTTGAGTTCATCCGTGAGGATGTCTACAGTCCGAAACTGTATGCCTATCTTTCCTATGTCGAGAGCGATCATCTTCTGGATTATCTTCCGGAAGCGCGTCTCTATCTTTCCGATGCCAGCCGGATCGAGGAACATCTGAAATTCGTGACAGATGAAACGGTGGCCTACATCCAGGAAATGAACGAAGAAAACGAGCTTCCTTTGAAGTTCTATCAATACGCGGATTTTGACCGCGAATGCGATAAAGTCAGCCGCTATACCGGAAGACCCTTCAGTGAAAGTGTGCCCATGGCGACCGAAGTCGATCTGCCGTACGCCCCTCTGAAGGAGCTTTTGAAGATCCTTTCCCGCGAAGAGAACGAGTATACGGTCCTTGCCTTGGAAGCCAAGGAACTGGCGCTGGTGAGCGAAACTCTGATCGAGCTGGAGATCCCCTATACGATGCTCGAGAACAAGCTGAAAGAGGGTATACAGCTGATGCTGTCGCCGCTCCCGCAGGGATTCTCGCTGCCGGAGCTCGGTATCCGGGTCTTTACCTCGGCTGAGCTGTTTGACAAGAAACCGCGCAAGGGTCGTTTTGCCCTGCAGTACGCGGAAGCTTTAACGCTGAATTCCTATGATGAGCTTTCTACCGGTGACTATGTCGTTCACCGTCAGTACGGTATCGGCCAGTATCTTGGCATCGAACAGCGCGAAGTGAACAACATCCGTCTTGACTATCTGAAGATCGTCTATGCCGGCAATGATGTTCTGCTCGTCCCGCTTTCCCAGTTCTCACTGGTACGCAAATATGTCTCCAAAGAGGGCGTTGTCCCCAAACTGCATAAGCTCGGCTCCAAACAGTGGGCCAATACCAAGGAAAGGGTCAAGGAGGATATCGACCGCCTTGCGTCCCGCCTGATCGAACTCTACAGTATCCGCGATAAGAAGACCGGTTTTGCTTTCAGCAAGGATACACCGCTTCAACATGAATTTGAACGCGCCTTTACCTTTGATCTGACACCGGACCAGTTCCGGGCGATCGCCGAGGTCAAGGCGGATATGGAATCACCAAAACCGATGGACCGTCTTTTGTGTGGAGATGTCGGCTTCGGCAAGACAGAAGTTGCCCTGCGGGCTGCTTTCAAAGCCGCTCTTGATCATAAGCAGGTCGCGTATCTCTGTCCGACGACCGTCCTTTCGCTTCAGCACTACCGCACCTTTACCGACCGTCTGAAGGAATTCCCGGTCGAAGTCGCGCTGCTGAACCGTTATACGACGCCGTCTGACCAGAAGAACGTGCTGCAGAGACTGAAAGAGGGGAAGATCGATATCGTCATCGGTACCCATCGTCTGCTTTCCTCAGACGTCTCCTTCAGCGATCTCGGACTGCTGATCATCGACGAGGAACAGCGTTTCGGTGTCGAACACAAGGAAAAGATCAAGGAGATCAAGAACACGATCGATGTTCTGTCCTTAAGCGCGACGCCGATCCCGCGCACGCTGCAGATGTCGCTGGTCGGCATCTATGGCCTGTCCACACTGGATACGCCGCCGCAGAACCGCTATCCGATCCAGACCTATGTCGTCGAGAAGAACGAGGATCTCGTAAAAGAGGTCATCATGCGCGAACTGAACCGCGGCGGTCAGGTGTTCTATCTTTACAACGATATCGCCCGCATCTATCAGATCGCTCATAAACTGGAACAGACGATCCCGTATGCCAAGGTCGCTGTCGCCCACGGACAGATGAACCGCGAGGAGATCGAGGATGTCATGATGTCCTTCTATCAGGGACAGAACAATATCCTGATCTGCACGACGATCATCGAGACCGGTATCGATATCCCCAATGCCAATACGATCTTAGTCGAACATGCCGAGAACTTTGGTCTCTCCCAGCTTTATCAGATCAAGGGCCGTGTCGGCCGCGGTGACAAGATCGCCTATGCCTATCTTTTGGTCCCGCCGCGCCGTCAGCTTTCGGAAAAGAGCGAGAAACGTCTGAACGCGATCAAGGAATTCACGGCTCTGGGCAGCGGCTATAAGATCGCCATGCGCGACCTGGCGATCCGCGGCGCCGGTGACCTTCTGGGTTCCAAACAGTCCGGATTTATTGACAATGTCGGCCTGGACCTGTATCTGTCCATGCTGCAGGAATCGATCGATGAAAAGACCGGAAAGATCGTTAAAAAGGAAGAGGAAGTCAAACCGCAGATCCCGATCTCTTCCTATATCCCGGAACAGTTCTCCGAGAACGACTATGATAAGCTCAGCATCTATCATCGTTTAGATGAGATCGAGGGACATGACGAGCTGATGAGCTATGAGAAACAGCTGAGCGATGAATACGGACATCTGCCGCAGGAGATCGTCGCTCTGTTCGATAAGAAGCGGATCGAGCTGCTGATGAAGAATCACGAGATCGAAAGCACGAAGGTCTACCAGAAGTCTTTCGTTCTGACTCTCAGCAAGGAAGCCTCCGACCGGATCGACGGCTACAAGCTTTTTGAATATTGCAACCGTCTTTCAAAAGACATAAAAATAAGCTATACTCAAGACAGACTCAGTCTGATGACGGCCAACCGCAAGGAGGACGTCTACAAGCTGATCCGTCTGAGTGAGGATCTCAAGGAGCTGGAAAAGGATGCGAATTGATAAGTATCTGAAAGTCGCGCGCGTTCTGAAACGCCGCTCGACCGGGAAAAATCTTGCAGACAATGAAAGGCTCTACGTCAACGGCCGGCGCGCCAAGGCAGCTGCCCAGGTCAAGCCGGGAGATGAGATAACAGTTGTATTCGGACAGCGCAAGCTGGTGATCCGTGTCCTTTCCACACCGGATCATGTCCGCAAGGAAGAAGCGGCATCGCTGTTCGAAGTTCTTGATGAAGGTATATACGAGGAAAAAGATGAGCACGAAGAAGAGAAGACGCAGTAAAATTGTTCCGAAACTGATCGCCTGTGTATTGTTGGCGGTAGCGATCTATCTTTTCGTCGGCGTTGGTAAGCAGATCTTTACGACCCTGCGGCTGCAGCGTCAGAAGGATCTGGTCGAAGCGGAACTGAAGGCGCTTGAAGAAGAAAATGCTTCCCTGGTCGCCCAGAAGACAAAATTGGAAGATCCGAATTATATCGAGACCTACGCCAGAGGAGAGTACATGTTCTCGAAGGATGATGAAAAGGTATTCTATCTGCCTTCCAGCAGCGAGGACGAAGCTCCTGCAGAAACACCGTCTGCAACAGCGGAGAGTGAAACCAAGTAAGAGAAGTGAGACTTCTCTTTTCTTTTGCCCGGGAATACAATAAAGACATGAAGAACAAACGCAATCTTGTAACTCTGGCAGTACTGGCTGTTTTACTGCTGCTGAGTCTGAATGCCTGCCAGCTGTTTGCTCCGAAGCCGGAGCCGACCATAGAACCGGTCACCACCGTCGAAACGACTCCGACCCCGGAACCGACAAAAACACCGAAGCCTGCAAAGACGCCGGAACC
>JAUNQE010000010.1:0-14758 GCA_030536365.1 Erysipelotrichaceae bacterium | reverse complement strand
TACGCCCACGCCGACTCCGGAACCGACAGAGACACCGGAAACAGAGACAGTCTATTATGCGGAAGATCTTGAGGATCTTGAACATCTTGAACACTTTTCCAAAAACGCGGTCGAGCATATCTTTCTGGGATCGGTTAACAGTAAGGGGAACGGCAGCGGCTATCATTACGATATGATCGTCGACAGTCCCGGCGAGATCGTCGGAAACCGTTCCGAACCGGACAGCTTTGGTGTCTATACCGCGCAGGTCGAAGTCAGAGGGCACGCCAAGAGCGGAAATAAAGGTTATTCCTCGTTCTTCCCGGACGATATGAGCCCGCAGGAAGTCGTTGACGCGATCAATGAAGCTTATGAGAATTCCTCGAAGAAGAACGGCACCATTCACGGACTGACTAAGGACGGAATGGAGATCGAGATGTATGTTGAAAAGAAAAAGATCGTGACCGCTTATCCGATCATGGAGGACTGAGATGCTGAATTATAAATACGAAACAGAAGTACTGGAGAATAACGGTCACCGTAAGGAGATCGTAAAAGTCCGCTTCGATAAGAAAAAAAAGATGCTGGAGGAGTTCTTCGGAACAGAGGTCCGCAATTTCAAGCTGGCAGTCTATGCGATCTTGAACGAGATCGATGAATGTGACCGCAGCTGGCTGAGCTTCAACGGCAACCGCTTCCACATGCTGGTGACTCGCAAGGTCGTCTATATCGAAGATAATTATCAGGAACGCCCCGGAGTCACGGTCGCTACCGCCGATCTGCGGGATCTGGTAAGCGAGTATATCGAAAAGACGACCCGCAATAAAACGAAAGAATAAAACAGGAAATGTGCCAGCCGCATTTCCTTTAACTTCACGGGTCATAACGGGCATAAGGCCCGCTTCAGCTAAAGAAAAAGGTCAGAATTCTGACCTTTTTTCTGATTACTTGGTTGCGTCACTGCACTTCTGTTCGGAAGAAGAGGAAGTGTAGCCGCAGACTGTAACTGTGCTGCCGGAATCAACATGGACCGAAGCGGTATAAGCCGGCGAACTGGAAGAGATCGAGTGATGGATGCTTCCGTTTACATAGATGTCTGCGTAATACGTTGACGGATTGATGAAGATGTAGCGGTTGAAGTAACTGCGGCCGGTCGCGTGCGTTGTTTCGCCGTAGATGTTGGTCGCGGAGATATCGACTGTATCGCCGCCGCCTCCGCCGCCGAAGCCCTGCCATACGATGTTGAGGTCATCACCTTCACCGAAGCTGACGCCCATTCCGGCAAGTACGCCTTTCTTTTCTTCACGCGGAACATTGGAAAGATCCGTGAGTTCATAGAATTCTTTCTTGATCAGACCGGTGACCGGAGTGCCGGCAGTCGGATAACAGTAGGGGTAGACGCCTTTGATATGGGTGATCTCAACGATATCGTCCGGACGCTCGACCATGACCGGCTCGTACTGGTAATAGTCGTAGAGTTCATCGAGCATCATTCGGCCGATCTGGCCCTTTGTGTTGAGACGGTCGTCCGTCAGTGTGAAGTAGTGACCTTCGCCGACCTGGTCGAAGCCGATCCAGATCGAGATGGTGTAGTTGGATGTCTGGCAGACGAGCCATGCGTCTTTCGCAGCACCCTGCGGAATGCCATAGCTTAAGCCGGCCTTGCCCCAGTCGGTCGTACCGGTCTTGGCAAATACCGGATAATCACTGCGCAGGATCTGCATGTAGTTATAGAACGGACCGGAAACGTTGTATTCCTCACAGTATGCCGCAAGGTAGGCAGCGCCCGGAGAAAGGACCTGTTTACCTTCGGTATCGGCGATGTATTTCGATCCGTCAGCAAATTCGATGTAGTTGATCGTATGCGGTTCGATGTATTTACCCTTGTTGATCAGCATGCCGTGTGCACCGGCCAGCTGGACCGGAGTAACGACGAGACGGTTACCGCCGATCGCGAACTGCAGGTCGAAGTCTTCGTATTCAACATCGAAGCCGATCGCTTTCATGTAGTCGACGACATCTTGTTCGCTTCTTTTATCAACGACTGCCATCAGCGCCTGTACCGCCGGGGTATTCAGGGAGCGGGCGATCGCTTCGGTTACCAGCATGTCGCCGTAGTAAGGCTGACCGTTGGCGTTAACGACGAGGTTATGACCGTTGTACAGATAGATCGGACGGTCGGTGATCGTGTAGCTGGTGGACCAGCCGAGCCATTCAAAGGCAAGCGCGTATTCCAGGACCGGTTTGATCGTGGAACCCGGCTGGATGTAGGCGGAAGTCGCACGGTTGAACATACGGGCTTCTGTCTGGTCACGTCCGCCGCCGAGGGCGATCAGGGCACCGTTCTGGTTATTCATAAGAACGATCGCGTTCTGGGATTCCGGTTTACGGAAGTAGATGTCTGTGTTTCCGTTCTGGATGTCATAGACGAAACGCTGCATATGCTGATCCATGTTGGAGTAGATCTTCATGGGTGTCGTATACGGATCGCGTCCGGTCTTCTTGGCAGCTTCCTCGATGACAGCATCGATGTAGCTCTGATAGTATTCGCTCTTTTCCGACCATTTTTCAGACAGACCGCTGAGCAGGTCTTCCATGCGGACGCTCTTGGCAAGCGCCGCTTCTTCTTCGGTGATGTAGCCGTGCAGCACCATCAGGTCAAGGACCTGGTCCTTACGTGTCTGCGCGTTCTGCAGATATTCCATATCCGGATCCAGATACTGGTTGACACCGAGGTTCTTGGACAGATCGTTGTAGGGGTTGAAGTTGTTCGGCGAGTTGATGATACCGGCCAGGAAGGCACTTTCCGGAAGATTCAGTTCGGAAGCGCTCTTGCCGAAGTAGTACTGCGAAGCTTTTTCAACACCACGGATCTTATTACCGAAGTTGATCTTGTTCAGGAACAGGGCAAAGATCTCTTCCTTAGGCTGGCTCTGGTCCAGTTCGATCGCGAGCACGATCTCCTGCAGCTTACGCTTGATACCGGAGGAACCCTCACGGTCAGCGATCGTGGAATCGGAACCGGCGTCGACCTGGAAGTAGGAGTTCTTGACCAGCTGCATGGTGACTGTCGAGCCGCCCTGCGAGAAGTCTCCGGATTTCAGGTTGGTGATCGCCGCCTGGGTGAATCGCGGGATATCAAATCCGAAATGGGTGAAGTAACGGGAGTCCTCGATCGCCAGGAAGGCATCGATCAGGGATGTCGGCATATCTTCGTATTCGATGTTTTCACGGAGATAGAGACCGAGCTCGATGATGGTGTTTCCCTCGCTGTCATAGATCGTCGTGGAATCCGGCGACTGCAGCTTGGCGATATCAAGTTCCGGTTTGTCTTTTAACATATCCTTGCTCATGAGGAGGGCAAAGACGCAGGCTGTGATCCCGAGGAATACACCGACCCACACGACTGCGGCTGCGATCTTGGTGATCAGCATGGACTGCGGACGCGCATTCGGATTCGCGTTTGCCGCATCTTTACGGATGCTGACGTAGGCTTCGCTTTCCGTCGCGTTGGTATCTATATTCCCCTGAGTAGCTGTATTTACTTTCTTTTTCGTTTTTTTACTCATAGCTGTACCCTTATAATCACCCTATTCTAGCACATTTTATACTGCGGATAAACAATACAATTCCCTCCGGGTGTCGTTAAATTCTTAAGATTTCCGTGTTTTGGGACAGGATTTCCGGATATCGTTAAATGAAAACAGCGGAATTCGTTTTTTCGTGGACAAAATGTTACTATTATTAATATATGAAAAGGTTTTTTCTGGTTTTTCTTGTGTTCTTTCTCTTGTGCCCGGCTGTAAAGGCGGAAGAGGAGGAAGTGAAGTACTCGCTGGCGGATGCTTCTACGGGTTCTTACCGCAAGATCGAAGAGTATGATACATACCGCGAAGCGGCATATGCTTTCGGGGAACAGCAGGAAGAATACGATAACCTCGTGATCCTGCAGGGCGATAAGGTCCTGAAGATGGAATACGGGATCGTCGAGTTCCTGGTCAACGAAGGCTGCAGTCTGAACCAGGCATATACGAATGAACACGGCGAAGAAAGCTACACCAACGGCTGTTACGCGATTGACGCCCTGTATCTGGATACTTCCCGTGACGGAAGCGTGGTTTATTTTGCGCTTTCCGGCGACCGCGGCGAGATCACGCAGGAACAGGTCCTGCTTCATCCTCTGGAGACGCTGGATGTCCGTATCAGCATGTATACGGTCCAGAACGGCGCGCTTTATCACGAAGTCAAAAGCCAGCTGAAGACCGATTTCTATTACGCGATGATCCTTCTGGGCGATGCCCCGTCTTTCCTGAAGGAAGGGAAGGATTACTACAGTTATGACGGTCATTATTTCTACGAAGACCTTCTTCTGATGAGCGATGATTACCGGGCGGAGATCCACGAGAACGCGGTCAATCCGGAGGATCCTTATTATAATTACTTCCAGTATCTGCCTCACCGCTCACTGTCTTCCTATTCCGAGGAAGAAGTGGATTCCTATTTCCGTGACAGCCTGATGTATACCAAGCGCCCGACGAACTTCCTGGATCTCGGCGAGGATCATGTCGCCGACAGCCTGAACGCCAGCCAGCTTTCCGGCAATATCGATGCGTTCTTCACGTATCAGTATCTCTACGGCTCAAACGCGATGATGATGCTTTCCCAGGCGGTGAACGAATCAGCTTCGGGAAAATCCTATGCGTCCTATAACCGCAACAATCTTTTCAGCCATGCTGCCTATGACAGCGATGAGGAGCGCAACGCCTCGCGTTACCGCAGCGTCCGCCGTTCGGTCTATGCGCACGCGAAATATTATATTTCCCATACCTATTCCTCGATCTACAATTCAAACTTCATGGGTTCCTTCTTCGGCAATAAAGCCAGCGGAATGAATGTTTACTATTCCACCGACCCGTACTGGGGCGAAAAGGCGGCTTCCCGCTATTACCGTCTGGACCAGTCGCTGGGCGGAAAAGACAACAATCGCTATGCGATCGGCATCATCGAGGAGGAATCACAGATCTCCTTCTACCGGGACGCTTCACTGCGTTCGCGCCGTTTCCGTCTGAATGATATCTATCCTTTCGCGGTGATCCTTCTCGGCGAGGAGGAAGGGGTCTCCAAGGTGCAGATCGAACCGAGCTTCCGCGAGAACTATTATTTTGATTTTGCCGAGGATACAGCCTATGTATCTTCCTCACTGATCACGCAGGTCCTGAATCCGGATAAGATCGGCGAACAGGAATATATCACCCTCACTTTCGATGCCGGGGAAGGTGTTTTTGATGAGGAACAGAATACCGTTACGATGAAGGTCCCGAAAGGGCAGACGCCTTCCTGTCCGGTTCCGGAAAGGGAAGGCTATGTCTTCACCGGTTACGATAAGGAAATGCAGCCGGCTAAGACCGAAACGGTCTACACGGCACAGTATAAAAAGGTAAATGATTTCACTGTCAATGGTTTCCCGAAAAGAACCGTGCGCAATGACGCATTGCGTTTTCCGGGCGTGACTTTAACGGTCACTTATGAAGACGGCACACAGGAGGATATTCCCTTAACGAGCGATCAGGTCGGATTCCTCGACACTTCCGTTCCGGGCAGCCAGGACATCACCATCCGCTATGCCGGGATCACCAAGACCCTGTCGATCATCGTGTCACAGGAACTGGAGAAGGAGAACTCCGATATCCGTGAGAAATCCGAGATCCTTCGTCATGCCTACCGTCTGAACAGCACGTATTACCTGGATGAGCTCAAATATGTCCGTGAGAAACTGCAGGAAGTTGGGGATGCCTATCCGCTCGATATGGATGAGATCCACGATCTTGACCAGATGTTCCTGGATGAATACCGCGAAGGGGTGGATTTCCTGATCGAGGATGAACTCAGCGCGGACGCCTCTGTTTCCGGCATGGCACTGGCGCTCAATGTCAGTGAAGAGGACTATTCCGACTTCTTCCTGAAGAATGTCTACCGTTTTGTCGTGAAGGCGGCTCCGGAAGAAACAGCCGCTGTTTCTGATGCGATCGCCGCGAATTACGGATACGATAAAGTCCTGGATTTTGCGGTGGAATTCAAACGCAACCGTAAAGTGGTCGAGGCGAGCCTTCCGTTCGTCGTCCAGCTGCAGGTGCCGGATATGGAACTCACCAAGGTCTATTCTGTCTATTCTCTCGATGACAACGGCGAGATCGTTTCGCTGCCGTGCCGCCGCAGCAGCAATTATGTCCGTTTCCTGGCGGTCAATGAGGGACCGTATATGGTCATGTCCCGCAATACGGATGACAATTACGCTCTGGAAGATGTTCCGGAGACGATCAATTCTTTAAATATGGACAGAGATAACCAGCGGATCTTCTTCCTTTCCGCATCCTACGGCATCCTTGTTCTGTATAACGCGCTGATGATCGGCGAGTTCCAGCGTGAACGCAAAAAGAAAAAACAGATCCGTTACGGCTGCCGTGACAGCGTTTGCTGATCTGTTTCTCAGTTGTATTTGATGACGAGTTCCGGATCCAGTTCCGGATCGATATAGATCGTTTTCTGATTTCGGATCGAGACGTAGCCTGAACGGGCTCCCTTGATCTTTTTTATATCTCTGACCCGGCAGTAGTCGACCGGTACAGAGCTGGAATAACGCCCCTTGGAGAAATATGCAGCCAGATTCGCGCATAAGCGGATCGTCTCTTCATCCGCCTCGCCGGAGAGGACGAGATGGCTTCCGTGATAACCCTGGGCGTGGAACCAGAGATCGTTGGCGCCGGCGACTTTGAATGTCAGGTATTCGTTCTGGATGTTGTTCTTGCCGAAGCGGATCCGTGCGCCTTTGTATTCCAGTTCGTACAGTTTGATCTTCTTGACCTTGCCGCCGCGCTGAGGGCGTCCCTTGGCGCGGAGATAACCGGCTTTTACAAGCTCTTCACGGATACCGAGAGCATCCTGGTAATTCGCGAAGCTCAGCTGCTCATCGATCATCTCGAGGTAATCAAGTTCTTCCTGCGTCAGCAGGATCTGGTTTTCAATATGTTCCTTGCCTTTGCGCTTCTTGCGGTAGGCCTGGAAGTATTTGTTCGCGTTCTCTTTGATGGAAAGACGCGGATTCAGTTTTACGGTAACGGTGTTTCCTTCGTAGTCTTCCACTTCGACCTGACTGAGACCTTTTTTCTCAAGATCGCCGTAAGTGAAGAGAAGCTCGCCGCTGGTGCGCTCGTTTTCCGGATGAAGCGCTTCCTCAAGTGATTCCTGCAGTTTGACCAGTTTGGTCTGATAATGTTTCATCTGCCGGCGGACAAAACGGTAGAGATCAGAAGTGACTTCCTTGATCTGCTCCTTTTCCTCAAGATCGGCATAGAGCTGTTCGAACCCGTCAAAAAGAGGATAGGAACGTCCTTCTCCGAGATGTGTCAGAGGAAGGATATGGTATTCATCCTTATTGGGAAGGGAATGGATATAGAGACGGTCGGAATTTTCGATCTCCCGCATGATCTCGGAAAAACTCTGCGTCTGCAGACGGAAGCGGACTTCCTGCTCCAGCAGTTTGGAGAAACCGGCCAGCTGGGCAACGAGCGATTCGCTCAGATCGATCTGCGGATCTTTGAAGGGATCCTGTTTTCCCTGTGCTTCCGGCAGTGTGAAGACAGCTCCGGAAAGGATGGTCCGGCGGGTATTCTCAAAAGGCGGGATACGCTTTAGCGCATCCAGGATGCGTCCGGTATCCTCGTCTACCAAAACCAGATTTGCGTATTTGCCCATCAGTTCCACGGAAAGCAGAAAATGACGCTCATCATAAAGCTCATCGCGGGTGCGGATATGCAGCAGCAGATAGCGGTCATAGCAGTTCTGGTCGATCTGCTCGATGATGCCGTTATTCAGATGCTTGCGCAGCAGCATGACAAAACCGCCCGGATTATCGCTGCTGCTGAGCTGACGCTTCGTCAGAGCGATCCGGTTGTAATTGCTGTGCAGGGAGATCAGAAGATTCGTTCTCTCACGGTTCGCAAGGACCTGAAAGACGACCTCTGTCGAACTGAGCTCGCTGATCCTGTTGATGCGCATCGGCAACTGCCTGTCGAGCTCCTTTTTGATGCAGGACAGGATGATTCCGTCTAAAGCCATAGCACCATTATATGCGATTGTTGTAGAATAATGACATGAAAAAAGGACTGTTGATTGTATTTTCCGGCCCCAGCGGCGTAGGCAAGGGGACGATCCTGAGGGAACTCCAGAAGGATGAAAGACTGAAACTCGTATATTCCGTTTCGATGACGACAAGAAAGCCCAGGGAAGGAGAAGTCGACGGCGTCAATTATTTCTTTGTCACCAAGAAACGCTTCAAGGAAGCGATCAAGAACAATGAGCTTCTGGAATATGCTGAATATGTAAAGAACTATTACGGAACGCCCCGTTTCTTCGTTGAGGAACAGCGTGAGAAGGGAAACAACGTCGTTCTGGAGATCGAGGTCCAGGGCGCGAAGCAGATCATTGAGAGAGAAAAGGATATCGTAAGCATCTTCATCACTCCGCCGAGCCTGGAAGAGCTTGAAGCGCGTATCCGCGGACGCAAGAGCGGCGAGACCGATGAGATCGTTGAGATGCGTGTCAACCAGGCACGCGAGGAGCTGCGCAACACTTCCATGTACGATCATGTGATCTGCAATGATGACCTCGCCAAGGCGATCGAAGATGTCCGGGCGGTCCTTCTTGAAGAAATCGAAAAATAAGTATTGACAACGATTCGGTTTTACACAATAATAAGTCACGTATAAAAATTGCTATGTCTACGTAGAGGTAGCGGTGCAAAAGAGTACGATGCGGAGCCGGCAGGCTGTGAAACATCGGAAAGGTAATCACCGCCGAACGGTTCTTCCCGGCAGGGGCGGATCGTGGGGTTGCAGAAAATATCTGCAACACTCCTTCGAAAGAAGAGGTGCTATTGCAGAGGGATTGAATGATCGCATGCGGTAGCGCATGCGATTTTTATATCTGGAAAGAGGTATAGCAAAATGAAAAAAGTCTTAATCGCACTTCTCGTCCTCGTGCTGTTCGGCTGTTCCGGCGGTGCTTCCAACAATGAACCTGCAACTGATAATTCCCTGAAAGTCGGCATGGAATGCAACTATGCTCCGTTTAACTGGACACAGGTAGAAAGCAGCGACACCGCGCTGCCGATCTCCGAAGTTGACTACTGCGACGGCTACGATGTTCAGATCGCCAGAGTTCTTGGCGAAGCACTCGGCCGTGATGTCGCGATCGTAAAACTGGACTGGGATTCCCTGATCCCGGCTCTTGACAACGGCCAGATCGATCTCGTTATCGCCGGTATGACCGATACCGAAGAAAGAAGAGAATCCGTTGATTTCACAACTCCGTACTATGAATCCCAGATGGTCGTTATCGTCCGCGGTGACAGCGATCTGACTTCCATCACAGATATCCAGCAGCTCAGCGGCCGCAAGGTCCTCGGTCAGATCAACACTACCTATGATGAGATCATCGACCAGATCGAAGGTGTTGAACACTTAACACCTTTAGCAAACTATCCGCGTATGATCCTTTCCTTACAGAGCGGTGAGGCTGACGCGATCACAGCGGAACTGCCGGTCGCTGTCGGCGTTGTTTCCGCGAACCCGGATCTCGCGATCGTCTACTTTGAGGAAGGCCATGGCTTTGATGTCGATACTTCTGTTTCCATCGCTGTCAAGAAAGGCAACACAGAGCTCCTGAACAGTGTTCAGACTGCGCTGGATGCGATCGATGCAGACACCAGACTGCAGCTGATGCTGGAAGCTACCGAAAGACAGCCGGCCGTCGAGGAATAAGATGTCTCTGCAGCGCTGTCTTGAGATCTTTTTGAAATATCTGCCGAGTTTCCTGCTGGGCATCCGGACGACGCTGGTCCTTTCTCTGGCCGGAACACTGATCGGCCTTCTGCTGGGACTGCTTGTCGGCGGACTGAAAGCGATCCGCATCGACGACAATGCGTCCGCTCTGCTGAAATATCTCAAAAAACTCTTTAATATTCTGGCGACTGTCTATATCGAGATCTTCCGCGGAACCCCGATGATGGTCCAGGCAGTCTTCATCTATTATCTCGTGTATATGAATATCTTCCCGTGGAATAAATTCGTTGCCGCGTTATTCGTTATCTCGATCAACACCGGTGCCTATATGTCGGAGATCATCCGTTCCGGTATTCAGGCGGTTGACCGCGGACAGACAGAGGCGGCCAGAGCACTGGGATTCACGAATACACAGACGATGTTCGATGTCGTATTGCCGCAGGCGGTCAAGAATGCCTTTCCGGCGATCGGCAATGAATTCATCGTCAATATCAAGGACAGCTCGGTCCTTATGATCATCTCGATCACCGAACTGATGTTCCAGTCCAGCTCGATCGCAGGCACGACCTACCGTTTTACGGAAACCTATTTCGTAACGGCCTGTGTCTATCTGCTGCTGACGACAGTCACCAGTGTGATCCTGCATATCGTCGAAAACCGTATGAGTCATACCAATACATCCATTCCGCAGTCGGACACCGATCCGTCAAATATGAAGCTTGCGAGAGGTAAATAACGATGGCGATCATTGAAGCAAAAGACCTGCGCAAGAGCTTCGGAAATCTTGATGTCCTGTGCGGGATCAGCTTTGAAGTTGCGAAAGGGGAGGTAATCTCTGTCATAGGTCCTTCCGGCAGCGGTAAGTCCACCATGTTGCGGTGCATGAACGCTCTGGAGACCTATGACAGCGGTTCGATCCGTATCCTTGGACAGGAAGTCAAAACGACGCCGGATATCAACGGCCTGCGCAAGCATGTCGGTATGGTATTCCAGCAGTTCAACCTGTTCAATCATAAGAATGTACTGGAAAACTGCGTTATGCCGCAGGTGAAGGTACTGAAAAAATCCAGAGCGGAAGCTGTGGAAGAAGCGATGATCCAGCTTGGCAAAGTCGGTCTGAAGGAATTCGCGTACGCTTATCCGGATACGCTGTCCGGCGGTCAGAAACAGCGCGTGGCGATCGCCCGGGCGATCTGTATGCATCCCGATATCCTGCTGTTTGATGAACCGACCAGCGCGCTTGATCCGGAGATGGTGGGCGAAGTCCTGAATACGATGGAAGACCTTGCGGAAGAAGGACTGACGATGGTCGTCGTTACCCATGAGATGTCTTTCGCCAGAGACGCTTCGGACAGAGTGATCTTTATGGCGGATGGCCTCGTCGTTGAGGAAGGGACCCCGGAAGAGATCTTCGGCGCGCCGAAACAGGAACGCACGAAAGCCTTCCTGGCAAAGATCCTCCGCTAAACACCAACTATGAAAGGACCGGCTGAAAATGCCGGTCTTCTTTTGGATTTTTGCACATAGGGATAAAAGACGCGAGAGAGTAGGATAGATAGCGGAGGAAAATTCGATGAAAGAAAAAGAACTGGCAGTTAATAGTCTGACGGATCTCTGCCTGCGTTTAAGCGAGCTGCAGGGAAAGGAAGTCAGAGAAGGAAAAACGATCACGACGTATCCGGGGAATTATCCGTTCTGCTGGTACAGCCGTTCACTGGTAACAGATCAGAAAGATACAGATACCGTATGCAGAGAGCTGGAGGAACATCACAGTCCGCTCGTCTCCTTTACGGAAAGTGAATGCAGTGATGACCTGCGTTTTGCTCTTGAACAAAAAGGATATAAACAGATCTCCGAGCAGATCCTGATGTGCGCGGATCTTGCGGATATCGAAACGAAAGAGGATGAACATGTCCGCCGTTTTACCGCGGAAGACGTAGAGGAATGGGCGGAAGCTGTATGTAAAGGCTTCGGCAAGCCTGACGATGCTTCTTTCCGTGACTTTGCCAAAGATCCGGAGAATTATCTTTACGGCTATCTTCTCGATGGAAAGATCGTAGGCACACTGCTGCTGTACAGCCGTGAAGGGAATGCCGGTCTGCACGAGGTCTCCTGTCTTGAAGAATACCGCCGCAAAGGCATCGCCAGCGCATTGATCAGACATTCGCTGGATCATTGTAAAAAAGAAAGGGATACAGTTACTTCTCTGCAGGCATCGCCGCTCGGGAAACTGACATATGCCTCTCTTGGCTACCGGGAGTACGGAAAGTTATTTACGATGGCGCTGCTGAAATAGCCGAACAGACAAATGCCGCTGCAGTTTATTCCGCAGCGGCATTTTTGTTATATGCATCATTCTTCAGATCGCTTCAGGCATAAAAAAATCACCTTTGCAGGCGATCATGACGTTCTAATGGTGGAGCATAGCGGGATCGAACCGCTGACCCCCTGCTTGCAAAGCAGGTGCTCTCCCAGCTGAGCTAATACCCCATATATTTTCAGTTCGATGGTGGGCCTGAATGGACTTGAACCAACGACCCCACGCTTATCAAGCGTGTGCTCTAACCAGCTGAGCTACAGGCCCATATTCATCGAACGCTTATTTATATTACGAAACTATACAGGATATGTCAATAGATTTTTAAAAATTTTTTACAAATTTTATCTTATTTCTTTTTTGGGCAAAAACCGGAGGATCTGAGAACAGATATCAATAGGGTTTTGTGGATTCGATGAACCAGCGGTTTCTCTCGTAGAACAGCTTCCGGACCTTTCCGGTGATCATGCATTCATACAGCATTCCGCAGCCGCCGACCTGGGAGGAGGCCTGACGGACATGCAGGATCCTGTCGACTTTGTATTTGCGGGTCCCGCGCTCATCTGCCCAGATGATGAAGAGGGGAGTGATCTCGCCTTCCTTGCCGATCAGGCTGATGACGGGTATATATCTTTTATATAACATATCAGAGCCAGCTTTCCGGATGGATCAGATGGTCTTCCTTCGGGTGGAAGTCTGTCAGTTTTCTGTCCATCATGACTGCCAGACGGCAGATCTTTTCCGGACCGTAATGGTCACGGATCGCTTCCATCGTGCTTTCCAGAACATTCTCACGTTTGCGTTTTTCCTCGACCCCGCACAGATCACAGAGATACAGATCCTCTTTCTTCCGAAGATCAGAAACGCCTACGCTGATGCTGCGCAGCGGTTTTTCCGGGAAACAGGTGGAAGGGTATCTCTGCTTCAGCAGCAGTTCGCAGTTCTTGACGATCTCGTCGGCCAGATCGGTGGGATGAGCGATCTTCTTCTGCATCGAGCAGGCGTATAGTTCGTTGTCGCGCAGATAAAGAGATACGACCTGTCCCTCAAGCTCTTCCTGGCGCAGTTTCGCGGCGATCGCTTCGCAGAGAACGATCAGGATCATATGCAGGTCCTCGTAGTTTTTCAGATCGCGTACAGCCGTGATCCCGTGGCTGATCGATTTGCGCTCTCTGCTCTCGCCGCAGCGCTTTACCGGGGAATCCTCGTGGCCGCAGGCATAATGCCAGATCAGAAGCCCGTTCTTTCCGAAACGTCTTTTTAAAAGTACCGGATCCGCATTGCGCAGTTCACCGATCGTTGTGATCCCCAGCTCACCCAGCTTGCGGGTCGTTGCGCCGCCGATGAAGATCAGGCTGTCTACGCTCAGATTTTCCGTTACCTCCCGGAAATTGTCCTCGCTGATCACGGTAAAGCCTTTGTGTTTATCCAGATCGCTTCCCAGCTTGGCAAAGACCTTATTGAAACTGATGCCCATCGAGACGCTTAATCCGAGTTCGTTATAAACTCTTTCCTGCATGGTCCTGGCTGTCAATAGCGGATCGCCGAAAAGGGAAGTGGTATGAGTCAGATCGATCCAGGCTTCATCCAGTCCGAAGCTCTCGACCCGGTCGCTGTATTCACGGTAGATGTCTTTGACCTTTTCGGTGTAGTACATATAGTCCCCGTAGTTCGGATGAATGATCAGCAGTTCCGGACATTTCCGGTAGGCGTCGCGAAGGGTCTCCGCCGTCTTGATCCCATATTCCTTTGCCTTATCGTTTTTCGCCAGAATGATCCCGTGACGGCTTTCCTCATGTCCGCCGACCGCCATCGGAACATTACGCAAAGCCGGATATTTCATCTCCTCGATCTGGGCATAACAATGATTGAGATCTGCATGAACAATGGTCCGTTTCATGATTCAAGTGTTGCATAATCATTGAATAAATGCAACCTAATTTCAAAATTTCTTTTTTATGTGTTAGAATAAGTGCATAAATAAAAAAGGTGTGCATTATGGAACTGAAAGAACTGATCCTGGAGATCAAGCTCAAGGAAGGCTTCAGCAACGAGGAGCTCGCAAAACGCCTCGGTGTCAATAAAACAACGGTCGGCCGCTGGCTGAAAGGGGAGGTAAAGACTCTTCAGGAAGATACAGCCGCTCGTCTCAACGAACTGCTCGGTTTTGACGCGGACGGATTCCTTAAAGGAAAAGCCGTGACCTTCAAAAGACCGGTCGTCGGTGTCGTCAAGGCCGGCTATGATCTTTTCGCGGACCAGAACTACCTGGGCGAGGAGGAAGTCGATTACAACGATTATAAACGCGGAGACTTCTTTTTAAAGGTCACCGGTAATTCCATGATCGGCTCCGGCATCATGAACGGCAGCATGGTCTATGTACAACGCACGGAAAGCCTCGAAAACGGCGATATCGGCGTCTTTCTGATCGGAGACGAGGTAACGGTCAAACGCATCGAATACCGCCCGGAAACGGTCATTCTGGAGGCCAGCAATCCGGAAGTCCCGAACCGCTATTTCTCAAAGAAGGAGATCGAGGAGCTGCCATTGCGGGTCCTCGGCAAAGTCCTCTACTGCAAGACTTCGTTCTGAACGAATAAGAATAAAAAGGGTAAAAGAAAAG
>JAUNQE010000100.1 GCA_030536365.1 Erysipelotrichaceae bacterium | reverse complement strand
GGAACTCGGGATCACCATGAGCCCGGATCAGTTCCCGCAGCTTTTAAAGGATAAGAGCTGTGATCTCCTGGTCACCGACGGCACAACGCTTTTAGGCGGTGATGATAAAGCCGGGATCACCGCGATCATGACACTGCTGGAGTACTGTCAGCAGCACCCGGAATTCAAGCACGGCCCGATCGCTGTCGCCTTTACACCGGATGAGGAAGTCGGCAGAGGCGTCGAGAACTTCTCGATCGAACGCTTCGGCGCGGATTTCGCTTACACGGTCGATGGCTTCAACGCGGATGAGCTCTGCTATGACTGTTTCTTTGCCAACAGCGCGGAAGTCAGAGTCCACGGTCTTTCGATCCACCCGGGCGATGCCAAGGGTAAGATGAAGAACTCGCTTCTGATCGCGATGGAATTCCAGAGCCTGCTGCCGATCTTCGATAACCCGATGTATACCGAAGGCAGAGAAGGATTCAATCATCTCTGCGATATGCAGGGCGACTGCGAGGATACCGTGATGCATTACATCATCCGCAACCACGATCTCGCGAAGCTGAACAAGCAGGTCGGTGACTTCAAGGCAGCTGCCGCGTTCCTGAACTATAAATACGGCAAGGATACGATCACGATGGACATCCGTGAGACCTACCGCAATATGCGTGAAAAGATCGAACAGTGTCCGGAAGTTCTCGAAAGAGCATCCGCCGCGATCCGTTCCCTCGGCTATGAACCGAATTCCTATGCGGTAAGAGGCGGTACCGACGGCGCCGGTCTGACCGCGATGGGACTGCCGACACCGAACCTCGGAACCGGTGACCGCAACTGCCATGGCAAGTTCGAATACGTCAACCTGAACGAGCTCGAGAAGGTCGTTGAAGTCCTCAAAGAGATCGTCCGTGTTTCCGAATAAAAGGCAAACGAAAGAAACATGCAGAAAGATAAGGCGGAAAGCCTTATCTTTTTTTGTCAGGGGACAGTTAAAACGGAAATATTCAGCCGCGCAGTCTTGTGTTAGACATAAAAATATACTCTTTCAGGGAAGGGAAACGATCGCCGGGTCTGTGCAGACACGTGATCAGATCCCGGAAATATCGTCCGCTTTATACAGTCTGCTAGAGAAAAGGAAACGTTTATGAGAAGAATATACCGATCATTGTTTGTTGCGATGACATCCGGTCTGCTGCTGACGGGCTGCGCCGGCGCGCCGGAAAGTGTTCTGCCGGAACACTGATCTGCCGGTATTTCTGTTACGGAAATACCGTTTTCGTATCAGATCGGTCGGTCAGTGCCTTTAAAGAACATATCCCGGTGGTATGATGACAACATGAGCGAATGGACGAAAAGACGGATCGACGAAGCGTTTACCGCTCTTGTCAGTGAATACGGTTATGAGAAGGTGACAGTGGAGATGATCCTGGAAAGGGCGTCTCTCAGCAAGACCACTTTCTACCGCTATTTCCGCAATAAAGCCGATGTTATGGACGGGCATTACCGCCGTCTTTATGACAGCGCCTTTGAGGATAAGAACACACAGAAACTGGAAGATCTTTTTACTGCCTTGTTCCGCATCACCCGCGAACATCCGGAGGAACTTTCGATGTTTGACACGATCGGTTACGATTCTTACCGGGACTTTATCTATCACTACACCTACCGGAGAGGGAAGCAGATCATCGAGAAGGCCTGGGGCAGACCGCTGAGTGAGAAGGAGGATTTCAATATCGCCTATTTCTGCGGAGGCGGCGCCAGGATCCTTGAGGAATGGGTCTGCGGACGCTACCGCGATATGACGCCGGAAGAAGCCGGTCAGGCGGTCGCCAAGATCATCGACACGCGCTACAGAGTACCGCTGCGCAAAGAAAAGAGATAACGGACTTTCTGGGAGAAAGGAACGAATCGGAAGATCCGTTCCTTTTTATGACGGTTCTCTTTCTTCGTTCCGGAAAAGAAAAGACCTCCGTGTTAAGTTGAAGTCATAACGGAGGTAATCAATATGAAACCACTGAAAAACGAATACAAAGTCATCATCTGGGGACTGGGCAGTGTCGGCAGAAGCGCCCTGCAGATCATCAATGCCAGAAACTCCCTCAAACTGGTCGCTGTTTATGATATCGATCCCAAAAAGATCGGCCGCGATGCCGGTGAGGTCTGCGGTTTTGAAAATGCCGGTGTCCCTGTCAGCAACGACCGCGAAGCCGTCCTGAATACCGAAGCGGATATCTGTCTTTACTACGCTTCTTCTGTATGGGATGAAGGCAAATTACCGGACCTCGAGACCTGTCAGGCGAATGTCGATGACATCAAGGATCTGCTGCGTCACGGCAAGAACGTCACCACAACGGTAAATATCTACTTTGCCGCAAAGAATCAGCCCCGCTATTTCAAGGAGATCGATGAAGCGGCGAAAGAGGGCGGTGTGACCTTTACCCAGCAGGGCATCTTCCCGGGCTTCTTCACCCCGTATCTGCCGACAGTCTTCGGTCTGCTGACAAGAAAGATCGAAAAGGTCATCGTCTACGGCGGACAGGATGATTCCGCCAATACCGCTCCGTGGGTGAACTTCTTATGTTACGGTAAGACTGTCGAGGATATCCCGGTAGCCCAGTTTGCCTTCCTCAAGAGCCTCTTCTTCACCTATTACGGACCGACCGTCATCGAGATCACCGAGCGTCTGGGTCTTGAATACGACGAATACAGATGCGATGTGACCCAGATCATGGCGGATAAGGAGATCACGACCCCGAATGCCCACATCCTTCCGGGAACGATCGGCACCCACTTCTTTGTCATGGCGACCTACCGCAACGGCAAGGAGGTCGTAGGCTTCCATTTCAACCATAAGGGTTCCAACGAGATCCTGGACGACTACAAGGTCGATAAGGCCATCGAGATCTTCGGTGAACCGCATGTCCGTGTAGATATCGACGGTATCATCGATCACTTCGATCCCTTCCTGACTTCGGCAGCTCCGAATGTCAACATGATCCCGACGATCGTTGCCGCGGAACCGGGCTATCATGACGCTCTCGATCTGCCGCTGATCCGTCTCCCGAAATAAGTAAAAAACGTGACCAATTGAAAAGATCCCGCACAGGGATCTTTTTGTGTTTACCGGATATGATTCTTTTCCGCTTCCTCGAGGATCTCTTCGTC
>JAUNQE010000002.1:53202-78320 GCA_030536365.1 Erysipelotrichaceae bacterium | reverse complement strand
AGCTCCCTGCGTTTTCTTATTTTTCTCCAAGATAAGTGATCGCGATCTCCGGATGGCCGTCCTCGCGCCGATAGACTTCCAGCTGATAACGGTCGGTCTTTCCGTTATCCTCCACGCTGAATTCATAAGTCCCGTATTCGCTGACATGGATATACACTGACCCTTCACCTGAAAGCTGTATATTCACCGCTTCGCTGTCCTCGCTCTTCAGGACTGCTTCCGAGGAATAAACATGTCCCTCCGGAAACTGCGTATTGACAGTCAGATCAAGTGACGGCGTCAGCAACAGGAAGACAACAGCTGCAGTTACAGGAACGGCGATGCCCGCCAGTTTCTGCAGCCCCTTCGGGAAAAAGGCGCAGACATAGAGCAGGATCTGAGCGATGCAGAAAAGCGCAGCGATCAGTAAGCGCGGAAATTCCCGCGTGCAGGTCAGAGCGCAATCCGCGGCGGTGTAGCCGAGAAATGCCAGGACCGGAGCGAAGATCAGGACGCTCCACCAGTCACGGCGGCGGATATGCCAGCCGAAATAGGCCAGCGGCAGTGTCGCCAGTGTCCACAGGAACCAGTATCCGTAATAACGGAAGATGCCCCAGCCGAGTTCCGTAAAAGGAACCTGGAAAAGATAGATCAGCGGCTGGCTGATGAGAAAGAAGACGAAGACCTTCAGAGCGGAATCCTTTGGTGAATCCGCGTTGGCCATGATCAGCACGGCCGGCAGGAACCAGGCCTCGAGATACACACCCATGCGCTCAAAAGAAGTTCCTTTGAAGACCGGAAACAAAAGAAAGGCAGCTGTCAGCAGCGCGCAGCCGGCTGCCAGCGCGATCACTTTGCCCCAGCTCATTTTGATCCCGCCAAAGATCCTGTCTGTAAGTCTCATATACATTTTCTCTCCCAATTCCCAAAAAAAGCAGCGGCTTTTATTCCGCTGCCAGAGCTTCCTCGATCGCTTTGGAGAACTGATCGGCGCAGGAAGTGCCTCTGCCCATGCAGTCGTTTCCTTTTAAGATCGCTGCTACTTCCGCGGCATCTCTGCCCTCAACGAGTCTGCCGATGGCCTTCAGGTTGCCGTTGCAGCCGCGTTCGAACTTCGTGTTATAGATCTTTCCGTCTTCGATATCGAATTCAACTTTGACGGAACAGACGCCTTTAGGACGATACTCAACATGTTTCATAAAAAATACCCCCGTTCTTTACAGGGGTATTATGGCATAACTGATCTGAAAGTTCCACATTTACGCATTCAGACAGCGCATCGCGTTCAGAACACAGAGGAAGGCAACACCCACATCGGCGAAGACCGCCCACCACATGTTCGTGAAGCCCAGTGCCGAGAGGATCAGAACCAGAACCTTGACCCCGATCGCGAACCAGATGTTCTCATAAACGATGCGGTTGGTCTTGCGGGCGATCCGGATCGCTTCCGCGATCTTTGTCACCTTGTCATCCATCAGAACAATATCCGCCGCTTCGATCGCGGCATCGGAACCAAGAGCACCCATCGCGATACCGACATCGGAACGCATCAGTACCGGCGCGTCATTGATACCGTCTCCGACGAAGGCGAGCTTTTCATTCTCCTTCAGTCCGGACATCCGTTTCTCAAGAGCGCTGACTTTGTCTGCCGGCAGCAGTTCCGCCTCGCAAGCATCGATCCCGAGCTCTCTGCATACCGCTTCCGCGGTACGCTTATTGTCACCGGAAAGCAGGACTGTCTCCCGGATCCCTTCCCGTTTTAAAGCAGCGATGGCTTCCTTCACTTCCTCCTTGATCGTATCGGCGATCAGGATATGACCGGCATAACGGCCGTCGAAAGCGACATAGACGACGGTTCCGAGATCATTCTCCGCATCCGCACAGATGATCCCGTGTTTCTCGAGCAGCTTGCGGTTGCCGACCAGAACTTCCCGGCCGTTCACGCTCGCTTTGACGCCGTGACCGGCAGTCTCTTCAACATCCTTCGCCTCAAGTTTCCCTTCCCCGGCAGCTTCCTTTAAGGAAACAGCGATCGGGTGATCGGAATAGTTCTCGGCAGCAGTGGCATACGCCAGCACCTCTTCTGCGCTAAAGCCTTCATCAGGAACCGTCTTCTGCACCTCAAAGGTGCCTTTTGTCAGAGTACCGGTCTTATCCATCGCCAGGACCTTGACCTGACAGAGCGCTTCAAGATAGTTGCCGCCCTTGATCAGGATGCCCTTCTTGCTGGCACCGCCGATCCCGCCGAAGAAAGACAGCGGAACGGAAAGCACGAGCGCACAGGGACAGGAGATGACAAGGAAGGTCAGGGCACGGTAGATCCACTGTTTCCAGACAGCGAGCTGGCCGATCCCGGTGAAAAGCGGCGGCAGGATGGCGAGCGCCAGGGCGCTCAGCACGACGACCGGAGTATAGTATTTTGCGAATTTGGTGATAAAGGCTTCCGATTTACTCTTCTTCTCCGCAGAATTCTCGACGAGGTCGAGGATACGCGCGACTGTCGATTCTTCGAATTCCTTTGTGACTTTTACGTGCAGCAGACCGCTTTCGTTGATACATCCGGAGATGACTTCCTCCCCTTCCTTTACCTGACGGGGGACGGATTCCCCGGTCAGAGCGGAGGTATCGATACGGGAAGTACCGGAAAGGACGACACCGTCAAGCGGGATACGTTCACCCGGTTTGACAACGATCACCGTTCCTTCTTCCACTTCTTCCGGATCGACCTGTTCAAGCCCGTCTTCCGTCTCGATATTGGCGTAGTCGGGACGCAGATCCATCAGCGAGGAGACAGATTTCCGGGAGCGGTTGACCGCATAGTCCTGGAACCATTCCCCGACCTGATAGAACAACATGACCGCGACCGCTTCGGAATGTTCGCCTAAGGCGAAAGCACCAAGAGAAGCGACAGCCATCAGAAAGTTCTCATCGAAGACCTGTCCGTTGCCGATGTTGCGGACGGCCTTGAAAAGCACGTTCCAGGCAACGATCAGATAGGCAGCAATGAATAAGATGAGTTTTACGGTCTCCGGCACGGGCAGAAGCAGCGCCAGAGCATATAAAAGAGCCGCGGAGACGATCCGCATCAGCATCTTTTTCTGTTTGTTTGTCATATTATTTCACGTAGATGATCGTATCCGGATCCGCTTTGGCAACGCGTTTGACCGCTTCCTCAATAATGCCGGCCATTTTCTCTTCCGGTGCTTTGATCGAAAGCTTCTGAATCATGAAGCTGACAGTCGCGTCTTCCACGCCTTCGATCTCCTTAACGATATTTTCTACTTTCGCCGCGCAGGCTGCGCAGTCTACTTCGATCTTGAAAGTTTTCTTCATCTTGGGTCCTCCTCAATTGAATACTTGTTCAATTGTTCTACTTAAAGTATAGCACTCCTGCAATGTATGTCAATTGTTTGGGAAAAGAAAAATGCTAAAATAAAACTATGGATGAATTCTTATATGAAAGCGATAATCCCGAAGCCGTCCAGAAGGCACTGGACTTGATGCCGGACGAGCTCCTGATCGAGGATCTTTCCTATTTCTACAAGGTCATGGGCGACCCGACAAGGCTGCGCCTCCTAATGACACTTGCGAACGGGGAATTCTCGGTCTCCGATCTCTGCAACGTGATCGGCATGAACCGTTCCGCGGTCTCCCATCAGCTGAAGGAACTGCGCAACGCCAAGCTCGTCAAGCCCAGAAGAGATGGCAAGACTGTTTATTATTCACTAGACGACGAACATGTGCTCTCGGTTCTGAATGTCGCCCTTGAGCATGTCCAGGAATGAACAGCGCTGTCTACAAGACTTTCTTCGGCTATATGAGGATCACATGCGAGGACGATACCCTTCTTGAGATACGCCGGGTATATGAGGAAGATCCCTGTTCCTGTCCGAGTCCGGCAACTGACCGCGTGGCGCAGCAGCTACAGGAGTATTTCCGCGGCCAGCGCAAAAATTTCGACCTGCAGTACCGGATCGAAGGGACTGATTTTCAGAAAAGAGTCCTTGAGGCTCTGAAAGAGATCCCCTATGGCGAGACGCGTTCCTATCAGGAAGTCGCGGCGATGACCGGCAGACCAAGAGCCTTCCGGGCAGTCGGAAATGCCGTGCATGTCAATAAGCTGATGTTCATCCTGCCCTGTCACCGGGTGATCAAAGCCGACGGAAAACTGGGCGGCTATGCCGGGGATGAGGATCTCAAGCTCGCCCTGCTCGAGCTCGAACAACAATACAGATAAGCATCAAAAAAGTCAGATCACAGGACCTGACTTTTTTTCTCTGTATTCTGTCTTTTAGAACAGACCGCTGATCACGCCGTTGGCATCGATGTCGATGCGTTCGGCAGCCGGGGATTTCGGCAGACCGGGCATCGTCATGATGTCGCCTGTCAGAGCGACTAAGAAGCCGGCACCAGCAGAGACCTTGATGTTGCGGACTGTGATGCGGAAGTTCTCCGGCGCGCCGAGTAAAGCAGCGTTATCGGAGAAGGAGTACTGCGTCTTGGCGACACAGATCGGCAGTTCGCCGTAACCGAGTTTTGTCAGCTCCGCGATCTGCTTCTTGGCAGCCGGCAGATAATCAACGCCGTCAGCATGGTAGATCTTGGTCGCGATGTCATTCAGTTTGACTTCGATCGGATCCTTCTCGTCGTAGGAGAATGTGAAGTCGTTCTTTTCGTCGCAGAGACGGATGACTTCCTCAGCCAGCGCCTTGCCGCCCTTGGAGCCCTTCTCCCAGACTTCACTCAGGGCAACGTTGATGCCCATTTCCTTACACTTGTCTTCGATCAGCTTGAGTTCCGCCTTGGTGTCGGTCACGAAGGCATTGATCGCGACAACACACGGAAGCTTGTAGACATTCTTGATGTTGGAGATATGACGGAGCAGATTCGGCAGACCTCTTTCGAGAGCTTCGAGGTTTTCTGCGCCCAGTTCCGCTTTCGGGACACCGCCGTTGTATTTCAGCGCGCGGACAGTTGCGACGACAACGACCGCGTTCGGTTTGAGACCGGCATAACGGCACTTGATGTCGAGGAACTTCTCGGCACCGAGGTCAGCGCCGAAGCCTGCCTCGGTAACGGCGTAATCACCTAAAGCCATAGCAGCCTTGGTAGCGATGACGGAGTTGCAGCCGTGAGCGATATTGGCGAAAGGACCGCCGTGAACGAAGGTCGGTGTGCCTTCGAGCGTCTGTACGAGGTTCGGCTTGATCGCGTCCTTCAGAAGAGCAGCCATCGCGCCCTGCGCCTTCAGATCAGCGGCTGTGACCGGTTCGCCGTCAACGTTGTAAGCGACAACGATGCGGGCCAGTCTTTCCTTGAGGTCAACGATGTCATTGGAGAGGCAGAGAACTGCCATGATCTCGGAAGCGACCGTGATATCAAAGCCGTCTTCACGCGGAACACCGTTTGCCTTTCCGCCGAGACCATCGACGACGAAACGCAGCTGACGGTCGTTCATATCGACACAGCGTTTCCAGACGATACGGCGGACATCGATTCGTAAACTGTTGCCCTGCTGGATGTGGTTGTCAAGCATCGCGGCTAAGAGGTTGTTGGCTGCGCCGATGGCATGGAAGTCACCGGTAAAGTGCAGGTTGATATCCTCCATCGGGACGACCTGGGCATAACCGCCGCCGGCAGCGCCGCCCTTGATACCGAAGACCGGACCCAGGGACGGTTCTCTTAATGCGACGACTGTCTTCTTGCCTAAGGCACGGAGGCTGTCTGCGAGACCGATGGTGGTCGTGGTCTTGCCTTCACCGGCCGGTGTCGGGTTGATCGCGGTGACAAGGATCAGTTTCGCCTTCTTGCGGCTTTTCGGCTGCTTTGTCAGCTTTGCCTTGTACGGACCGTAGTACTCAATATCCTCTTCCTTCAGTCCGAGTTCCTCCGCGACTTCCGAGATGTGTCTTTTCTTGCACGCCTGCGCGATCTCGATATCTGTCAGATATTTCTTTTTCATGTCGATATTTCTCCTTTACTTAAAATATTTGACCGCTGAGACAAAGAGCTTCATGTCTGTCTCACCGAGGATGTTTTTATAGAGTCCCGGACGAATACGTTCGGAGTGACCCATCTTTCCTAAGATCCTGCCGTCGGGGGAAGTGATGCCTTCGATCGCGAGGTAGGAACCATTGGGGTTGAAATTGCTGTCGTAAGTGGCGTTGCCCTCCAGATCGACATACTGGGTAGCGACCTGACCGTTGGCGATCAGCTGTTTCGCCAGTTCTGGCTCGATGATGAAGCGTCCTTCACCGTGGCTGATCGGTACCTGGTAGATGCCGCCGAGTTCCGCTTCCGCGAGCCAGGGCGACAGCTTGGAGGCAACTCTCGTCGCGACGATCTGGGACTGGTGACGTCCGATCGTGTTGTAGGAGAGGGTCGGAGCAGCGCTGCTCGGTTCAACGATCTTTCCGTAGGGGACAAGGCCAAGCTTGATCAGCGCCTGGAAGCCGTTGCAGATGCCCAGCATCAGTCCGCCCTTCTGGTCGAGGAAGACACCGAGTTCTTCCTTGATCGCCGGGTTGCGGAAGAAGGCTGTGATGAATTTCGCGGAACCGTCCGGTTCGTCGCCGCCCGAGAAGCCGCCCGGGATGACGATCATCTGCGCTTCCCGGATCTTGAAGGCGAAGTTCTCCGCGCTTTCGCGGACTTCTTCGGAGCTGTGGTTGCGGACGACGAAGATCTCGGCATCCGCGCCTGCTTCGATCAGGGCATTGGCGGTATCGTATTCACAGTTGGTGCCCGGGAAGACCGGGATCAGCGCTTTCGGTTTCGCGCAGCGGAATTCCGGTTTCAGGAAAGCCGCCTGTTTCTTATCGGAAGTGATCGTACAGATCTCGTTATCCGGGCATTCCGCCTTAGTCGGATAAACTTTTTCAAGAACAGCGTCGTTGAGCTCTTCCGCTTCCTTCAGGGTGATCGCTTCGTTTTCGAGAACGATCGCTTCTTCTTCGCTCGTATAGCCGAGCGTTTCGCCTAAAGCGAAATCCTCATCGACTTCGGCGATCAGAGCTGCCGGTAAAGCGGTGTAGGCGTCGAATGCTTTCTCCGCTTTGAAACCGATGCGGTTGCCGAAGCCCATATTCATCAGCGCTTCGCCGATACCGTATTCGGCCGTTGCTGCCGCATAGACTTTTCCTGCAGCGGTCTCTTTTGCGAATGCCTGATAGAGACCGAACATCTCTTTGCGTTCCTCGCTGTTGATCAGGACGACCTTGTGTCCGGCCTTCTTGAAGTCGGAGGAGATCACCTGTTCAGCGTCGATCGGAGCGATCGCGAAGGAGATCAGGGTCGGCGGAACATCCTTGTCGAGGAAGCTGCCGGACATCGAGTCCTTGCCGCCGATCGCCGCGGCTTTGCATTCGATCTGGGCATCGAGAGCGCCCAGTAAAGCTTCAAACGGTTTGCCCCAGCGCTGCGGTTCCTCACGCAGACGCTCGAAGAATTCCTGGAAAGTCAGATAGATCTTTTCGGGATCGGCGCCGCCGGCTGTCAGCTTGGCGATCGAGTTGTAGACCGCGTTGTAAGCGCCGGTATAGGGATCCTTCACCATCTGGTCGGGATCCGCGCCCCAGGCCATGATCGAAGCCTGGCTGCTGTGTTTTCCGGGATCGACCGGGATCAGCGAGACCATCTTGCGTTCAACGGTCCTGCGGTATTTGCCGCCGGTCGGCATCAGTACGTTATAGGCACTGACTGTGGAGTCAAAACGGTCGATCAGTCCGCGTCTCGAAGCGCATTTGAGACTGGACGCCATTTCTTTTAAGTTGTTGTAGGGAAGCTCACAGATCCCTTCGCGGTCTTTCACCGGGACAGCGACAGAGGTCTTCTTGCGGGCGCCGTTGGTGTCGAGGAAGGAGCGGTCGATCTCAGCGACGGTCTTGCCGCGCCAGGTCATGATCAGCTTCGGTTCTTCGGTGACTTCAGCGACACGGTAAGCTTCGAGGTTTTCCTTTTCCGCTTCCTTGATGAAACGGTCGACATCCTCTTTGGCGAGAACGACAGCCATTCTTTCCTGGGATTCGGAGATCGCCAGTTCGGTGCCGTCGAGACCGTCATATTTCTTGCGGACCTGGTCCAGATCGATCTTCAGGCCTTCCGCCAGTTCACCGATGGCGACACTGACGCCGCCGGCGCCGAAGTCATTGCAGCGTTTGATCATGCGGGTGACTTCGCCTTTGCGGAACAGGCGCTGGATCTTGCGTTCCTCGGGGGCATTGCCTTTCTGAACTTCACTGGCCATCGTCTGCAGGGATTTCAGGTTATGGGTCTTGGAGGAACCGGTCGCGCCGCCGATACCGTCGCGTCCGGTGCGTCCGCCCAGAAGCAGGATGACATCGCCTGCCTGCGGGCGTTCACGGACGACGTTTTCGGCCGGAGCCGCGCCGACGACCGCGCCGCATTCCAGTCGCTTGGCGATATAGCCTTCATGGTAGACTTCAGAGACCAGTCCGGTCGCCAGACCGATCTGGTTGCCGTAGGAGGAGTAGCCGGCAGCAGCTGTCTGGGCCAGCTTACGCTGCGGCAGTTTTCCCTCCAGTGTATCTTTCATCTTCGCCCGCGGATCGCCGCCGCCGGTGTAGCGCATCGCCTGATGGACATAGACACGTCCGGACAGCGGGTCACGGATACAGCCGCCGATACAGGTCGCCGCGCCGCCGAAGGGTTCGATCTCGGTCGGGTGGTTGTGGGTCTCATTCTTGAACATGAGGAGCCAGTCTTCCTTCTTGCCGTCGATCTCCGGTTCGATATGGATGGAACAGGCGTTGATCTCTTCCGATTCATCGATCTCCGGGCAGAGACCGCGCTTCTTCAGGGTCTTGGCGCCGATCGTCGCCAGGTCCATCAGCGTGACCGGACGTTTGGTATCGGCACCGTAGACTTCCTCGCGCAGTTTCTGGTAACGGTCATAGGAAGCTTTGACTTCCGGGTCTTCGATCTCGATGTTTTCAAGAACAGTCGAGAAGGTCGTATGACGGCAGTGGTCAGACCAGTAGGTATCGACAATGCGCAGTTCGGTCATCGTCGGATCACGGCCGATCTCACGGCAGTAGGCCTGTAAGAACAGCAGGTCATCCTCGCCCATGGCCAGACCGTACTCTTCGCGGAAGTCTTTCAGCTCTTCTTCCTTTAATGCGCGGAAACCGTCCAGGACTTTGACATCCGCGGGTTCCGCGATCTCTTCTTTTAATGTTTCCGGTAATTCAAAAGACGCTTCGCGGCTCTCGACCGGGTTGATCATATAGTGCTTGATGCGTTCGAGATCTTCCGGCGCTACCTTGCCGTAGAGCAGGATGATCTTGGCATAACGGACCGTCGGACGCTTTTCCTGGGTCAGCAGCTCGATACACTGGGCCGCGGAATCGGCGCGCTGGTCGAACTGACCGGGCAGTGCCTCGACCGCGAAACGGCAGTCTTCGTTAAAACCTTCGAGTTTGTCGTAGATGACGTCGATCTGCGGTTCACTGAAGACCTTGGTCTTGGCTTCTTCAAAAAGCTCCGGAGCCAGATCCTCCACATCATAGCGGTGCAGGATGCGGACATCCTCCACTCCTTCGATGCCTAAGAAGGAACGGCATTCCTTTTTTAAGGCAGCAGCTTCCGGCGCGTAGCCGGCTTTCTTCTCGACGTAGACGCGGCTGACCATTTATGCCTCCAGGGCTTTTAAAGCCCGCTGTCCGATATCGCCGCGGCAGAAGCCGTTCTCAAATCTGACTTCCTTCGCCAGTTCATAGCTTTTCGCGATCGCTTCCTTCAGAGTCGGCGCTGTGCATGTGATGCCCAGGACTCTTCCGCCGGAAGAGACGAGTTTCCCCTCCTGCAGCTTAACGCCCGCAAAGTCACAGTGTTTCAGCGCTTCCTCACTCATTTCGACCGGGAAGCCTTTTTCATAATGTTCCGGATAGCCTTTGGAGGCGATCACGAGACAGCAGGAGGAATCCTTCTTAAAGACGACTTCCTGCTGATCGAGAGTGCCGTTGGTGCAGGCCTGGAAGATCGTTAAAAGATCGCTCTCAAGAAGCGGCAGGACTGCCTGGGTCTCCGGATCTCCGAAACGGGAATTGTATTCGATGACTTTCGGTCCGTCTTCCGTCAGCATGAGGCTGAAGTAAAGACAGCCTTTGAAAGTTCTGCCCTCGGCTTCCATCGCCTTTAAGGTCGGCATGAAGATCGTTTCATACGC
Organism: Erysipelotrichaceae bacterium; assembly: GCA_030536365.1. GTDB lineage: Bacteria > Bacillota_I > Bacilli_A > Erysipelotrichales > Erysipelotrichaceae > RGIG5669. The sequence continues at coordinate 68,155 of JAUNQE010000002.1, read as the reverse complement.
TTCTTTGGCGATCGCTTCGGTGTAGCAGGGATTGGGTGCGATCGCGCCCATGCCGCCGGTGTTGAGACCTTCGTCATTGTCGTGTGCGCGCTTGTGGTCCATCGAGGAGACCATCGGCACCAGTGTTTTTCCGTCGGTGAAACAGAGGACGGAGACTTCCGGTCCGGTGAGGAATTCCTCGATGACGACACGGCTGCCGGCGCTGCCGAACTTATTCTCCAGCATCATTTCGCGGACAGCTTCCTTCGCTTCTTCGAGGCTCTCTGCAATGATGACGCCCTTTCCCAAAGCCAGGCCGTCCGCCTTGATGACGATCGGCATCTTCTGGCTGTCGAGATATTTTTCCGCTTCCTCAACATTGTCGAAGCTTGCGTAAGCCGCGGTCGGGATCGCGTATTTCGCCATCAGTTCCTTGGCGAAGACCTTGCTGGCCTCAATGATGGCTGCTTTCTTTTCCGGCCCGAAACAGGGGAAACCGGCTGCCGTAAAGGCATCTACAGCTCCCAGAGCCAGCGGATCGTCAGGGGTGACGACCACATAATCGATCTCCTTCTCTTTCGCGAAGGCGATCTGCTTTTCGATATCCGTTGCCGAAATAGCGACACATTCCGCGTCATTGGCGATGCCGCCGTTGCCCGGACAGCACCAGATCTTTTCGGTCTGCGGATTCTCTTTCAGTTTTTTTATGATGGCGTGTTCACGTCCGCCGCCACCGATCACAAGCAGTTTCATGGAGCTGCTCCTTTCTCTTATCGGATTCGTATATTAATGATGGAACAGGCGCATGCCGGTGAAGGACATGACCATATCGTATTTGTTGGCTGTTTCGATGACGTTGTCGTCACGGATGGATCCGCCCGGTTCAACGATGTACTTGGCACCGGATTTGCGGGCTCTTTCGATGTTGTCGCCGAACGGGAAGAAGGCATCGGAACCGACGGTGATACCGCTCTGGGTCGCGATCCATTCCTTCTTTTCCTCACGGGTCAGGACTTCCGGCTTGACTGTGAAGTATTTCTGCCAGTTGCCTTCAGCAGTGACATCCTCGAATTCCTCGGAGACGTAGACATCGATGGTGTTGTCTCTTTCAGCACGCTTTAAGTCTTCGCGGAAAGAGAGACCGAGTACTTTCGGATGCTGGCGGAGATACCAGATATCCGCCTTATTGCCGGCTAAGCGGGTGCAGTGGATACGGCTCTGCTGGCCGGCGCCGACACCGATCGCCTGACCGTCCTTGACGTAGCAGACGGAGTTGGACTGGGTGTACTTTAATGTGATCAGAGAAAGGATCATATCGTCCGCAGCCTCATCGGTCAGCTCCTTGTTTTCGGTGACGATGTTGCTTAAGAGGGCGCGGTCGATCTTGAAGTTGTTGTGGCCCTGAACGAAGGTGATGCCGAAGACATCCTTGCATTCCTCTTCCGCGCAGACATAGTCGGGATCGATCTGAACAACATTGTAGTTGCCCTTCTTCTTGGTGCGCAGGATCGCGAGCGCTTCTTCGGTATACGCCGGAGCGATGATGCCGTCGGAGACTTCCGCCTTCAGATAGTTGGCTAAGGAAGCGTCGCAGGTATCGCTCAGCGCGACCCAGTCGCCGTAGGAGGACAGACGGTCTGTGCCTCTGGCGCGGATATAAGCGGAAGCGACTTCGGAGATCTCAGCGTCGTCATCGACCCAGTAGATCTTCTTTTCGATATCCGTTAAAGGTCTTGCCAGGGCGCTGCCGGCCGGGGAAACATGTTTGAAGCTGGCGGCGCAGACTTTGCCGGTCGCTTCCTTGAGTTCCTTGACGAGCTGCCAGGAGTTGAAGGCATCCAGGAAGTTGATGTAGCCCGGTTTGCCGTTGAGGACTTTGATCGGCAGATCACTGCCGTCTTTCATCATGATCTTGGAAGGTTTCTGATTCGGGTTGCAGCCGTATTTAAGTTCCAGTTCGTTCATTTCTCTCTTACTCCTCGTTCTTATTGAAGATCCTTACTTCTTTCTCACCGGTCTCCTTATTGATGAAGCAGACATACAGGGAGACTTTGTTGTCGGGGTTCAGGCTTTCCCAGACATCCTTGGCAAAGGGTTCGATCGCGTCGCCCATGAAGACGCGTTCCGGTTCTCCCTCGAAGGACGGGATCGGGTTGCCGTCGCCGACATAGGTGTGGATGAAATGGCCTAAGCCGTTCACAGCCGGGTATTCATAGGTGTAGCGGACACAGGCGCTGCCGTCTTCGTCGACCGATTTCAGGATCGACATCTGGTAGCTGCCGTCTTTCTCGAGAACGCCCGAGATACGCGGGGTCCAGTTCGGAGCGTCCGGTTCGAATTCTCTGCTGCGCAGAGCTTCGGCGAAGGACTTTCCTTCCTTGTAACCGTCACGGACGGTATCGGTCTGATTGCCGTTGGTGACGATCAGATGGTCTTCGTATTCTCTTACCGGATGGTAAATGATCAGGCTCGGATCAACGAGCTTGGACGGATCATAGGCTTCGGTGGAGATACCGTCTTCCTCGACCTTGAAGATACGGTTGCGGGAGTTGACGCTGCGGCCCATGATGAAGTAGACCGCGACCGCGTACTTGCCGTCCGGGCTGTTGCCCAGGGCGATGCCGCGTCCGGGATAGGTGTTGTTGATGAGAAGTTCTCTTAAGGAATCGACTTTATAGCTCATTTTATTTCTCCTTTGCGATCTTGGTAGAGACCATGGCTACGGCCTGCGGCAGAAGTTTCCATTCCGCTTCCTCCATGATCCGGCGCTGCAGGACTTCCGGTGTGTCTCCCTCTCTGACCTCTACGGCCTTCTGCAGAAGGATCTCACCGCCGTCCGGGATCTCATTGACATAATGCACAGTCGCGCCGGAGACTTTGACTCCGCGGGCCAGTGCGGCTTCATGGACCTTGAGCCCGTACATCCCTTCCCCGCAGAAGCTGGGGATCAGAGACGGATGGACATTCAGGATGCGTTTATCATAGCGACGGACGAAATCCTCCGAGAGGATCGTCAGGAAACCGGCCAGAACGATCAGGTCGATCTCCTCCTCTTCCAGGACCGAGACCAGTTTCTTTTCAAAGAGTTCCTGGCTTCCGAGTTCCTTCTTGGAGACGACGGTATGTTTCTTATTAAAATTTGCCGCCCGCTCTAAAGCGTAGACACCGGGCTTGGAGGCAACGACGAGGACGATCTCCCCGTCCGGGTTGCCGCCGGCTTTCTCCGCTTCAAGAAGCGCCTGCAGGTTGGTGCCGCCGCCCGATACGAGAACAGCGATACGGGCTTTCCTCATTGCAGGATCACTCCTTCCCCGCTTTCGACGACTTCGCCTGCGAGATACGCGTCTTCACCCTGCTCCTTCAGGATCTGCAGAGCTTTTTCTGTGTCTTCCGGGGCAACGATCACGATCATGCCGACACCCATGTTGAAGGTGTTGAACATATCGTGGTCAGAGATGTTTCCGTGTTTCTGGATCAGTTCGAAGATCTTCGGGATCTTTAAGGCGGAGCGGTCGATCTTCACGCTCTGCCCTTCGTCCAGGCAGCGCGGCATATTCTCATAGAATCCGCCGCCGGTGATGTGACTGAGACCATGAATACAGATCTGTTCCGCCAGGGCATTGACTGCCTTGACGTAGATCCTCGTCGGTCTTAACAGAGCTTCACCGAGGCTTTCGCCGAGTTCTTCCTCATAGGCATTGAGGTCGGCGTTTTCGATATCGAAGACTTTGCGCACGAGCGAGAAGCCGTTGGAGTGCACGCCGCTTGAAGGCAGCGCGATCACTTTGTCTCCGGCCTTTACCCGGGCTTTGTCGATGATGTTCTTGCGGTCTACCATACCGACGCTGAATCCGGCCAGGTCATAGTCATCTTCTTTCATGACACCGGGGTGTTCAGCGGTCTCGCCGCCGATCAGCGCACAGCCGGAAAGCACACAGCCTTCGGCGACACCTTTGACGATATCCGCGACTTTTTCGGGGTCATTCTTGCCGATCGCGATGTAATCCAAAAAGAAAAGCGGCCGCGCACCTGAACAGACGATGTCGTTCACGCACATCGCCACGCAGTCCTGCCCGATCGTATCATGACGATCGAGCAGCTGGGCGATGCGGATCTTGGTACCGACACCATCCGTTCCGGACACGAAGACCGGCTCTTCGATATTTTTCAGATCAGGCGCAAAAAGACCACCGAAGCCACCGATATCAGAGAGTACGCCGGGAATATTCGTTTTGGCGATATGTCCCTTCATTAACTGTACGGCTTTGTAGCCGGCGGTGATATCCACGCCGGCGGAAGCGTAGGCTTCTGAATGTGACTTGGTCATAATTACAATTACTCCTTCCCTGTCCAGCAATAGGTGCATAACTGATCTCTGTCGATGCCGATGGCCTTGCAGAGATCGTCGATATTCTGATAGCCGAGGCTTGAGAAACCGAGCTGTTCGCAGATCGTTTTCAGCAGGCACTGGCCTCTTTCCGTGGACGCGTCCGCGTATTCATCGATATGTTTCTGGCCTTCGTCGCCCTCGATCTCCTGGATCGTGCGGCGGGTGATCAGTTCCATCTCCGATGTCGCTCTGGAGAAATTCAGATAGCGGCAGGGATACATGAACGGCGGGCAGGCGGAACGCATATGGACTTCCTTCGCTCCCGCGCTGTAGAGGAAATCGACCGTCTCCCGCAGCTGGGTGCCGCGGACGATCGAATCATCGACAAACAGCAGCTTTTTATCCTTGATGAGTTCCGGGATCGGGATCTGCTTCATTTTGGCTACCTGATTGCGCAGCTTCTGGTTCCCGGGCATGAAGGAGCGCGGCCAGGTCGGAGTGTATTTGATGAAGGGGCGGGCGAATTCGGCGGCTGCCTCGTTGGCATAGCCGATCGCGTGGGGAATACCGGAATCCGGAACACCGGCGACATAATCGACTTCCGGCAAGGTTCCGTCCTTCATTTCCTTCGCGGCCATAAGCTCACCGTTACGGTAGCGCATGACCTCGACATTCTTTCCTTCGTAATTGGAGTTGGGATATCCGTAATAGACCCACAGGAAGGAGCAGATACGCATCTTCTTCTTGCGCGGGGACATGATCTTGAACCCGTTCGGCCTGACCTTGACGATCTCACCGGGGCCGAGCTCATAGGCATCACGGTATCCGAGTTTCTGATAGGCGAACGACTCGAAGGAGACGCAGTAGCCGTCGCGGTTTTTGCCGAGCAGTACCGGCAGACGGCCGTAATAGTCGCGGGCGGTGATGATCTCTCCCTTGGAAGTCAGGATCATGATCGTCATCGAGCCCTTGATCACCTTCTGGGCGTATTTGATGCCTGCTAAAAGCGTAGTTTTCTGGTTGATCAGACCGGCAACGAGCTCCGTCTGGTTGATCTCGCCGTTGCCCATGACCAGGAACTGCTGTCCGTGATTGCTGAAGAAATCGCGGACGAGCTCCTTTTCGTTATTGATGCGGCCGACTGTCGCGATCGCATAGGTCCCGAGCTGGGAACGTACGAGAAGCGGCTGAGGTGTCGCGTCGGAGATGCAGCCGATCGCCGCATTTCCGTGGAAATCACGCAGGTCTTCCTCAAAACGTGTGCGGAACGGAGTGTTCTGAATGTTGTGGATCTGGCGCTGAAAACCCGTTTCGGCATCAAAAACGACCATACCGGCAGTGTTCGTGCCTAAATGGGTATGGTAATCAACACCGAAAAATGTATCGATCACGACATCGCGCCGTGATACTGCACCGAAGAATCCGCCCATTACTTAAAGAAGAGCTCCGCCAGATCGAGCGGCTGGATGTATTCGCCGTTCTTGTATACGCGCATGTTGCCGGAAGCGATCTCATCGATCAGCATGACTTTACCTTCCTCGTCATAGCCGTATTCGAATTTGATATCGTAAAGGACCATGCCTCTTTTTTCCATTTCCGCAGCAACGATCTCGGTGATCTGCTGTGTCATTTCCTTGATGGTGTCGTACTGTTCCGGAGTCATGATGCCGAGAACTTCGAGACCGTCTTTTGTTACGAGCGGATCGCCCTTCTCATCGTTCTTGAAAGTCATTTCAACGTAGGACGGGAGATCGGAACCGGATTCGATATATTCACCATAGCGGCGGATGAAGCTGCCGACAGCTTTTTTACGGCAGATAACTTCAAGACCGTGGCCGAAGACCTTTGCCGGAAGTACTTCCATTGCGGTGTTTTCGAAGTCAGCCGCGACGAAATGGGTGCGGATGCCCGCTTCATTGATCAGTTTGAAGAAGTAGTCTGTCATGCGCAGGTTGATATCGCCAACGCCTTCGATCGTTAAACCGACTTCGTTCATGCCCGGATCAAAAACGCCGTCTTTGCCGGTGCAGTCATCTTTAAACTTCAGATAATAGTTGCCGTTTTCAAGTGCGAAGACATCTTTTGTCTTTCCAGTGTAAACAAGTTTCATCGTCTCTCCTCCTTCTTACTGATACTGATGAAATACTTCCTGATCTGTTGCCAGTAGTTTTTCTCTTTCCTTGGCTCTGGCTGCTTTCAGCTTTTCCGCCAGTTCCTCATCGGAAAGAGCAAGGATCTGCATCGCGAGATACGCTGCATTCTTGGCGCCGTCGATGGCGACGGTCGCGACCGGGATTCCCGGAGGCATCTGCACCGTGGAATACAGTGCGTCAAGTCCGTCCGAACCGCTGCTGCGGCACGGGATACCGATGACCGGAAGTGTCGTATTGGCTGCGATCGCGCCGGCGAGATGAGCTGCCATCCCGGCTGCGGCGATCAAAACAGAAAATCCGCTCTCTTTGGCCGTGCAAGCGAAATTCTTCACTTCTTCCGGACAGCGATGAGCGGATAATACGTGTACTTCAAACGGAACACCGAACTCTTTGAGGACATTGATGCCCTTTTCGACAATGTTCAGATCACTTTTGCTTCCCATAACGATTGCTACTTTTTTCATAGACACCTCCAAGCGCTGTAAAACAGGATCTCAGTTGCCCAGGCGGTCGGCAATCATATACGGTTTCATGTGGTCATTTCCACTGCCGCCAGTAGCCGTATACGGGATACAAGTCATTTTAACATAATTAAAGAAGCGATAGTCAATCTTATTTGGGGAAATTCTGTGAAATCTGACGGGATTTTTCTTGTGAAAAAATCGACTATAGGGAAGGAAGCGCTTTCAGCTCTTCCGGGCTGTTTTCCCCTCTTCCGGAAACGGAAAAGAGACCCTCTGACGAGGGTCTCCTGCTTATCCGGAAAGCCCGCTGCCGGCCGTGTTCGGGACATCCGGACGCTTCGGCTCCGGCGGCGTTTCCTTTGGTGTATGGGAGTTGGTCACGGTGAATCCGCGGACCAGATCGCCGCTGACAACGACGGTATAAGATACCACGCTATCTTCCTTCACGGTGCGTCGCCGTGGACATGAAAAAGCCTTCCCGTGGGAAGGCTCTGTTTTTGTATATGGTTCCTTATTACAGCTGGCTCTTGAGATAAGCGAACAGGAACGGCTGGATATCACCGTCCATGACCTTGGTCACGTTGCCCTCTTCAACACCGGTGCGGTTATCCTTGACGAGCGTATAGGGGCAGAAGACATAGGAACGGATCTGGGAACCCCATTCGATCTTCTTGTGTTCCCCTTTCAGGGAATCCTTCTCCGCCTGCTGCTCCGCCAGTTTCAGGGCAAGCAGCTTGGACTTCAGAAGTTCCATCGCCCGCTCCTTGTTCTGGAGCTGGGAACGTTCGCTCTGACAGAAGGTGACGATCCCGGTCGGCTTGTGATGGATACGGACAGCCGAGTCGGTCTTGTTGATGTGCTGACCGCCGGCGCCGGAAGAACGCATGGTCTCGACTTCGATATCCTTTTCCTCGATCACGATATCGGTATCGTTCTCGATCTCCGGTGTTATCTCGACACTGGCGAAACTCGTATGACGCCGCGCGTTGGCGTCAAACGGGGAGATACGGACCAGACGGTGGACACCGGTCTCACCTTTCAGATAACCGTAGGCCAGATCGCCCTTGACGAGGACACGGCAGGATTTCATACCGGCTTCGTCTCCCGGATCATAGTCCTGGACCTCGAAGGTGTAGCCGTTCTTTTCGGCGTAGCGCTGATACATGCGGTACAGCATCTCCGCCCAGTCCTGGGCTTCGGTGCCGCCGGCACCCGGATGGATCTCAAGGTAGGCGGAGGCATGGTCATAGCGGTCGCTCAGCAGGACATCGATCTCAAACTGTTCGAAGTTCTTGATCGCGTCGCCGTATTCCTCTTCGACCAGGGCGTAGAGCTCGGGATCATAGTCCTTACCCAGAGCTTCGACGGAGGCATAGAGGTCCTCGAGAGCGGCGCTGTTATTCTCGTATTCCGACTTGAGCTTGCGCAGCGTGTTGTATTCACGGATCACGCCCTGCGCTTTCTTGGGATCTTCCCAGAACTTCTCATCGTTCTGGGCTTCCCCGAGCTCGTCGATCTTTTTACTTAAGGCAGCAAGGTCAAAGAGAGTCGCCTAACTCTTTTAACTTCTTGAGAGAAGCGGTCAGGCTGACTTTGATTTCGTAAAGTTCCATTAGTTCTTTTCCTCTTTCTTAATGATCACTTTTACTTTGTTGCAGAAGAGCACGACTTCACGGCTGATGGTGTTCATCATGTCCTCAAAGAGCTCGTAGCCCTCGCTGACATAGGCCTGCAGCGGGTTGTTCTGGGCATAGGAGCGCAGGTGGATGCCTTCTCTTAATTTGGACATGATATCGATATGGTTGATCCAGGCACGGTCCATGACCCGCAGGACCATCGTCTTTTCCGCCGGCAGGATCTGTTCCTTGACCGGCGCGATCTTGCGTTCATAGATCGACCAGGCTTTTTCGGAGCATTTGCTGGCGATCTCTTCCGGAGCGAGTCCGTTGAAATCGTCCTTATCGTAAGGCAGGTTGACGCCGAATTCCTTCAGATGCTCAAGCAGACCGTCGATATCGACTGTTTCCTTGCGGCCGTCGACAACGGTGTACTGATGGACATCATCGGCGAATACACGGTCGAACATCGTCTTGACGACACCGTGGACATCCTCGTTTTCAAGAATGTAGTTGCGCTGCTCGTACATCGTCTCACGCTGCTGGCGCAGGACATCGTCGTAGTCGAGCAGGGTCTTACGGATATCGAAGTTGACGCCTTCAACGCGTTTCTGGGCACTGGAGATCGACTTGGTGACCATCTTGTTTTCGATCGGCTCATCGCCCATCTGGTTGAAGAGGCCCTGGACCCGTTCGCTTCCGAAACGGACCATCAGATCATCCTCGAGGGAGACATAGAAGCGGGAGAAACCCGGATCGCCCTGACGGCCGGAACGACCGCGAAGCTGGTTATCGATACGGCGGCTCTCATGACGCTCAGAACCGAGAACGGCCAGACCGCCGAGTTCCTTGGATTCGGGGGTCAGCTTGATATCGGTACCACGGCCCGCCATGTTGGTGGCGATGGTCAGCGCGCCGACCTGGCCTGCCTTGGAGATGATTTCCGCTTCACGGGCATGGTTCTTGGCGTTCAGGACTTCGTGGCGGATCTTGCGTTCCTTCAGCATCTTGGAGATGAGTTCGGAAGTTTCGACCGAGATCGTGCCGACGAGGACCGGCTGGCCCTTGGCATGCAGTTCAACGATCTCGTTGATCAGCGCTTTGTATTTTGCCTTCTTGGTGCCGAAGACAAGGTCCGGACGGTCGTCACGGATGACCGGACGGTTGGTCGGGATGACCACGACCTTCATGTTGTAGATATCCAGGAATTCCTCTTCCTCGGTCTTGGCGGTACCGGTCATACCGGCGAGCTTGTTGTAGAGACGGAAGAAGTTCTGGTAGGTGATCGTTGCCAGGGTGGTCGTTTCCTGACGGATCGGGACATTTTCCTTGGCCTGGATCGCCTGATGCAGACCGTCGGAGTATTCACGTCCCGGCATCTTACGGCCGGTGTTCTGGTCAACGATGATGACCTCTTTATTCTCGACGACGTATTCAACGTCCTTGTGCATGATGTAGTTGGCTTTCAGCGCCTGGCTGATGTAGTGGACGAGCGCGGTGTTGTTGGTGTCGTAAAGGTTCTCGACCTTGAAGAACTGCTCGCCCTTGGCAACGCCCTGCTCGGTCAGCTGGATGTTTCTGCCCTTGATATCGATGACATAGTCCTCGTCCTCTTTCAGACGGCGGACGAAACGGTCCGCGCGGACATATTCGTTGGCGGTCTGTCTTTCCCCGCCGGAAATGATCAAAGGCGTACGCGATTCATCGATCAGGATGGAGTCGACTTCGTCGACGAGAGCGAAGTTCAGCTCACGCAGAACGCGGTCTTCGACCCGGGTGACCATGTTGTCGCGCAGGTAGTCGAAACCGACTTCCGAGTTGGTCGTATAGGTGATATCGCAGTTATAGGCCTTGCGCTTCTCAGCCGGGGTCATCGCGTGCTTGTTGAGACCGACGGTCAGACCGAGAAAACGGTGGATCTGTCCCATCCACTGGCTGTCACGCTCGGCCAGATATTCGTTGACGGTGATGACGTGGACACCGTGTCCGCTGAGGGCATTCAGGTAGACGGCCATGACGGATGTCAGGGTCTTACCTTCACCGGTCTTCATTTCCGCAATGTCGCCGCGGTGCAGGACATAGGCACCTTCCAGCTGGCAGAAATACGGATATTCGCCGATGACACGCTTCGCCGCTTCGCGGGCGACCGCAAAAGCCTCCGGCATGATGTCATCCAGTGTTTCCCCGGCCGCCAGACGGTCACGGAATTTCTGGGTCATCCCCTGAAGCTCATCGTCCTCCATGTCATGCATCTTCTGCGCAAAGGATTCGACCGGACGAACGGCTTTTTCGACTTCCGCGAGGTCCTTCTTATCCGTGTTGAACAGTTTATCTAAAAGTCCCATAGGGGCCACCTCCGTTACATTCATTTAATTATATCATAAAACGACCGGTCTATTTGAGGCCGGTCGTTTTACTGTGGATGAACGCCTGAACTACAGCGTTTTGATGTTGTGAGCCTGGAGGCCCTTTTCGCCTTCGAAGAGATCGAATTCGACAGTAGCGCCCTCATCAACGGTTTTAAATCCTTCCATCACCAATTCAGAGTAATGGAAGAAAACATCACGTCCATCTTCAAGGGTAATAAACCCGTAACCCTTGGTTTTGTTGAAACGTTTGACTTTTCCTAACATACCTATCTCCTTAAATTAAATATTACCATTTTAATCTAATTTAGCAACACTAATTTAGTCAAATGTATAATTTTTACAAAATTACATCGATCCTGTTTGTTTTGATAGGGATCTTGCTATAAAAAAAGCTTCGCGGAATGCCGCAAAGCTCATGGCAGATCTTCGATATAGGTGATCTTGCGGTTGCGCGGAGAGCCTTCGACGATGCGTACTTCCCTGCCGTAGGCTTCAAGCACGGAGGCGTCATCGGTGTAGTTCTGCTGATCGCCGAGGCTTGCGTAGGCCTCTTTGAGCAGTTTGCGCCTGAATCCCTGCGGCGTCTGCGCGAACATCAGTTCACTGCGGTCGACCGTCCCGGTGATCACCTTGCCGGTGACCCGTTTGACCGTCTCGGTGCAGCGGTGCGCCAGGATCGCGGCATCGCAGTCTTTCAGCTCTTTCTTCAGATTCTCCAGATCCGTTTTCTCAAGGAAGGGACGGGCTCCGTCATGGATCAGGACATAGCGGCTCTTACACAGGGCAAGACCGTTGCAGACAGAATCCTTGCGCTCTTTTCCGCCTTCCGTCAGCAGGATCTTTTCGTGCGCGACGACTTTGTCAAAGTTCTCTTTCTGGGTCACTACGACGACGCTCTTGCAGTCCTTGTCTTCCAGAAAAGGCGTGCAGGCTCTTTCCAGGATCGTCTTGTTGCCGATGTTCAGAAAGACCTTGTTGAAGTTCAGACGCATCCGCGTTCCCTGGCCGGAGGCGACGACGATCGCATCGTATTTCATGCCTTCTCCTTTCGCAGCACGTTGCGTTCCTTTAAGAACGGCACTTTCTCCTTAAAGCCCTTCAGGGAGGTCAGTTTGTACTCCCAGTCCGGGGAACCGGTCGTGCCCGGGGTGTTGATACGGCGCGTGTCACCGAGGATATCGTTGGCGGAAAGGATCACGAGCTCGCTTTTGGCGTCCAGAGCGTAGGCCAGGAAAGCGTCGCCAAGCTCCATTCCCGGATAAGCGCGGCGGAAACGGCGCAGGATCTTCTTCTGGGTCGCTTTATCAAGCTCCGCGTACCAGCAGAGCGTGGAGTCATTGTCATGGGTGCCGAGATAGGTCACCTGGTGTTTTTTAAAGGGTGAGAAGATATCGAACTGGATCACCCGCATGCCGGGCAGACGGTAGCGATCACGCAGCTGCAGCACTTCCGGACGGAGATCACCGAGGTCTTCGGCAATGATCCGCATCTTGGGATATTTTTTGAACAGTTTGGTGAAGAAATCATCGCCGTCATTGACGATCCACTTGCCGACAACGGCGGTCTTCTCCTCCGCCGGGATACGCCAGTAGGTATCGAAAGCGCGGAAATGATCGATACGGATCACATCGTACATCGAGGCGGCGCTGTGCAGACGGTCAAACCAGAAACCATAGCCGTCTTCCTTCATCTTCTTCCAGTTATAGATCGGATTGCCCCAGCGCTGCCCGGTCGCCGAGAAGTAATCCGGCGGAACACCGGCGATCCATACGGGATTGCCGTCCTTATCAAGACAGAAGCTGTCACGGTCATAGTAGACATCCGCGGAATCGATGCCGACATAGAACGGCATGTCGCCGATCAGTTCGATCTTCAGCGAATGCAGATATTCCTTTAAAGCGTCAAACTGCCTTCGCAGTATGTACTGGATAAATATCTCAAAGTCGATCGCTTCCTTATGTTTTTCGGGAAGCGCGGGATCACGGTGCAGGGCATAGGAACGGTACGGTTCCTCCCAGTCGAGCCAGCATTTGCGGTCGAAAAGTTCCTTGAAACAGGCGAAGATCGCATATTCCCTGACCCATTCTTCTTTTGCGAAGGCCAGATACTCTTCGTTATGCTTATCAAAATTCGCGTAGGCTTCTTTCAGAAGGGAACGCTTGAGCTGTTTCGCTTCCTCATAACGGACAGAAGAAACACGCGTCTTTTTGGGAAGTTCTTTGATCAGCCCTTCCTTCTGTAAAAGCTCGGGGGAGACATAGCTCTCCTCGATCGCCTTGGAGGATGTGCACTGATATGGCGAGTTGCCGTAGCCCAGGGGCTGAAGCGGCAGGATCTGCCAATAGGAAAAACCGGCAGCTTTCAGAAGTCTGCCGAAACGGTAGGCATCCGGGCCGAAGTCACCGATCAGGTACGGCGAGGAAAGGGATGCCAGGGGAAGTAATACACCGGATCTTTTCATTGATTTCATTCTACTTTAAATTTCTTAAAGGCGCAGAAGTTTTTACAGCTTTTTCAAAGAGAAGTGATAGAATGAATGCATACTAGAAAGGAACGCAGATAATGAAAAATATGGTTAAGGAATTCAAGGAATTCATCATGCGCGGCAACGTCATCGATCTGGCAGTCGCCGTGATCATCGGCGGCGCTTTCCAGGCGATCATCGGTTCACTGGTAAATGATATCTTCATGCCGATCATCGGCATGATCATCGGCGGTCATGATTTCTCCGAGCTGAGCGTTACCGTCGGCACAGCTACTCTTGCCTACGGCAATTTCATCCAGGCCATCATCAACTTCCTGGCGATCGCGCTCTGCCTGTTCACTGTCATCAAGACTGTCAACAAGCTGAAAAAGCCGAAAGCACCGGAACCGGCAAAACCGGCTGCCAAACCGGATGATGTCGTCCTGCTCGAAGAGATCCGCGATCTCCTCAAGAAGCAGCAGAACAACCGTCCTGCACAGCGCAGCAACAGCGGCAACCGCAACAATCCGAGAAGAAACAACAAGAAGGAAGATAACCCGGAAGCTCCGAAAGAAGCGTAAGGTGATTCAAGGCATCGCAAGATGCCTTTTCTCTTGCGTTTTAGCGGGAATATGGTAAGATAACGGTGCAAACCTCGAAGAAATGACAGTCAGACATGTTTTTGTCTGTCATAAGGAGGTTTTTATTTTATGTTCATCACGATCAAAAACGTACGGCCTGTCGGCCTCTCCCTCGAGATCGTCTGGAGCGACGGCGATCTCGACCGTATCGCTATGATGTACCGCCGCGGCGATCAGAGCTGGCTGCTTGATCCCGAGACAAGACAACTGGGCGAGGAAGTCGTCGCCGGCATCCAGGCCGGACTGCTGCGGCGCCTGCTTCCGCCGGCAAAGCCCAAAGAGGTCAAAAAGAAAAGACCTCAGCGGCGTGAGGTCTGGTACGCAGACAAAGGGATCGACCCCTACGGGGACCGCTAGAACGGTCCCCTTTTTTTATGGATCGGATCTCTTTTTATTTAAAGTATTCTCAGTACTCGGGAATGACGCGCAGACCGGAGATCTGTTCAAAAGCGTAACCGTAGGCAAGAAGCTGCGCTTCGCTGTAGGCGCCTCCGACGAAGGAGAGACCCATCGGACGTCCGTCTTCCGCCATACCGGCCGGAACCGAAAGGATCGGATAACCGGCTGTCGGGACGATCGCCGAAGGACCGGGGCAGACGACCGCGTCAAGCTTCTTCTCTTTCAGCAGTCCGTCGATACCGGCGCGGGATTCACGGAGCACGCGCACCTTATCCTGCAGATAAGCGCTCTCGGTCAGATTTCCCGATGTTTCGGCGCAGGCTTCCAGGATATCCTGGCCGTATCTGATCGCCGTTTCCGCGTGTTCGCGGTTGTATTTCACGATATCGCTCAGAGTGCGGATATCCGGCAGTGTGCAGTAATCCGCCAGCCAGGCATCCATATAACGCTTGAATTCAAAATGCATGACAGCCGCTGTCAGGAAACCGGCTGCCGGAACGACTTCCGGAAGATCGCAGTCCTGTACCAGGACAGCACC
>JAUNQE010000002.1:0-53102 GCA_030536365.1 Erysipelotrichaceae bacterium | reverse complement strand
AAACTCATGCTGGCGGCAACACCGGAACCGGTCGAGGAGCCAAGCGGATCGACATCTTCCCCGTAAGGGCTCTTGCACTGACCGCCGCGGGCGGAATAGCCATTGGGAACTTCCATCGCCATGAAACGGGCGAATTCGGAAAGATTGGTCTTGCCGAGGATGACGGCGCCGGCCTCGCGCAATTTGCGGATGACCTCAGAATCATCGGCAGCAAAATTGTCTTTTAAGGATTCGGCACCGGCGGATGTATGCATGCGGTCACCGGTCGCGATATTATCCTTGACGAGCACCGGGATCCCGTGCAGCGGTCCCCGGCTGCCTTTTATCCTGCGTTCACGGTCGAGCGCGGCAGCGATATCGATCGCGTCGGGATTGATCTCCAAAACCGAATGAAGTGCCGGACCCAACTGGTCGAAGTCTGCGATCCGCTGCAGATAAGCGAAAACGAGTTCTTCCGAAGTGACATTCCCTGCTTCAAGATCCTTCTGCAGGGTGCGCAGCGATTTTTCCTTTACATCATACATGGCTCATCTACCTCCCAATCCTATGTATGTAAGCTTGTTTTCTAATTCTGATACAGTTCTTCCAGTTTCTTATCGCGGATCTGTTCATAGAGCTCCGCGAAGCTCATGACCCGGACCTGGTCGTCCGGTTCCCCTAGCAGACAGTCGCTGACGAGGACGCTGCGCATGCCCAAGGTTCTCGTGGGAACGACATCCTCATTGAAATCGTTGCCGATCATCAGGACTTCCTCCGGCTTGAGACCGTTACGCTCCAGCATGTCCGTATAATACTGCGGGTTCGGCTTGGCGTAGCTGCAGTTCTCGTAGGCGCTGACATCCTTGAAATCCTCCGGCTTCAGACCGACGAAGGACATGCGGGTGGCAGTTGCTGTATAAGGGAAGATCGGATTCGTCGCCAGGATCAGCGGATACCCCTGTTCCTGCAGAAGACGGACCATCTTTAAAGCCAGCGGATTCTCGCCGGTGGCGATCTTCGAATTGGCAAAGCTCGTCTCATAGAAATGACCGATCGCAGCGATGACTTCCTCCTTGCGGGAGAGCAGCTGCGGGAAATCCTCAAAGAAGGAGATCCAGAAGCATTCATAGTTCGTCATCGTGCCGTCATTTTTGACCATGGCCTTGACGCCTTTCCAGATCGAAACGCTGAGCGGCATCAGTTCGATGCCGAAAGACTTGACCTCTTTCGCCAGCTCACTGAAATAGAATTTCGTAAATTTGGTTTCATCCATCGGCAGCAGTGTGCCGTCAAGATCGAAGAAGACTGCTTTTACTGACATAGATCCCCTACCTCCGCGTTCAGATATTCGATCAGTTCTTTTCCTTTGACCTTCAGACCGATCCCGAGCTTTCCGCCGCTGATCTCGATGTGTTCGTAGTTCAGGGCTGAGCTGTCGAAAGCTGTGCGGTGGCGGACGATGACCCCGAGCGGACTGACCGAGCCCCGCTCATAGCCAACGGTCTGTTTCAGTTCCCGGACTTTGACCATCTCCAGATTCTTGACCTTCAGAAAGGCGGATGCCTTCTTCAGATCCAGGGTCCGGTCGACCGGTATCACCAGTAAAAAGAGTTCTCTCTCATGGCGGCAGGCCAGCGTCTTGAAGCATTCGCTCTCGCTCAGACCGAGCAGTTCACTGACTGCTTCGCCGCTGAAAGGCTCCTTTCCCAGATCGTAATAGTATGTCTCATAGGCGATGCCGGCCTTATCCAGCGCCCGCATCGCGTTCGTCTTATCTTTTTTCATGTCTTTTCCTCACACAGCTCTGGTAGATCTTCTGATACCTTTCGTCAAAATCGCAGGTCACAGCGATCTCCTTGCCGAAGACCGGATGCAGAAAGGAGAGTTTTACGGCGCTGAGTCCCAGCGGCAATGCGGAACTCTTTCCGTAAAGCGTATCCCCGATCAGCGGATATCCTGCGGAAGACAGGTGCACCCGGATCTGGTGCCGCCTTCCGGTCTCTAAAGTACAGCGTAACACAGACTGCTTTCCGTTTGTTCCGAGAAGCTCAAAGTGCGTGCAGGCTGCCTTACCGCTTTTCGAGACCCGGTAGACATTGTTGCGGTGGCGGTCCTTGCCGATCGGCTTTTCGATCGTGAAGCTTTCCTTCTTTACTTCCCCTTCCACGAAGGCGAGATATTCGCGGTGCATCTTCCGCTCGAAGACCATGCGGTCAGCTGCGGCCTGGAAGACCGGCGAAAGCGAGAAAAGGACAGGTCCGTCGGTATCGGTATCCAGACGGTGCAGCGCCTGCGCGGAGATCCCGAGCTTTTCACTTACCTGATCCTGCAGATTGTCCGAAGCGTTTCCGTCATCGTGCACAAGCAGCCCTTTCGGCTTATAGGCAACTGCCAGAAACTGGTCCTTATAGAGGATCTTCGTGCCGTTTCCCTTTTTCGGGACGGACTCATGCAGAAAAGGGAGAAAAGCTTCCCCTTCCTTTTCGACAGCGGCGTTTTTATAACGCGCGGAAAGAAGCATCTCCGTCTTTTCCTTTATCTCTTCGGGAGTTCCGGAGAGATAGAGCCCTTTTTCGTCTGTGCGAAGTTTCATACTTCGATTATAGAAAAAGGATGACGAAGTGTCATCCTAGAAATCAAATGAATGGTCCTTGAAGTTGTAGATCTCAGAGACCGGTGTATTGTTGGAGATCGCGTCGATCAGACCTGCCAGCAGCTTGCCGACGGAGACGACTTTGATCTTCTTGTATTTCTTTGCTTCCTCGCTCAGCGGGATGGTGTTGCTGACGACCATTTCCTTGATGCAGGAGTTATGGATCTTTTCTACGGCATTGCCGGAGAAGACCGGATGAGCGATCGCGACATAGATGTCTTTCGCGCCCTTATCCTTCAGGATATCGCAGCTGGCGACAAGCGATCCGCCGGTATCGCAGATATCGTCAACGACGATACAGTCTTTTCCGGCAACATCACCGATGACATCATTGGCAACGGCGACATTGGCCTGCGGACGGCGTTTATCAACGATCGCGAGCGGGACCTCGAGGATCTCGGCAAGCGTTCTGGCTCTGGTCGTTCCGCCGTGGTCCGGGGATACGACAACGGTATTCTTCAGCTTGATCTTGGGATGACGCTTGAAGTAAGCGCCCATCATCGGGATCGTGGTCAGGTTATCAGTCGGGCAGTTGAAGAAGCCCTGGATCTGGGCAGCGTGAAGGTCGAACATGACGACACGGTCGGCACCGGCGGTGCTGATCAGGTCGGCTACCAGTTTGGAAGTGATCGGCTGACGCGGGCGTGCCTTGCGGTCCTGTCTGGCATAGCCGAAATACGGCATGATGCAGGTGATCTCGCGGGCACTCGCTCTGCGGAAGGCATCGACAGCGATCAGGATCTCCATCAGATGCTCAGTCGTCGGTTTGCAGCTCGACTGGACGAGGTATACGCGCTTTCCGCGGACACTCTCTTCCGGTTCAACAAGGATCTCTCCATCAGCAAAATGGCTGACAGAGATCTTGCCCGGCTTGATCTTGAGATATTCGCAGATCTCATTGACCAGGTCAAGGTTAGCAGTAAGTCCAAATACCATCGTCATCGTGTCTTTCATCTCTTGCTCTCCTTTGCAATATATTCCAGGCCCATGCCTTTACGGGTCAGCTGACGGGTGCGTCCGATAACAGAGTCTCCGTCCTCCACGTTTTCGGTCAGCGTCGTACCGGCTGCGACCGCAGCGATCTCGCCGACGGTTACCGGCGCGACCAGTATAACGTTATTTCCGATATACGCATAGTCCTTGATTTCGACCAGATCATCGTCTCCGCCGTCAGGATCGATCGCGCTCACACCGCTGCCGATGCGGACACATTCGCCGATCCGGGTAAAGCTGAGGGAACAGTGAGTCCCGATACCTGTGCTCTTCCCGACGGAAACGTTTTGTAAGGAGGAAAAACCTCCGATCGTGACATCCTCCGCGAAGCTGCATCCGTTGCCGATCTCCGTATAGGAGCCCAGACGGACACGGTCGCCGAGGGACGAATTCTTCATGACAGTCTGACCGATCCGGCAGTCACTGCCGATCGTGCTGTTTTCAATATGGCTGAAGGAGGCGATCTCACTGCCTTCGCCGACGGTGCTCTTTCCCAGAACAGCTACATCAATGCCGAGTCTGGCGCCTGCTCCAAGTTCCGCGTCGTGTCCGATATAGACACGGTCCGGGTCTTCAAAGTGCACGCCCTTTTCCTGCCAGTTGCGGTTGATGCGGTCTTTCTCGAATTCCTTCGCTATCGAGAGGCTCGGGGCATCGCTGACACGCATCTTTTCGGTATCATCGCCGAAAGGCATCTGGTCAAAGTAGAGTTCCTCAAGCGAGTTGAGGTCTGCTTTATCCAGAGCGAAGACGTCGGTGATGTCCGCGTAATCCGCCAGTACGAGGTTCCCTTCGCTCTCCAGCATGGCCGAAAGAGTTTCCGGACGCAGGAAAGGATAGTCGATATCGACCAGAAGGATACGGCCTTCTTCCTGAGAGAGCTCATCAAAGAGCCGCTTATAGGAAGAAGCATATGTCAAACGATCATCCTGCACGTCATTTCCACAATAATAAACGGTTTCAATCGAAGCCGTTTTTAAAGTATCCATTGTGTATTCAAAAAGCTTTTTTCCCAGAATTCCTTCGGAAATCAGATCTTTGTTACGGACAAGAAGGATCGCGCTTTTTTCCATGTACCTCATTTTACAATTTTTTTACCTGTTATGTATATAGATTTTGCTTATAGCGAACTATGTTTCTCAAATGGTCAGGTTTGTACAGATTCGTACGAAATTTCCATGTTTGCGGAACTGTTCCATGATCTTCTGCGTCTTCTCGTTGTTCTCACAGATCGCGAAAACCGTCGCGCCGCTGCCGCTCATCATGACCGGGTCATAGCCTTCCTTTAAAAGATGCGTCTTGATCTTGCGGACAGCCGGTTCGATCTCAAAAGAACTGCGTTCCAGGGAGTTCTTCATCAGTGGGAAAGCTTTGCGGTCGTTGCCTTCACGCAGTGCCTGCGCCAGGGCGGCAACATCGGTATGATCGCAGAGATCCATATCCAGACGGTCAAAGGCTTCCTTGGTGGAAACGCCCCGGCGGGGCTTTACCAGCAGGAAGGTATAGGTATTTTTCAGTTCAAAAAAATCCAGTTTCTCCCCGATCCCGCGGACGATGGCCGGACGGTTGAAAAGACAGTAAGGGACATCGGCGCCGACTTTCGTCGCCAGAGAGATCCATTCCTCTTTGCTCGCCCGCAGCGAATACATTTTCCGTAATGCCCGGAAGACTGCCGCCGCGTCGGCTGAACCGCCGCCGAGGCCGGCTCTTGTCGGGATGTGCTTCTGCAGGATCACGGTGAATTCTTTGTCGATGCAGAAACGCTCCTTCAGAAGGTTCAGCGCTTTTACGACCGTATTCTTTTCATCGAAATAGATATAGGAGCGGTTGCAGTGATAGCTTGTCTTCTCCGCTTCCTCGATCGTGAGCGTATCAAAAAAGTTCAATGGCAGATTGACCATCTCGAGTTCGTGATAACCGTCCTCACGGCAGGCTGTCACATCCAGTGCCAGATTGATCTTGGCGTAGGCTTTCTCGATCATTTCAGCACCTCATATAAAGCTTCATACTGGGCAACGCTCAGCTCCTGGGGACGCACTCCCTCCTTCAAAGAAAGCGAGGCAAGAGCCTCCGCGAGAACAGCGGCTTCACAGCGGTTCTTCAGATTGTTGGCGAGCGTTTTGCGGCGCTGCGCGAAGCATTCGTAGACGAACGCGTTGAAGCCAGGGTCATTGGCGATGCCTTTCGGGGTCAGCACAACGACGGTCGAATCGATCTGCGGACGCGGCAGGAAAGAGGCCGGCGTCAGATTCGTCAGCCGTTTCATGGAATAATACTTCTTCAGAAGAACGGTGACCGCGCCGTATTCCTTATCTCCGGTGCCGGCATCGATCCGTTCCGCGACTTCCTTCTGCATCATCAGCACCATGCGGCGGATCTTCAGGCTGCTTTCGAGAAGCTTCGAGATGATCGCGGTGGTGATGTAATACGGCAGGTTGCTGCAGAAAGTCACTTCCTCATCTTTGTAAGGGACCTGCTCCAGATCGAGTTCCATAAAGTCGACGTTGACGACCTGCAGGTTCTCATACTCCTTCAGCTCCTCTTCGAGAAGCGGAACGAGTTTCTTGTCGATCTCATAGGTATAGACGGCCGGCGCCTTCTCGCACAGAAACTGTGTCAGCGAGCCAAGGCCGGGCCCGATCTCGATACAGGGACAGTCCGGATCACAGGCAGCTGCGGCGATCTTCTCGGCGATATCCGGATTGATCAGAAAATTCTGCCCGAAACGCTTCATGGCATGCAGATCATATTTGGCTAGCAGTTCCTTCACTGCGGAAGGTGTGGCGATGATTCTGTTCATAAGATCCTTTCGATGTCCTCTTTTTTCAGCTGCAGGATATTCAGACGCTGACGCATGGTCTTGGCATTGACCTCTCCGACCGGAAAGGCAGCGGCGACTTTCTGTCTTCTGGCGCCGGAGTCTGCTCTTCCGCAAAGTCCGAGATCCTGGAAATCCGCAAGGCTCAGGGTCTCTTCCTTCTTTTCCGTATATGTCAGGAAGCGGCTGAGCGCTTCCTCTAAAACTTCTTTTGACGCGTGCTCGACACCGACTTTGTGCTTGGTGCGGGCATCCTTTTTTAACAGGAAGGCGTTTTTCGCTCCCGGAACAGCTTCGTTGATACGGCGGCGGAGATTCTCCCCGGGAGTGTCGGGATCGGTAAAAATGATCACGCCGCGGCGCTCATTCACTTCACGGATCAGTGCCAGCACCTCCGGACGGAGACGGTAGCCGTCGGTCTCGATCGTGTCTACATCAAAAAACATCTGCAGCCTGCGGGTGTCGTTCTTTCCCTCGACAACGATGACTTCCTGTAAATACATGCAATTATTATACAAGCTTTTCTTGTCGAAATGCGGAAATCGTGTATTATTAAAAAGTAAAAGTGAGGTTCATGTTTATGTTCGAAAGAAGAGTTGGAACTGTTTCCCGTGGAATCCGCTGCCCGATCATCCGTAATGGTGATGATCTTCCGACCATCGTCGCTCAGTCCGTCATGGACGCTGCCTACAGCGAAGGCTTCGTTCTGAGAGATCGCGATGTCGTAGCAATCACTGAATCCGTTGTTGCCAGAGCTCAGGGCAACTACGCAACCTGCGATGCGATCGGCAAAGATGTCAGGGAAAAGCTTGGCGGAGAAACGATCGGCGTCATCTTCCCCATCCTCTCACGTAACCGCTTCGCTATGTGTCTGAAAGGCATCGCCAGAGGTGCCAAAAAGATCGTTCTGATGCTCAGCTATCCGAGCGACGAAGTCGGCAACCAGCTCGTCAGCCTTGATCAGCTCGACGATGCAGGCATCGATCCCTATACCGATGTCCTCGATCTGGCGAAATACCGCGAATTATTCGGCGAGAACCGTCATCCGTTCACCGGAATGGATTACGTTTCCTACTATGAAGAGATCATCAATAAGGAAGGAGCGGAAGCAGAGATCATCTTTGCGAACCGTCCGCAGGCCATCCTGAACTATACAAAGAAAGTCTTAACATGTGACATCCACTCCCGTTTCCGTTCCAAGAGACTGCTTAAGGAAGCAGGCGCTGAGATCGTTCTGGGTATGGATGATATCCTGACCACTTCGGTCGACGGCAGCGGCTTCAACAGCAAGTACGGTCTGCTCGGCTCCAACAAGGCCACTGAAGAGAGCGTTAAGCTCTTCCCGGAATATGGCGAGAAATTCGTCTCCGAAACCGCTAAGATCCTGGCAGAAATGTCCGGCAAGAACATCGAAGTCATGATCTATGGCGACGGCGCCTTCAAGGATCCGCAGGGCAAGATCTGGGAACTGGCTGACCCGGTCGTTTCCCCGGCTTACACCGAAGGCCTCAAGGGCACTCCGAACGAACTGAAACTGAAATACCTGGCAGATAACGACTTCAAGGATCTTTCCGGCGAAGAACTGCGCAACGCGATCTCCGACCGTATCAAGGAAAAAGAAAAGAACCTGGTCGGCAAGATGGCTTCCGAAGGTACGACCCCGCGTCAGCTGACAGACCTGATCGGTTCCCTGTGCGACCTGACCAGCGGCAGCGGCGACAAGGGCACACCGGTCGTCCTGATCCAGGGTTACTTCGACAACTACACAGACTAAAAACAAACAGACCATTCTCCGGAATGGTCTGTTTTTCTTTCAGATAAAAAAATACAGTCATCCGCAGATGGCTGTATTTCAGATGATTATTCGATCGTGATGCGTCTGACCGGTTCGACTTTCTTTTCCTTCTTGCTCGGAAGTGTGACTTTCAGGATACCGTTCTCAAATCCGGCCTTGATGTCTTCCGGCTCAACACCTTCACCGACATAGAAGCTTCTGGAGCAGGAACCGGAATAACGTTCCTTGCGGATCACGTTTCCTCTTGTATCCTTTTCCTCATTGGAAGTGTTCTGCTTTGCGGAGATCGTCAGATAGCCTTCCTTCAGTTCCAGATTGATATCTTCCTTCTGGTAACCCGGAAGCTCGACATCCAGGATATAAAGTCCATCCTTTTCACGGACATCGGTCTTCATCAGATTATTCTGGGAAGTGTAACGGAACATCGGTGAGAAGAACATATCATCAAATGCATCATCGAAAAAGTTTAATGTGCTTGGAACGTATTTCATAATAAACTACCTCAACTTTCTTTTAGCACTGTCATTGTTCGACTGCTAACAACTATAGTGTAACACATTATCTGGCACTGTCAAGCGTTGAGTGCTAATCCTTTTGAAATAATCCTTTCCCCTCTTCTCTGGCCTGATGATACGCTTTCTGGAAACGATTGCTGTAGCGGACGTTCGGCGGAATGGTCAAAAGCTCCGCATAGCCGTCAGCAAGGATCTGCTCATTCAGAAATGTCCCGTCGTCGAGCCAGACATAGGCCAGCGTCCTGCCGTAATCGTCTATGGTGACAGAATCATATTCAAGATAGCAGCTGTGCCCCGCGGCAAGCTCGCGCGTATGTTCAGCTGCCAGCTTCCCTTCCGGGGTATTCTTCGTTTCATCCGGGTGAACAGATTCCGGACAGTCGATCCCGATCAGCCGGACAAATTTCTTTTCCCCTTCGATATTGACGATGAGCGTGTCACCGTCGGAAACATAGTCGATCTTATACAGTCCCTCTTTCGGACCCGCTTCCGGACGCAGATAAAAATGCAGCGCGATCAAAGCGAAAATGATCACAAAAGCAAAAAAGATCGCGTTATACTGCCGTTTTACCAGTCTGCGTGTTTCCCGGGCATTCATATTCTAATTATACTTTCCGCACGGGAAATTATGCTAGAATAGTAACGCAATGAAAAACTTAGCAGAATTAGCGAAAAAGAATCGCGAACAACAGAAAAAAGAAACACGCTTAAAAGCTTCCATGATCGTTATCATGGCTGTCCTGATCGTAGCGGTCATCGCCGGCATTATCGCCGTAAGCGTGATCACCGCCAAACATGAACCGGAACCGGCGCCATCCTATGAGCCGAGCGCGCAGACGACCAGCGAACCGGCCGTCCCGGTCGAGGGAGAAGCGCTCACTCTCTATCTGCAGAGCGGTTACTATACTGCCGGCGTCGATATCCCGAGCGGAACCTATGACCTCGAGGTCATCCGCGGCAACGGCTATGTCACCAGTGACAATTACGATTTCGGCCGTATAAGCGAATCGATGGGAACGTATGATGACGGCTATTCCAATTCCTTTCGCGGTATGATCCTGAATGACGGAAATACGCTGAAGATCGACGGTGTGACCCTGAAACTGACATCGACAGACGCATCCACCGCGCCGCTCGCCGGACGTGAACCGTGGGCGGAAGAAGGCTATACGCTCGTTAGCGGCAACTACAAAGCCGGACGCGATTTCCCGGCAGGCGTATACGATATTTTCTACAGCAGTGGTGGCAACGGCTATGTCGATCTGACGAACGAAGACGAAAGCATATACGATTACTACATGATCGGCACCGATCCGGAGTGGGACACACAGGCGGTCTACCACGTCAATCTGCCGGATAAGACCGAGATCAGCATCGGCAATGTCCGGGTCGATATCTATCCCAGCGGTCTCATCCAGCCGGATTACTACACACCGATTGAAGCACCGGCGGAAACACCGGCTGAATAGCAAACTTAAAAAACTATTAACAAAAAGTAAACTTTCTCTTGCCCAATCGCATCTTTGAAGGTATACTAGTTAATAGTCATCGGGGAATGGCGCAGCTTGGTAGCGCGCTTCGTTCGGGACGAAGAGGTCAAGGGTTCGAATCCCTTTTCTCCGACCATTAAAGAATCACTGTCTGCAAAGACAGTTTTTTTATGCCCAAACCGGCGATATTGACAATTTGCATTATTTGCATTACTATTTCTAATGCAAGGAGGTATGTTATGATCCTGAACTTTGATTTCAACAGCAGTGTGCCGATCTACCAGCAGCTGCGCAACCAGATCGTCGTCGGGATCGCCGAAGGCAAACTGAAACCGGGTGAACAGCTGCCCACGATCCGGGCGCTGGCGGAAGAAAGCGGCATCAATATGATGACGGTGTCCAAGGCTTACCAGATCCTCAAACAGGAAGGTTATATCACGACGGACCGCCGCAGCGGCGCGAAAGTCGCTGTCTCCGGAAGAAACGAGGTCCCCGCAGCTACACTGGAGCAGCTGCGTCTCCATCTTTCCGAGCTCCGTCTTGCCGGACTTACCAAAGAAGAGATCCTCCGGATCTGTGAAACGCTATACGAGGAGGAAGGAAACAAATGACGACGAAACTGATCATTATCTTTTCAACCATCTGGATCGCACCCCTTATGTGCTGGATGCTGATCAACGAGACCCGTTTTAAAAAGAATATCGTTCTTGGTGTTACCCTGCCGCAGGAAGCTCACGAGGATCCGGATGTCCTCACGGTACTCGACAGATTCAAAAAGACGGAGATCCTGATCACTGTCGCTCTGTGCGGAAGTCTGCTGATCTGTCTGCTGCCGCAGCTTGACCGCTGGATGATGACTGTCTGGATGATCTGGATCGACCTCTGTATCTTCCTGCCCTACATTCCCTATATCAAAGCGCACCGCCGGCTGATGGACATCAAGGCTGAAAAAGGCTGGAAAAAGGAAAGCCGGAAGATCTATGTGGATACCCGCGCGATCGGTAATGAACGCTGGATCTCGCCTGTCTTCTTTGCCCTGCCGGTGCTCATCAGCGCTCTCCCCTTCCTTTTTGACCGCAGTTCCTGGCCGATCTATCTGATCAACACCGTGTGCTGTATACTCCTCTGGTTCGGTTACCGCTATCTGTACCGCAACAAAGCGGAGATGGTCGATGAGAATACCGAGCTGACGATCGCTCTGACAAGGATCCGCCGCTACAACTGGGGAAAAGTCTGGCTGCTGATATCCTGGATGATGGCTTCCGTCAGTCTGATCTTCCTCTTCGGCCGGCAGAACGGCACACTGCTCATTGTGCTTATGACCGTACTGACGGTCGCAGTATGTGTCTTCGCGCTCCGTATCGAAATGCGGATGCGCAAGATGCAGGAAAAACTTACGGAATCCTCCGGTGCCGGCGCGTATATCGATGACGATGACAAATGGCTTGGCGGTTTTCTCTATTACAATCCCGACGATCATAACGCGATCATCAATTCCCGTATCGGTTTGAACTCTACGGTAAACCTGGCTTCCGGTTTTGGAAAGTTCATGATTGTCGCCACGATCCTTCTTCTTCTGGGAATGCCTTTCCTGGGGATCGCGCTGGATCAGATGAGCTATCAGCCGATTTCCTTAAAAATGGAAGGAAATGTCCTCAAAGCCGAGGCCGGCTGGACAGACTATGAGATCGATCTTGAAAGTGCCGACAGCATCGAGCTTCTGGAAAAGCTTCCGAAAGGTCTCAGCCGCTACTGGGGCACCGGGACCAACAAGCTGCTCAAAGGCGATTTCACAGCCGATGACTATTACCGGATCAAGGTCATGCTGGATCCGACGAACGGTCCCTGGCTGCTGATCCATAATGCAGACGGCTATTTCCTGCTTGGCAGCAGAGAAACCGGCGAGATCACGAAACTCTATCAGGAACTCACGCAATAAGAAAAAAGATCCGAATGCTAAAAAACAGAAGCTATGCAGTGCATGGCTTCTGTTTTCATTTGTTCAAAGAATGATCTTACTGCGCGGATTTTCCGAGTTCTTCCAGGATCTCCTGTGCCTGCTGTACGAATTCCGCGGAGGCTGTTTTTGTGAAGACCTCCCAGGCTCCCGGTTCGTCCTTGATGCGTTCGAGGATCGTACGGCGGACGATCTTCCGTACCGCTTCATCCCCTTCCCGGTTCATTTTTTCCACGTAGTCGAAATACGCTTTCGCTTTCTCCGGTTCGTCCAGTTTGGTGCGGAGAAACAGACTGTTGATCTCTCCGAAAAAGACATGGATGTGCAGTTTTCCGTTCTGCAGGATATGATCGTCATATTCATCCTTGTATTCCGGAAATGCCTTAAGGAACTGTCGTACGCATTCTTTCTCGTTCATCAGCGGTCTCCTTTATTACTTGGTATAAAAACTGAGATTGTCTAAAAGATCGAGGAAATCCTCTTCGCCGCCGAAACCGACCATCACATAACCGAGATCATAGCCTTCGTAGCGCATGGCCAGGAAGATCGTATCCGGATTGAAGATTTCGGTCTCCTTAGGTGAATAGCCGATAACGTAGGGTCCGATATCCGTTGTAGCTTCTTCGCGCAGTTCGTAACCGTCCTTGCCGGTGCGCACGGCCTCAAGGAGTTCATCCGTCATATCAGCGCCCAAAAAGAGGCCGAGAGCTCTTTCGTTTTCGTACTTCGCGTCATAGATTTCGACGAAAGACTCTTCTTCGTCAAATACGATCGCGATATTGCTGTCCTTTTTCGCTTCGAAACCGGCAGTGATACCATCATCCTCAAAGGTGACCTCCAGCAGCTTGCTGTCATCGGAAACATCGGTCGGTTCCGGTTCTGTTTCGGGTTCGTCGGTGAATTCTGCCGGATCGAATTCCGGAACTTTCGTCGCGTTGCGGTCAGACACGGTCAGATCCAGCGACAGCTTCATATTGACCCCTTCTACCTCGCCGGCAGCGGAGATCAGGATGTTGTCGACATATCCCTCCTTGCCGATCGTGATGAGAATGTCATCAAATGTCAGGCTTTCCAGGACCTCATTATTCAGAAGGTCGCCGGAGATCTCCTCCGCAGAGCCGGCTTCAAGTATCGCCGCGATCAGCTTCTTTGTTGGCTTGACCGTGATCACTGTGGAATCGCCGCTTTTAGCCGCTGTGATCGATTCCGCGTTCTCTGCGATCGCTTTCGCCATCTTTCCGGCATCAAAGGCTGCCGGCTCCGGTGTCTCCGCGGTATCACCTATATATTTTCTATCAGCCGTCTCCACGTAGGAAACGCCATCCTTCACCCAGGTCTTGGTGTTGCTCTGCTGGCCAAAGACCTCTGCGGTGATCTCAGTGTAGGAAAGATCATCTTTCGGATCTGCCTTATCACCTCTTTCGACTTTCATGAGCAGATCGATCGGAATAACGAGCTCGCTGCCGGCGCTGACAGTCAGATCCAGCATACCGGTGATCGTCATCGAATCAAGCTGTTCGGCTTTGGCATAAGCTTCCTGCAGCAGTTCTTCAGGTGTCTTTTCTTTCTGACTGCAGCCGCTGATCAGAAGACACAGCGTAAATAAAAGCAAGATCAGTTTTTTCATTTTATTACCCTCATTTCTTCATCCTCATTCTACCCGAAATCCTCGGTTTTTATCAGCCGAATATGCGATAATAAAGGCATGAAAAAGGGAGATAGCTTCATTTTTGCGCACCTGTTTGTCTACGCATGTCTATTCATCCTCTTCGGTGTTTGTCTCTGTCCCTCACTCACACAATTGAAAGAAGGCCTAATTGGGATAATCAGCTCCGATTCCGCTCTGGCATTTGATGCCTTTCACTTCGGTCTCGGACCGGGCTTCGTGAACGCCGGTCTGTGCTTCCTGCTCGTTGTCACACTGCTGAAGATCTTCGATACCGGCGCTGCCGGCAAACACTTCGCCAGCAGTTTCATCGTCGCCGGTTATTCCTTCTATGGCGAGAATGTCCTGAATATCCTGCCGCTGATCTGCGGTGTCTTCCTCTATTCCCGCATGAAGAAGGATCCGTTCAAGAATCATGTCGTTACATCGCTGTTCTCGACCTGCATGGCGCCTTTTGTAAGCTATATCTTCCTGAAAGTCCAGGGACCGGTATTCCTGCGTCTGCTGGCTGCTTTCGCGGTAGGCTGTCTGCTCGGTTTCCTGGCTGCGGACATCCTGTCCTATGCCTTCTCGATCCATAAAGGCTACAACCTGTTCAATATGGGTTTTGCCGCAGGCATCTGCTGCACACTGATCGCGACGCTTTTTCGCTTCCTTGGCTTCACCTATGCCAAGAACGCGCTTCCGGTCACCGGCGGCAACAACCTTCTGCTCGGCACTTTCTTCGGGCTGATCTATCTCAGCATGATCGTCGAAGGCTTCTTCCTTAACGGAAAGAGCTTCAAGGGTCTGAAGGAACTGCTTAAACAGACCGGCAAAGCGCCGGCGGACTTCTTCTCTAAAGCTTCCTTCCCGGTCACCCTGATCAACATGGGCGGCTGCGGACTGATGGCGACGGCTTATGTCTTCCTGGTCGGCGGACAGATCAATGGTCCCGTCATCTCCTGTATCTGGACGATCCCGGGTTTTGCGGCTTACGGTATGCATATGGCCAATATGCCCTGGTCGATCCTGGGCATCGTTCTGGGCTCCTTCATCTTCAAGTATGATCTGGGAAGCACAGGCATCCTGACGACGACTTTGAACTCCGCCTGCATGGCTCCGATCGCCGGCGATTTCGGACCGATCTTCGGTATGATCACCGGTCTGATCCATGTCAATGTGGCGCCCAATATCTCTTTCCTGCACGGTTTCCTGTGCCTCTACAACAACGGTTTTGCGGCCGGCTTCGTCGCCTATATCATGCTGATGCTGCATACCCTGTATAAGAATCTCTTCCGGCTGAAGACGCCGTTCGCGAAAGAGTAGATCGATCCAACACACAACCAGATAAAACGTCGTCCGCCGCGGATGGCGTTTTTTGTATAAACCAGCGGTTTACTTGATTTCTTCCTTTTTTCCTTTAAAATGGCAGGTGGAAGGAGATCTGAAAATGAAAGCAGTTCTTAACAGATATTATTCACAGTATGAGGAACACCAGCATCGTTCAATAGACTTTATCGACGATGATTTTTGTTATGACTGCTGCAGAAGGAAACTCTGATCTCTTTTAGATCGATCAACGGATAACTTTATGACCGCTTGTTCTGCAGCACCAACTGAAACAAGCGGTTTTATAATGGAGGAAAGGAAATGAATACAGTTCCGAGGATCGATATGATCGACACCGGTGCAAACATCCTTGCGCTGAGAAAGAAAAACAAAATGACTGTGAAAGATCTGCAGACCGCGCTTGGATTCAACAACCCGCAGTCGATCTTCAAATGGCAGAGAGGTGACGCTCTGCCGAGCGTGGACAATCTTGTCATCCTGGCAGATCTGTTCAACGTCACAGTCAGCGATATACTCGTCATCAGAAAATAAAGCGCCTTCCGGCGCTTACCTTCGGGAATCGTCTAACTGGAAAAGACAGCCGGCTTTGACCCGGCAGATCCCTGTTCAAGTCCGGGTTCCTGAGCCATCTATGTGATCGTTAGTGGTAAAGCAGCACCCGGCGTTGTGGCCGCCGGAGAAACGGAGCGTTACCGTTACGACCACCCAAACGGATCTTAAGCTAACCTAGTGGAAGCGTCTGTTTGAAGAACAGAAGGGCTCCGAGCGTAACGGAGAAGATCCACCAGAAATTGCTTCGTCGTCCAACGGCAGGATCGCCGACTCTGACTCGGCAGATGAATGTTCAAATCATTCCGGAGCAGCCAATCGCCCGTCTACTCAAGTCCGGCTGAAGAGACCGGTCCTGAAAACCGGAAGGCCGGGAGACCGGCGCAGGGGTTCGAATCCTCTGACGGGCGCCATAAATGGACAGGTGACAGAGAGGTCGAATGTGCCTGACCGTAACTCAGGTCTTAACTGCGCGGTGGTTCAAATCCATCCCTGTCCACCATCTGGAGCGTAGTTTAACGGCAAAACGCACGACTTATAATCGTGTTTCGCAGGTCCGACTCCTGCCGTTCCGACCAATACAGTCCTGTAGCATAGCAGCAGATGCGCCGGCTTGTCACGCCGGAGACAGCGGGGGCAGCACCCGTCGGGACTGCCAGATGCATCAGTATCCAAGTGGCTGAAGGAACAGGTCTGCAACGCCTGTTTGCGCAGGTTCAAATCCTGCCTGATGCTCCATATCATGCTGTTTTAGCTGAGCAGTCAAATGCGGTGGTTCACTAGATCGCCGTGTGCAACATCCTGTGCTCAGCGTTAGCGGTGCCATCTTCTAACGGTCAGGAAACGGGGCTTTCAACTCCGCAATGCGCGGTTCGATTCCGGCTGGCATCACCATAAAACCAAAAGGACCATTTCACATAATGGTCCTTTCTTTCGTTTCTGCGTTTTCTGTCAAAGAGAATGGACGGCTTCCGCCATTTCACAGACATACTCGCCCGCCGGGATAGCGGCTTCCTTCCCTTTTTCGGCAACGATGCGGACGATGGCTGAACCGACGATCGCTCCGTCGCTGAGAGCTGCCATCTCTTTTGCCTGTTCCGGCGTTGAGATCCCGAAACCGACTGCACAGGGAACATCCGTATTCTCACGGACCGTTGTGACGAGCGACGCGATATCGGTCGTGATCGCCGAGCGGACACCGGTCACTCCCAGTGAGGAAACGATGTAGATAAATCCTTCCGCTTCCTTTGCGATCAACGCGATCCGGTCTCTGGATGTCGGCGCGATCATCGAGATCAGCAAGAGACCGTATTTCCGGCACACTTCCGCGAATTCTTCCCGTTCCTCAAACGGCACATCCGGCAGGATCAGTCCGTCGATCCCGGCTTCCGCGGCTTTCGCGATGAAGCGTTCGGTCCCGTAGGAGAAAACGACGTTGGCATACGTCATATAGACCATCGGTACTTCGACTGTCTTTCTGAGTCTGGCGGTAAGCTCAAAGACTGCGTCGGTCGTAGTCCCGGCCTGCAGCGCTCTTTCATCCGCCGCCATGATGACCGGTCCTTCCGCTGTCGGATCCGAGAAAGGTATACCAAGTTCAATCAGATCCGCGCCCTGTCTGACCATTTCCTTTACTGCTTCTTCGGTGGTCTCTAGATCCGGATCGCCGCAGGTGATAAACGCTATGAAAGATTTTCTGTCTTTGAAGGCATTTCTGATCCGGCTCATTCGCTCAGCTCCTCTCCGCGGTAGCGCGCTACCGATACACAGTCTTTATCTCCGCGCCCGGAAAGCGTGACGACAAGGATCCTGTCTTTGGGAAGCGTGGGCGCGTATTTCATTGCGTATGCCAGGGCATGCGCGGATTCGATAGCGGGGATGATCCCCTCCTTCTTCGAGAGATATTCAAAAGCTTCGACGGCTTCCTCATCGGTGACCGCCACATATTCCGCCCGCCCGCTGTCGTGCAGCCAGGCATGTTCAGGGCCGATCCCGGGATAATCAAGACCGGCGGAGATGGAATAGACCGGTGCGATCTGTCCGAATTCATCCTGACAGAAATAGGACTTCATTCCGTGAAAGATCCCGATCCTGCCGGTATTGATCGTCGCGGCTGTCTCAAAGGTATCGATCCCTCTTCCGGCCGCTTCACATCCGATCAGCTTCACCTCCGGGTCTTCAATGAAATGATAGAAGGAGCCGATCGCGTTGGAACCGCCGCCGACACAGGCAATGACCGCATCCGGCAGACGACCCTCTTTTTCCAGGATCTGTTCCCTGATCTCGGCAGAGATCACTGCCTGAAAATCACGGACGATCGTCGGGAAGGGATGCGGTCCCATGACCGAACCGAGACAGTAATGGGTATCTTCCATGCGCGAAGTCCATTCCCGCATCGCCTGGGAAACAGCGTCCTTCAAAGTCCCGGTCCCGGTATTGACGGAAACGACATCCGCTCCGAGAAGCCTCATTTTATAGACATTGAGAGCCTGGCGCTCGATATCCTCGCGGCCCATGAAAACGACACACTCCATGCCGAGCAGAGCCGCGGCCGTAGCGGTGGCAACACCGTGCTGACCGGCTCCGGTCTCGGCGATCAGTCTTGTTTTTCCCATTTTCTTCGCGAGCAGCGCCTGGCCCAGAACGTTGTTGATCTTGTGGGCACCGGTATGATTCAGATCTTCCCGTTTCAGGTAGATCTTCGCTCCGCCGAGGTCCTCCGTCATTCTTTTGGCGTAGTAAAGCCGGCTGGGGCGTCCGGCATATTCATCAAAGAGTGTTTTCAGCTCCTGCTGAAACGCCGGATCGTTCTTGCATTTTTCGTACGCGGCTTCCAGTTCATTCACGGCATTCATCAGTGTTTCCGGAA
The DNA here is from genome assembly GCA_030536365.1 of Erysipelotrichaceae bacterium. Classification (GTDB taxonomy): domain Bacteria; phylum Bacillota_I; class Bacilli_A; order Erysipelotrichales; family Erysipelotrichaceae; genus RGIG5669. The sequence goes on along the minus strand of JAUNQE010000002.1, from coordinate 34,486 downwards.
TGTACTGGCCGCCATGCGCGCCGAATCTTCCTTTTGACATCAAACAGTCTCCTTTCCGCGTACCGCCTCCACAAAGGCTTTCATTTTGAGCGGGTCTTTCATGCCGTCGGTTTCCACACCGGAACTGACATCGAGACCAATGGGTGTAAGTATTCTTAAAGCTTCGCCGACATTCTCCGGGTCCAGTCCTCCGGCCAGAATGTAGGGTCTCGGAAAATCACGGATCAGTTCCCAGTCGAAGGTCCTGCCGGTCCCGGTCCCGCTGTCGAGCAGGACATGATCGGCATGGCTTTCAGCTGCTTCTTTAAGATCCTCTTTGTTTCTGACCCGGAAAGCCTTAAAGACGGTCAGTCCGGGATACAGGGAATGGAGCTCATCGATCTGACTGTTCTTTTCGTTCCCGTGAAGCTGGACGATGTCGATGATGCCTTCTTCGAGGAAGCTCCGGATAAACGCTGTTTCCTCATTCACGAAGACACCGCACATCTTTATTCTTTTGTCCAGGGCTGCCTTCAGCTCAGCCGCGGTCTCTCTGCTGAGCGAGCGGCGGAAACCGGATGAGAGGATCATGCCGGCATATTCCGGCAGCAGAACATTGACAGCCTCGATATCTTCCTTGCGGCGCAGACCGCAGATCTTTACTGTGCGCATGAGCTTTCGATATAGCGTTCCATGAAACGCAGAGCCGCACCGCTGTCGATCAGCTCTTCCGCCTTACGAACGCCCTCCGCGAAACTCTCTGCCTTGCCGCCGATATAGATACCGGCGCCGGCATTCAGGAGCACCGCGTTGCGTTTGGTGCCGGTGAGTGTACCGGAAAGGATCGCTCTGGTGATCTCCGCGTTTTCCTGCGGCGTTCCTCCCTTCAGCTCCTCTTTCGCTCCTCTTTACAGACCGAAGTCTTCGGGAGAAACACTGAAGGTGCGGTAATAGCCGTTGCGCAGCTCGCAGACAGTCGTCGGTCCAACGGCAGAGATCTCATCGAGCTTATCCTGGCCATAGACAACGAAGGCTCTTTTCACGCCCAGCTTGTCCAGAACTTTGGTGATCGGTTCAGCCAGATATTCATCATAGACACCGAGGACGAAGTATTCCGGGCGGGCCGGATTGGTCAAGGGACCGAGGATATTGAAGACGGTGCGGAAGCCGAGTTCGCGGCGGATCGCGCCGACATATTTCATAGCGGAGTGATACATCTGGGCAAAGAAGAAGCACATTCCCGCCTCTTCCAGCATGCGCAGCGCTTTTTCGGGATCCTGCTGAATATTGACGCCGAGAGCCTCCTGCACATCCGCTGTTCCGGAAAGCGAGGAAGCGGCGCGGTTGCCGTGTTTGGCAACTTTGATGCCTGCCGCGCCGATCATAAAGGCAGAAGTCGTGGAAATATTGAAGGAATGCGAACCGTCCCCTCCGGTACCGACGATCTCGAGAACTTCCATTCCCGGATGGTTTACCGGCGTGGCGTGCTCGCGCATGGCGGCGGCACAGCCGGAGATCTCATCGATCGTTTCGGCTTTGGTGCTCTTGGTGGATAATGCGGCCAGGAAGGCGGCATTCTGGGTGGCGGTCGTCTGGCCGGACATGATCTCGTTCATGACGGTATAGGCTTCGTCATATCTGAGATCTCCTTTGCTGACGATCTTAACGATTGCTTCCTTGATCATTTTCTGACTCCTCTCAATGTTGCAAGCACTGTCTTTTTATCCGGTGAACGCATCAGGCTTTCGCCGATCAGAACACCGTTGATCTTTCCTTTTTCCAGTTCGATGATATCTTCCCGGGTCCTTATGCCGCTTTCGGCGATCATCAGGACATCCTCCGGGATATACTGACGCAGAGCGATACTGTTATGGATATCGACCGAGAAATCACGGAGATCCCGGTTGTTGACGCCGATGATCCGCGCTCCCGCGTTTAATGCGGTCTCTATCTCTTTCCGGTCATGCGCTTCCACAACAGCCGAGAGACCGAGCTCATCAGAGATCTGCAGATAGCTGCGCAACTCCTCCTCGCTGAGGATCGCGACGATCAGCAGGACCGCAGACGCGCCCAGGATCTTCGCCTCGTAGATCATATAGGGATCGACTGTAAAGTCTTTACGCAGGACAGGGATCCTCACCTTCTTCGCGATCTCTTTGAGATAGCTGTCGCTGCCGAGAAACCACTTCGGTTCGGTCAGACAGGAGATGGCTGAGGCGCCTGCTTCCTCGTATTCGCGGGCGATCTGCAGGTAAGGGAAGTCTTCGGCGATGATCCCTTTGCTGGGAGAGGCTTTCTTGCATTCGCAGATAAAGCTCATACCTTCTTCCGATAACGCCTTTTCCAAAGGGAACGTCCCCTTTTCCATCTGTTCCGCCCGCTCTTTCAGCATTGACAGCGGGATCTTTTCTTTCTTCAGCCGGACACGCTCCCGCGCATGATCAGCCAGTTGCTGCAGGATATCCATTCTTTTTCCTCCAAATAAAAACCCTGACGGAAAAACTCCATCAGGGACGAATACAATATCCGCGGTGCCACCCTAATTCACACCTAAGTGCACACTCAGCAGGGTACGATCATACCCCCGGTCACTAACGCAGCCCTGTGCGTCAGAGAATACTCAGCAACAGCCTTTGACTCTGCCCTCAGCGGTCCATTTGACAGACTGTGCTTCTGCCCGGCTCTCACCTGCCCGGGCTCTCTGGGAGATCATATCTGCCTTTATCTCCGCCTCAACGGTTTACCATTTTATTGTATACAACAGGCCAACGCACCGTCAATTATAAGAAATTCGCTAAACAAACAACAGATAAAGACCGCTGACAAACAAAGCGATCAGAACGAAGATCTTCGCGGTCTTTTCGGAAACGAACTGGCTGCACTTGATCCCGGCATAAAGCCCTAACAGGGATACCGGCAGACAGAAGAGGACCTGTTTGAGGATCGCCATGTTCAGCATGCCGTTCAGGGCATAAAGCAGCAGGCGGAAGCTGTTCTCAAAGATGAATACAGCGCTGAGATTCGCCTTGAATTCATCCGAAGAGTCGCTGACCCGGTTCATGTAGGCGGCCAGGAAAGCGCCGATACCGAAAAGTCCGCACAGAATGCCGGAAAGGAATCCGATGATCTTCAGAAGCGGAGAATCCGGATCGCTCTTCTTTTTCAGAAACAGCAGATCCAGAGCGATCGCGATCACCGTGATACCGAACAGACGGTTCAGCCAGGCGCCATGCAGGTTTTTCAAAAGAAAGACGCCGATCACAGCGCCGCCGAGGACCAGAACGATCAGACCGGCGACCCGTTTGAGTTTCAGATAGGCACGCTTGTGCCAGGTCATCAGCAGATTGAACGGCCAGCTCAGCAGACACTCGAGCGGCGTGATATTCATGTTCAGAGAAGCGTCGGAGATCCGTAGAACGGACTGGAAAACCAGCGTATTCGCAAATCCGCACAGTCCTTTAATAAAATAAGCGAGAAATCCGGCGAGATAGATCATAAAAAAGAACCGGTCTTTACTGACCGGTCTTACTTGATCTCAACGAAGGTACGGGTAACGTCCTCAAGATAGTAAGGAGAGAGATCCGCATCTGCGAACTGCAGATTGACCGGGCGGCCAAGAGCTTCCTTGAGTTCTTTTTCGATATCCATCAGAGCCTTGAAGTTCGTGACATTGCCTCTTTCGACCCACAGGTCGACATTGGAGATCTCGCTCTGCAAGCCGAGCGCGTAAGCACCGAAGACACCCATTCTGTTGATATTGTACTTATGGAAGATCGGTTTGACGATCTCACCGATCTTTTCAACAGTTAATTCTTTGTAATCCATTTCATAACCCTCCGTTCTCTATTATACGGTTTTTCTTAACGGATGTGTCCAAAATACCTTTATAATATAGCTATGCTGATCATTACCGGAGATACACACAACAGATATGACGGACGCCGTCTTGATCCTGACGTCTTCGATTATACAGGACTGACGAAAAAGGACTATATCCTGATCGCCGGGGATTTCGGCTACGTCTGGCATGGTGACGAACGGGACGATGAAGAACTGGACAAGCTTTCCGCCCTTCCGGTCACGATCCTGTTCATCGACGGAAATCATGAGAACTTCGACGCGCTGGATGCTTACGAGAAGAAGGACTGGCACGGAGGAAAAGTCCATTTCATCCGTCCGGACATCATTCATCTGCTGCGCGGAGAGATCTATGACATCGAGGGCTATTCCGTATTCACCTTCGGCGGTGCTTATTCGGTCGACAAGGAGCTGCGCACCCCGGGTGTCAGCTGGTGGCCGCAGGAGCTTCCGAGTGAGGAAGAATACGCGCACGGAAAGGAAAATCTGCAGGCACACGGCAATAAGGTCGATCTGCTCGTGACCCACGAAGTAACGACGACCATCCTGAAATCGCTATACAGCAGAGCCCGCGGATATACGCTCAGCCATTATTTCGAGGAGCTTGATCACAGTATTGACTTTGGTCACTGGTATTTCGGTCACCATCATCAGGAGATCGAATTCGATGAAAAACACAGCCTGCTCTACAATAACTACGCTTACCTTGAGTCTAAAAACAAGGATGACGAGACCGGTCAGTGACCGGTTTTTTAGTTATCCTGTTGTTTCCTGCATCGCCGGTGCGTTTTTTTGCACATAGTGGTCTTTATCATAAAAACAGCTCAGGGAGGATACCCATATGAAAACTGTGTTTATCACGATCGATCACCTGCCGGACTGCATGCGGACCCAGGTCGCGCAGGTCGGTCAGGAACTCACTTTAAAGAAGGACATCGGAAATGCCTTTGACGACGAAGCGATCCGGGTATTCAATAAAAACAACACCGCGATCGGCTATGTCGCCAACTCCGTCGAGACCGTCGCCCGGGGAACCTATTCCGCCGGCAGAGTCTACGATAAGATCGAAGATGGTCAGAAATGCGTTGTCCGTTTCATGATCGAAGAATATCTGATCGCCGAGATCGCTTGCGCGGAAGCAAAAAATGCATTAGAGTGACCATAGAATTCCCTTGCGCGGAAAGCCGCTGCGCTAAGGGATATCTTGATTTCTGTCACAAGATTCCTTCACGCAAAGGATAAAACGAATGAAAAAGATCTTATTCATCTGCCACGGCAGGATTTAATGCCAAAGCAAAGAATGGCGGAAATAAGCCGTTTATGGGCAGAATGGTATCTGATTTACGCCTTGCTTACACCTTTTGATTTGGGAAGGAACACACATCTGAAAGAGAGCACCCAAGACATGATAAAAATACTGTTCGTCTTTTGGGGCAAGAGATTTCAGTAAGGCGGAAAACCTTGAAAATACGGCATTTTGAAGATTTATCAAATGGATTTACACCCCGTTTACACCATTTAAGGTGAACTACCCGATGAGATGAGAACACTCTGCGTTATGCAGGGTGCTTTTTGTCAGTAATTTGGAAGAAACGGTACTAAAAGTAGAAATGAATCTTGAAGAAACGGAATAATGCCCTTGAAATATTGAAGAAATGGTACTATAATCCATTTATAAGTTTGAAGAAATGGAACTATGTTGTTTTGAGGAGATAGTATGTTTAAGAGAAAAGCTTTAGAAAAGCTAAAATATTGGAAAGAAAAAAAGGCACCAAAGTATTCTGTGCTTCTGGAAGGGGCCAGGCGTGTTGGAAAATCGACAATTGCCGAAGAATTTGCAAAGCAAGAGTATAGGTCATATATAAAAGTGGATTTTGCTAACATAACGCAGGATGTTCTTGATGTGTTCGATGACATAGCAAATTTGGATATTTTTTTTCTTAGACTGCAAACTGCAACTGGGATAACGTTGTATAAAAGAGAATCCGTTATTATATTTGACGAGATCCAGCTTATGCCTAAAGTGCGCCAGGCTATAAAGTACCTGGTTGCGGACGGAAGATATGACTATATTGAGACCGGTTCTCTGATCAGTATAAAAAAGAATGTCAAGGATATAGTGCTTCCATCTGAGGAGATGAAAATACAGATATATCCGATGGACTATGAAGAATTTATGTGGGCCATCGGAAATGATACCTATGGCGTATTGCGGGATTTATATAAGCTTGGGAAGCCGGTTGGAAATTCCTTAAACAGAAAGCTGATGCGGGATTTCAGAATTTATATGGCGGTAGGTGGAATGCCTCAGGCTGTAGAAGCTTATGTGGAAGGCAGGAATTTTACAGAAATCGATGAAGTAAAGAGAGAAATCATAGATTTGTACAAAGACGATTTCTTCAAGATCGATGATACTGGACTGATTGGAAGAATGTATGATTCTGTTCCGACACAGTTAGCAACGGATAAAAGAAGCTATGTTATTTCGGCAGCTACAGGCAAAAAAAAGATCGATAAAGATTTAGAGCGTTTACATGATTTGCTGGATTCAAAGACGGTATTATCATGCCATAATGTCCTTAATCCGAGCATTGCGTTATCTCAAACGAGAGATGATGATACATTCAAACTTTATTTGGCTGATACAGGGTTATTTACTACCATGATTTTCAGATCATCAGGAAAGACGGATGAAAATATTTATACGAAATTGTTGAGCGATTCACTTCCTGCAGATTTGGGATATTTATACGAAAATGTAGTTGCTCAGATAATTGCCGGATCGGATATAGACCTTTATTATCACACATGGGAGAAAGAAAACAGTTCCCACTACTATGAGGTTGACTTTTTGCTTGCTTCGAAAACAAAGATAGTTTCGATTGAAGTTAAGTCATCCGGAATCGGTAAGCATGAATCAATTATAGAATTTAAGAAAAAATATTCTAAGCATGTTTCGAAGGAAATATTGTTATCACAAAAAGATATAGGCAATAGTGAAATGCTGAAATTATATCCAATATACATGTTGCCATTTTTAATCGAAGACCTATGAAAGGATGAGAAAGAGTTATGAGGTTGGCGGCTTATCAATTTGCCGTATGTGGTGATATTGATCATAATCTTGAAATAATAAAAAAGCTATAGTGAGTGCATCAGAGAATAAGGTGGATTTGATCATATTTCCCGAATGTGCTTTGATAGGGTATCCGCCTCGTGATATTGCCGGTTCAGACAGAATCAATGTCAATGTGGTTTCGGAAGCTAAACAGGAGTTACAGAAACTGGCAGATGAACTGGATATTCACATTATAGTAGGAACAATCAACTACGTTGATTCAAAATACTATAACAGAGCATACTTGGTTTCACCTAACAAAGCCAAACGCCGGTACGACAAACGGGCACTCAATGGGTGGGATGAGGATAATCTTGCACTTGGCGATGAAAATGGAATATATGAAATAGATGGGATAAAGATTGGCGTAAGAATTTGCTTTGAAGTACGGTTCCCTGAGTATTTTATAGAACTGTATAGGGAAAAACCCGATTTGAATATTGTGCTGTTTTATGATGTGGCTGATAAAGATGATGAGACTCGGTACCAAATGATTCGTGGACATCTGGTTACAAGAGCTGTGGAAAATATCACAGCCGTATTATCTGTAAATGCGATTCATCCTTATCAGACAGCGCCTACCTGTTTTATCAATGCATCAGGGGGAGTATGTAAAGAACTGGATAAGAATAGTGAGGGAATGCTCATATACGATTTTGAAAAACAGGAATTAAACTTTGGCGAAATTGGGCGTAAGCGCTATTCGGATCAATTGTCAGGATCTTCGACCTGAAGTTTATGGAGTTGAGAAAATGGAAATTGTTACGGATTATTCAGAGGTCGTGATAGAGACAAGTAATCTGATCATGAAAAAGGCTGTATTTGGTGACTGGGAGCAGCTGTACCGAAATATAACAAGCCGACCGGAGTCTGCCAAATATATGCTATGGAAGATCGATGATTCTGAGGAAGAATCAAAGGACAGGATGCTTCGAACTCTTGATTTTCAAAGTAAAGAAAAGTACGCGCTTACCGTATATCTGAAAACGGAAAGCGGATTAGAGGCCATTGGATGGGCATCCATGCGTGAAGTGAATCCCTATGTATATGAGGATATGGGAATCGCCATTGGACCAGACTTTGTCGGAAAAGGATATGGAAAACAGATTTTAAATGCATTGTGTGGAGAGGCAAGAAAACAGGGAGCAAAAGAATTTCACTGTAGTTATCGTGAAAAGAATCTGGCTTCAAAAAGATTGCAGGATGCATGTGGTTTTAAGTTTGACTATAAATCTGAGGAGAAAATAGATCCAAGAACGGACGAAAAATATGTGGTGGTGAACACCAAAAAAGATTTAAATGATGAAAGAGGAATGATATAGGCGGATGAATGAAATTATTGTTAAAAACCGAAGCGGTTGGCCTCTTCATGAATATATAGATATCCCTGAAGAAAAAATATCAGGGTAGTGTGGTAGAGGTATTTACAGATCTAAATATTTGGATGGGAATCCGTAAGGTTATAGAAAGCATAAATGATAACGCGATAGCAGCGTAAAAATATTGTTGGGGGATATGCAAGTTGAGATTAAAGCATGTTAGCATAAAAAACTTTAGAGGGATTAAACAAGCGGATTTGACTTTCCCGGATGAGCAAAGGCTTGTTTGCCTCATAGGTCCGGGTGATTCAACAAAATCTACGATTCTTAGGGCAATCCATTATGCATTATGGCCCAGTTGGAACTTGTCAGTTTCTTCAAGCGATTTTTATGATTGCAATACAGATGAGCAGATTTGCATAGAGGTATCCTTTGATGAATTCCCTGATAGTTTTTTGAAGGAACAAAAGTATGGGTTGTATCTTCGCGGTAGCTGGAACGCAGAAGCAGATGAACCTACTGAGACAAACTGTTTTTTGACAGCGCGTCTTATTATTAATGATTCGTTTGAACCTCAGTGGAGCATTGTTTGCAAACGGCAGGATGACAAAGCGTTTTCTACGGCTGATAGACAAATGGTGTCTCCGGGGATGATTGGGATAGATTTTTCGCAAAATCTGAATTGGGGTCAAGGATCTGCCTTATCAAAGTACGTGGATCCCAGAGAAACAATAAAAAAGAATCTTTCTATAATTGAAGCAGAATCCCGCAAGTTAGGAGATTACAGCGATCTTGATGCTATAGCTCCTATAATAGCAGCTGTTGCTGACGGATATGGAGTTTCAATAGATGGTGAGTTGAACAATAAGGTTTCTCTCAAAACAAAAAACGTATTGTCGACCATTGAATTGTTTGAAGGTAGCAAACCATTTAATCAGCGAGGATACGGAAGCAAAAAACTAATTAATTTAGGACTACAAATAGGAGATAATGACAGGGCATCTATTTTGCTTATAGATGAAATAGAAATAGGATTGGAACCTTATAGACAGAAAAGTTTGATTCATAGACTGAAAAAGGAAGTAAATAATGGAGGTCAAGTGCTATTTACTACGCATTCCACTGTTGTACTCGCGGAACTCGATATTTCACAGTTGATACTAGTCAATTCGGAAGACGGAGTTACGACATTTCGAATTATTGCAAATGAAAATGCAATGCTTAATTCAAAAATGCAGGGAATGTTGCGTAGAATTCCAGATGCCTTTTTAACTCCGAGAATCCTTGTCTGTGAAGGAATTACTGAGGTTGGATTCATTCGAGCTTTAGATGAAAAACTGCAAGAAAATGAAAAGTTTTATATGGCAAGCAGATGTGTATCGTATGCGGATGGAAAAGGAAGCGCAGAAGCACTAGCTGTTGCTGAAAGATTTCATGATCTTGGTTTCGACGTTGCTGTATTGATAGATAATGATCGTCCTGAAGATGAGAACAAAAAGAATTCATTAATATCCAAGGGAGTTTCGGTTTTTTCTTGGGAAGAAGAACAATGCATCGAAACTGCGCTGCTCCCTCTTTTTTCGGTTGAAACATTAGGCAAATTACTTCAGTGGGAATCCGAAAAGAAAGATGCAACATGGGACGAAATAATAAAACAAGGGTTTGCGCGTGAGAAGTATATACTCGGAGAGAATGCAAATCTGTTAGAAATAGCAAAAATTTGTAGTAATAAGGAGTTCTTTAAACGTGTTGCTGGGGGAGAAGAACTCGGAAAAATGTTTTTTGAAAAAATATCTGGTATTTCGCCAGATTCTGCAGCTGTAAAAACAGTTAATTCAATCGTTAGTTGGATAAATTATGGAGAAGAATTGGGATTATCTAAATGAGCCAATAGTTGGAATAATAGCTCCAGCAGGCTATGGAAAAACAGAAGAGATTGCTGACGCTGTTCATTCATGTGAAGGGAAGCAACTTATCTTAACGCACACTAGAGCTGGTGTGGCCGCGCTAAGAGAAAGAATAAAAAGAAAAAAGATTTGTTCTGAAAAATACGAAATAGATACAATTGCAGCATTTTGTTTGAAATGGTGCAAAGCATATCCTTCAACCGCAGGGCTTCAGATACCTGAAAAAATAAGCGAGATAAATTATAAAGATATTTATAATGGTACGGCTAGAGTTTTTACTAATCATTGGGCTAAATCAGTTTTGAAACAGACATATACAGGAGTATTTGTCGATGAATATCAAGATTGTACCGAATCTCAGCATGAAATATTTATGATGTTAGAAAAACTGATGCCGATAAGGATTTTTGGAGATCCGTTACAGGGAATATTCTACTGGGTTAAGGGAGATAAGATTGTCAATTGGAATTTGTTCCCTTTTAAGGTGATGACACCGCTTACTATCCCTTGGCGCTGGGAGAAGACAAACAAGGAACTAGGTAAATTATTGGATAATCTAAGAAAAAAGATAATTGTTGCGCTTGATGGGAAACCAGTAACAATAAACATTGCTGATGTTCCCGGATGTATGACTATTATAAATTCAACTCAATGGAATAATGGGCAATACGCTTATAGAATAAAAGACTACAATAGCTTGGTTTATCTGTCTACGATTCCAAACAAACAAAAATCTTTTTCGCAACATAATGGTGGATTTTTCCAATGTGATGAAACGAAAGATTTGGCTGAAGCGGAAGAAATAATAGCAGAAATTGAATCCAACGAGAAAGAAAAGAAAGCGCTTGTGTTTCTTGAAATGATGAAAAAAATGATAAATGGAATTCAGGCTGAGTTGGGATCCTATATTAACAATTTGAACAAAGGAAAATCAGATTTTGGTAGGATAAGTAAGCATAAAGAATTGGGCAACATTATAGAGAAAATATGCAATAATGATTCACCAGAGCATGTTCTTGAAGCGCTTCGCTGGTTTGGAAGAAATGGAGAATTTAAAATATATCGGAGAGAGTTGTTTTATCGAATAGGCAAAACGTATGCACATATGGTTGAAGAGAAAATATCTCTTCGCGAGGCTGTTGAGGTTTTGAGTAGTCAGAGATATTTTTTTGAAAAGAAATTTGAATTCCCAAGATTATCATCAAGAACAGTATTAACAAAAGGACTTGAATTTGATTGCGTAATAATTGATGCAAGAGATAAAATGGATGTGAGAGATTTTTATGTAGCTATGACACGAGCCAAAAAACATATTTATATTATTTCAGATGCGAAACAATTGATGTTTAACGGGGTTCAATACTAATATGCTAAAACATTTCGAATTTAGAGGGCTGTTATGGAGGTTTACATCCATAGCAGGCCTTTTTGTACTTGCTGACCGACGAGGTCGCCATACTTCAAATCTCGGGCATGTCAAGGCATAAAGAATTCAATAGGATTAATACTTGACAAAGCCGAACATATATTCTATATGATTAGTGTGTTTCTTATACCCTAAAAACGGAAAAACGACAATTTTATAAATGCAGAATAAAGCTCAAACTCCTTGCAGTTTGGGCTTTTTTGATGCATTGAAAAATGTGGTGGGAATTGGAAACCGGGAAAAGTGTGAAATCATGACTACAAAAAGTACTCGGTTTTTGTTGTGATATTTCACAAAAATGACTGTGCAGTATTAACAAAAAAGATAAGAAAGGCGGTGATACAGAATGATGAAGTTTTTGATTCGTGATTTGGGATGTGGATAACTCTGTTTCGTATGTCCAAATCATACCATAGTAGTCTTAAAAGGACACGCGGGAAGTATGAGAATCAGACTTCAGGAAATGTCCTTCGGAAACGTGAAGAAATGTCAAAAGGACAAAGTAATAAGACTGAGAGAAATAAAACTGACTTTAGTAATACTAATCGTATCCTATCCGTAGTGTGTCGAAACTACACTACGGTGGATCGGATGGGATAAGGATAGGAGGTGATCATTTTGAGAGGATCATAGAAAAGAATATCGGTAACTATTAACGCAGGCATCCTTAGGGATGTCTTTTTCATTTTATGAAGGTGAAAGAATCAATGTTTAATCAAGAATATCTTCCGTGTAACAGACAGATCCATATAAAGCTTTCGGACAAGGAATTAAAACTGATCAGGGATAGAATGGAACAAATGGGTTTCAAGAATATGAGTGCCTATATCAGAAAAATGGTAATCGATGGATATTACATCAATGTAGATTTTACTGCAATTCATGATCTTGCCAAGATGATGTGCATCGACAGCAGAAACACTAATCAGATTGCAAAAGCAGCCATACCTATGGCTGGGTTGATGAAAAAATCATCGCTGATATGAAAACTGAGCATGAGAAAGTTCTGGAAACGGTAAAAGAGTATTTTGATAAATTGCTTGAAATTATGTAGCACGGGAAAAATAATTTCAGCCTGCTTGCAGGCGTAGCTTGCCAATGGAAAATTGGCAATCAGGGGGATTGGGGCATACTCCCCAACAAGCCAAATCGCATCAGGTGTACGCCGATGCACTGCTTGCCAGTTTATAAACAACAGAATTTTCGATATGGAAAAGAAAGGAATAAAGAAAAATGACTATGATAGAATATGAAGAATTAATGAATGACACGAGATTGTTTTACAGGCTTCCGAAGAGATTGTTTGAGGATCCTGCATTTGAAGAAATGTCGATTGATGCCAAAATGCTATACATGATTTTGCTTGATCGCAGATGTCTCTCGGAGATCAATGGAAGTGATTGGAGAGATGATCACGGGTGCGTGTTTATCTATTTTACCATCGAAGAGATGATGAGACTTATGAACTATGGGAACAAAAAGATCAATGAGCTTTTGAAGGAATTGGAGAAATATGATCTTGTTCAGAGGAAACACAGAGGGCTGGAAAAGCCAAACGGGATTTATGTATATGATCTTCTTTCGCCGTACAATCCGAACTGGAAACCTGAAGCAAAGCTGAGCGAGGAAGGAGATGAAAAATATGCTTAATACAGATCTTGGATGTAACAATGCAAACGGAATAACTCTGATACATGAGATTACAGAACGTCCCGCTAAAGTTCCGATGATGGTTCCACTTGCTCATGGAATTCTTTGTGAGCTGAAGAAGACTATGAAAGAAGCGGTTCCGGTAAAAGAGGTGAAAGATAGCCCCGCTGTTTCTATTGCGGACAAGAACTCTCTATCGATACAGGAGGCGGCTGAGTATTACGGGATTGGCGAAAAGAGACTAAGGAGCATTGTGGCTGAACACTATAACGCTCCTTTTATTCTTGAGATAGGATCCCATCAGCGAATAAAAAGAAGACTCTTTGAAGAGTTTCTTGATCGGGCAACGGCGGTATAAAAGCACATCAAATAATGAAAATACAACAAAATTTACATGGCAGGCGAACAGCCCGATTGATATAATGTCAATATCGGGTAGTTCGCCTTTTCTATTATGACAAGGAGGACTACTAATATGAGTGAAAAAAGAAAGGATAACAGAGGAAGAATTTTGCACAACGGAGAAATCCAGCGAAAGGACGGCAGATACCAGTTCAAGTACGTTGATGCTGACGGAAGAGAGAAGTTCGTTTACAGCTGGAGACTCGATCATAACGATGCCACACCAAAGGGAAAGGTTAGGACGTTATCACTTCGCGAGATGGAGAAGCAGATTCAGGCAGACTTGTTTGATAACATCGTTTCACATGGTGGAAACATGACTGTACTCGAACTTGCGAAGAAATACATTTCCACCAAGACCGGTGTAAGACCTACAACGAAAGCAGGCTACAACACGGTAATCATTTTTTGAGCAAGGATCCCTTTGGCGGGAAGCGTATTGATACGGTTCGACTTTCCGATGCAAAGTGCTGGCTGATCAAGCTGCAGGAGGGTGGTAAGAGTTACAGTTCAATTCATTCCTTAAGAGGTGTCTTAAGACCGGCCTTTAAGATGGCTGTGGATGATGATCTGATTCGCAAGAGCCCGTTTGATTTCGAATTGGCATCCGTGATCGTAAATGACAGCCATACAAGGCTTTCGATAACCAGGGACGAGGAGAGAAAATTCCTTAAGTTTGTAAAAGAGGATCCTCATTTTTGCAAATACTATGAAGGGATTTATATTCTTTTCCATACGGGGCTTCGCATCTCGGAGTTTTGCGGACTGACTCTTGGGGATATCGATTTTGAGAATCACAAGATCAATGTGGACCATCAGCTTCAGAAGCGTGCGCATATCGGATACTACATCGAGAGCACAAAGACTACTTGCGGAACCAGAGTACTACCTATGACAGAAGATGTTGAGGCTTGTTTTAGGAAGATCATCTCTGAACGCAACGCACCCAAGGTTGAGCCGATAGTTGACGGGTATACCGGATTTCTATACTACGACAAGGATGGAAGCATTACATACTCGCTTCACTGGGATCATTACTTTAAGCATATAGTGGACAAGTATAATTCTATTTACAAGCTTCAGATGCCCGAGATTACACCTCATGTATGCCGCCATACCTACTGTTCCAACATGGCGAAGTCCGGGATGAATCCGAAAACGCTTCAGTATCTCATGGGACATGCGGACATTGGAACCACGCTGAATGTCTATACTCACGTGAACTTTGAGGATGCAAAAGCAGAGATTGAGAAGCTGAATGTTGTATAAAATCTTAAGGTGTAAACGAAAAATAATTACACCTTACTTTACACCTTTTGCCGGTGTAAATATGCCAAAATATGCATATGCTATGCCAGCAAATGAAAATGAAAAAGGTGTCTAAGCCCTGATAAAACAAGGAAAAACGATATGATAAAGATACTATTCGTCTGCCACGGCAACATCTGCAGGAGCCCGATGGCGGAATTCATTATGAAAGATCTGGTCCGGGAACAGGGTGTCGCGGACCTTTTCGCTATCGAATCAGCGGCGACGACTTCCGAGGAGATCGGCCGTCCGGTCTATCCGCCGGCAAAACGCATGCTGGAGACGCACGGGATCGACTGCAGCGGAAAACGCGCCCGCAGGATCACCGTGAACGATTATGATGATTTTGACCTTCTGGTCATTATGGACCGGGAGAATCTGTGGCATATGAACCGCTATTTCCCGAAAGATCCCGATCACAAGATCCATATGCTGCGGGAATACTGCGGCGACAACAAAGAGATTGATGATCCCTGGTACACCGGTGATTTCCATGGCGTCTATGAACAGATCCGGGAAGGCTGCACAGCTCTTCTCAGCTACCTTCTGGAGCAGAAATGAAAAACAGCGAATATCAGAAGATCGACCACGGCTTCGGACCGTTCGTAAGACCGGATTCACAGATCCTGATCCTGGGTTCCTTCCCTTCCGTCCGCTCACGCGCGCAACAGTTTTTCTACGGACACCCGCAGAACCGTTTCTGGCCTTTGCTGGCGGGCCTGTTGAAGGAAGAGGTTCCTGCCCTGGAAGATATCGAAACAAAGAAGAAGCTCCTTGAAAGACACCATATCGCCATGTATGACAGCATCGAGAGCTGCGAGATCCTCGGTTCCTCCGACGCGCACATCCGCAATGTCGTACCGGCGGATATTCCCGGGATCCTTTCCGGAACAGAGATCCGGACGATCTGCTGCAACGGCGCAGCATCGTATAAATACTTCATGAAATATCACGGAGATCTTAAGATCGAAGTACTGAAGCTCCCCTCCACCTCCCCGGCAAATGCCGCCTGGACCCTTGAAAAGCTGAAAGACGCCTGGGGAGTAGCGTTCAAAAAGGAAATAGGTGTATAATACGAGTATGCTCAAAAAATTCTGCAGAAGCTTTTTTGTTCTGCTGATGATCGTCTGCCTGTGCGGTTTCGCCGACAGCAGCGAATGGGAGGATTTCGATCCGAACGTCGTATTCGATTATCAGAAGGAATACGAAAGCGAGGAAGTCGGTGTCTGTTCCTACAGCTCCGTAAAATCCTACATGGACTGGAAAATGATAACCTCGCCAAGCTCCACACAGTACTGGTACATCCGTCAGCATATGGCTCTCGATGACAGCGGACTGCTCGTGGACGAGGACGGGTTTATCGGTGTGGCACTGGGTTCCTATTACGGTGTGATCGGTGACCGCTATTACTTCACACTGGATACAGGAGTTGTCCTGCCGCTGGTCAAGGTCGAAGAAAAAGCGGATGAAGACACCGTGAACGGCTGCTACCACCTGGTCGATGATTCCGTGATCGAATTCGTCGTCGATGTCGAGACCGCGAGAAACTATTTCGGCCGTCAGACTTTCACCCTTTACGGAAACTTCAATGTCCTGAGCTATTTTAACGGCTCGATCGAGAAAGTCGAAAAAGTCGGCAGTGAACTCAATGAGCACCGTGTCACTTACGAAGAAAAAGAAGATGTCGAATTCGATAATCTGGACATCTTCACTTACGAAAACAGCTACTGATAAACGAACCTGCCTGATGGCAGGTTTTTCTTTTGTTTTACCAGATGAACGGGATCAGTCTGTACTTCACTTTCTTTTTATATGCCTCGTAGCCCGGCAGATCTTTTGTCAGGACCTCTTCTTCATTACGGATCCGTTTGATGATGATCGGAATATACGCAAGCATGATCACAAAAGAGATGACAGACCCCAGCACCAGCGGCATCGCGAGAAACAGAAAGACGGTCGCCATATACATGGGATGACGCACGATCCCGTAAAGACCGGTGTCGATCACTTTCTGGCCTTCCTGCACCTCGATCGTCCGGGAAAGATAGGTATTCTCCCGCAGGACCTCGGCGTAAAGCGCGTAGGCCGCCAGGAAAACGACCGCAAAGAAGATGCTGACCGGGAAAGGAAGCATCAGCCACCCGTAACGGAAGCTTAAGCCCGCAGCAACAAAAGCAGCGATAAACATGATCCCGCTGAAAAGGATCGCTTCCTTCTGCTCCGTTTCCTTCTCCTTCAGGTTCAGACGTTTCTTCAACAGCTCCGGATTCTTCTTCAGCATGACAAGTCCCGCGATGAACATCGGGACGAACAGGATGCCCGTAAGCAGCCATGCCTGCGGATAGCGGAAAGTCCCGGCAGGCAGAAAAAGCAGAAGACCGACGAGCAGCAGACCTGCGGAAAACCTAGTGATCGCTTTCAGGAAAAGGCCTCTGTTCATTGCGGATCCTCCTTTAATTTCCGGACAAACTCGCGGATGATCTGATTGACTTCTTCCGGTTTGTCGGTATTGGCGTTATGACCGGCATCTTTGATCCAGAAGACCGGGAGGCCTTCTTTTTTCGCCCATCGGCGGTTATAGCTTTTTGCGGAACCGGCCTGATCCTTCTCTCCGCAGATCAGGACCGCCGGGCAGTCGATCGCATAGGGAAGATCTGCTTCCATGGCCTCTGCCAGCAGTTTCATCCCGTGGCCGGACAGGCTGCAGTACTCATCCTTCGTATAAGAATCAACGAATTGTTCCATGAGTTTGCGGCCGTATTCAGTCTTTGAACAGCCTTCGATCGCCAGTTTTCGCAAAGATCCCCAGGGGAAAGCTCTGTACATAGGTTCTGTTCTCTTTAAGGCCCAGATCTCCGCGGCTGTTACATACTGCCTTTTCAAGGGAGCGGAATCGATCGAGATGAAGCCCGCCGCTTCTCCGGGATACTTTTCCAGGAAGCATTGAGATACATAACCGCCCATCGACTGTCCGATCAGAACAGGATGTTTGATGCCCTCTTTCTGCAGGATCTCATGAAGCCATACGGCTTTATCCATAAGCGAAAAGTCCAGGGTGAACGGCCTTGACTCCGCATGCCCGGGCGCGTCCCAGCTGAGGATACGGAATTCTTCTTCAAATGCCTCGAACTGTTTGTCAAACAGATGATGATCAGCTGTCAGACCGGGAAGAAAGACCAGCGCGCTTTCTTCCGTCCGGTCTTCATTCGTCCAGTAGCGGATCATTCCCAGAGGGGTTTCATACGACTTTCTGATCATCCTGCAGATCCTTCCTCTCTTTTCGCAGATAGACGCTTTTCCAGAAATCCAGCAGAGCGCGGAAGTCTTTTTCCATCGCCTTCGTATCGGTGAATCCGCGCTGGATATATTCCCACAAGCATCCTTCCGATGCCCAGTACATTTCCTTATACATCATCTGCAGATCGATCCCGGGAATAAAGTCCTCCGGATCGATCTTCTGAAGCTTCTTGGCTGCGTGCGCTTCAAGATATTTGCTCATGCTTGCCTGGATGTCCATACAGACTTCCGAGTCTTTTTCATAAAAGGCGCGTACGGCAAAGACGCCGATATCCGGATACCGGCGCATCAGGCGCAGCTTCGCCTGCATACCGTGTTCCATGCTGCCGAAAAGATCCGTCTGTTCATACGCGCCGCTGCGGGTCATTTCTTCTACCGTGATCCTGGCGCAGGTGTCCCAGAGAAAAAGATAGAGCTCCTTCTTATTGTGAAAATAATGAAACAGGAGAGCCTTGCTGATGCCGGCGGCAGCGGCGATCTCGCTCATGGGGCTCTTTTTATAACTGCTCCGGGAAAACACACGAAAACCGGCATTCAGTATCGCCTGCTGTTTTTCCTTGGGAAGAGTGAAAAATTTCGGATTCATTATGTGCCTCTGTTAACCGCTTCGGTCAATTTCATCATACGGCCATTGACCGATTTCGGGAAGACCCAATGCAAAAGAAAAACCCTGCAGACCATAAGGAATGCAGGGCTTTTTTGCAGCTTTGATAAAATCGCTTAACGCTTGGAGAACTGCGGAGCTCTTCTCGCTTTTTTGAGACCGTATTTCTTTCTTTCCTTTTCACGCGGATCACGTGTGAGGAAGCCTGCGCTCTTCAGCGCCGGACGGAAATCGGAACCAGCTTCGAGCAGTGCTCTTGCAATACCATGACGCATAGCGCCAGCCTGACCTGTGTAACCGCCGCCGTAGACGTTGATGTAAACGTCGTACTGGCCTTCAGTTTCTGTCAGGACCAGCGGTGATTTGACGACCATGCGGAGGATCTCCTGCGGGAGATACTCTTCAAGAGTCTTTTCACCAACCATGATCTTGCCTGTACCAGGAGTTAAATAGACGCGTGCAACGGAAGATTTTCTTCTTCCTGTACCCATGTAAGATACACTATTCTTCTTTTTAGCCATAGTTTATCCTTTCTATTTCAGCTCCATTGGTTTCTGAGCAGCATGCGGATGTTCCGGACCTGCGTATACGAAGACATGATGACGGATCTTGTTGCCGAGCTTGTTATGCGGAAGCATGCCCTGGATCGCACCTTCTACTAAGCCGGCCGGATCTTTTCTCATACGTTCACCGATCGTCTTGGATTTCAGTCCTCCCGGATATCCGGAGTGATGGTAGTAGACTTTCTTGTTTTCCTGATCGCCGCTGTAAACGACTTTGTCGGCGTTGATGACGATAACATAGTCACCGCAGTCAACGTGGGGAGTGAAGGTCGGCTTGTTTTTGCCGCGCAGAACAGTAGCAACCTTGGTAGCTAAGCGACCAAGAGTCATTCCTGTTGCATCAACGACATACCAGTCTTTCTTCACTTCTTCTGCTTTAAGCATCGTAGTTTGACGCATAGTATACCTCTTTCTCTATGTAGTTTCCGGGGCTACAAAAAAATAATAAGGCAACAATTATTATATGTAATTGCTGCCTTTTCGTCAATTGAATGTGCCGTATTTCTGTGGAAAATACGGATATTGCACATTAATGCATCAATGGCTGTTTTACTTGGCTACCTGAACAGGTGTCCACATCTGCGAGCCGTATACATCTCTCAGCATGTAGCAGAAGTGCAGATCTGTATTCTCGATCGAACCCAGGCCGACTTCGAGCAGACCTTTTTCCGTCTGTGTGGTCGCGTCGTCACCGAGATCGGATGCAAATACTGCATCTGCGTATTCGCCGGTGCCTTCACCGACTGTCAGTGTATCGCCAAGATAATAGGTATCCTGATAGTTTCCGTTGTAATCATAGTAATCACAGAGGAAATCGATCTTATCGCCCTTCGCGATCTGGATCAGGTCCTTTGCCAGAACACCATCGTCATAAACGACCTGTGCGCCGAGAACGAAACCGTCCGGGTTATCCTGGTCAAACTGAACGAGCAGATTCACTCTCTGCGAACCGTCCGCGTTCGTCAGGATCGCCGGGATGTAACCGGTCTGCGTGTATTCCGCGTCACTGACTTCTTCGTTTGCGAGCGGATAGTAAGCGACCAGATGGCCGTTCAGAGTCGTCCAGGTTGAATCGTACGCAACGATCAGATCGCCGGTCTCGTTGAACTCGAAGAACGGATCATATCCGAGATCGATGTAACCGGTGGTGTCGTCTGCCCAGACATTCAGGTAGATATCGTCGACCAGTTTCCACTGTTCGTCAGTGAGTTCAAGAACTGTCTCGCCGTTCTTTTCTGTCAGTTCCAGAGCGGAAGCATCCAGATGGTTTCTGCCCAGGAGCATCGAGAAGAGGTCAAGCGAGTCGGAATCAACGACCTGTGTACCGCCGCCTAAAAGCGAAGAGATATCGTAGCCGCTGCTGCCGAGGAGCAGGTTGAGGATGTCCTCGCTGCTGTAAGTCGTGCCGTTGGAGACCGGTGCTCCGCCCAGTACATCAAAGAAGCTGTTCGTGGAAGTCTGGGTGACTGCCTGACCGGAACTCTGCAGTGTTGCGAAGGAACGTACAGCGGATGCGTATTCACTGTCCATACCGATGCGGTCATAGATACCGGTGATCGCCGATACCTTGTTGATGGCGCGGTACGGGAAGTAGATGCTCAGTCCATAAGAGTTCTTAATGTTCTCCGTACGGTTGTATTTGACACAGCTCAGGATCGCATCCTGCAGTGTTTTTGCTTCAGGAGTGCTGAAGTTCGAGCAGAAGTGCGCAAGGTCGATCTGGTCAAGTTTGTTCTGCTGGGAGAATTCCTTTGTAACACTGCGGGCCTTTGCGACTGTCATATAATCATCGGATTTGACCGAAGCGGTAACCGTTTTGGAGAAGTCACGGAGTGCTGCCGGAACGACTGCGTCAAATTCCGCGAGATCGACCAGGGACAGCGTGGTCTGTACAGCCTGACGGCCGGCAGCCTGCTTGGAAGCGGCTGTGTAATCGTCGATGATCTGTTTACCGAGTTCCGTTGTCGGGATGGATGTGTTGTTTGCGAGGGATGTCAGCCAGTTCGTGTAATACCAGCCGGTACCGGGTTCGGTCTCTTCGGAAGCGATCAGATAATCGGCAAACGGTGTTGTGGCAACGGCTGTTTCAACTGTCGCCATCAGGCAGGCGTCGAAACCAACGAAGTCGAATTTCACACCGCCCTTTTCAAGAGCGCTGTATACCTTATCGAGAGTCATCGTTCCGCGGTTATACACTTCATCATACGCATAACCCTGAACAGAACCGCCGCCGTGATCCCAGAGGATCAGCATGTAACGGTCTGCCGGATAGTTCTGCGCGCAGAGCTGGATGAAATAAGCGAGGTTTTCCGGATCAGCCATGTTCTGGGAACCGACGTTTCCGAGCGGAACAAGACCGATCTGTTCACCCTGGTTCACCAGCCAGAGCTGGTTGGACTGGGTGGACATGACAGAGTTGCGCCATCTCCTGGTGCCGCCTGTCTCGATCACGATATTGACTTTATCGGAATGCGCGGCATAAAGGATCTCGTTCAGATCGGATGTCGCCATACCGTAGTTGGATTCAAGGTCGGAAGCGCACATATACAGCATGATCGTGACTGTATCCTGGCCGTTTCCTTTCAGCTTTGTGTATTTTTCTCTGGCAGTGCCGCTGACTGTCGTATTCAGTGAGCTGGTGTTGACATTCTGATATGTCGTCTGCGGCTTGGAATAGGCAACTGCCGTCTGCGCCGGCTTCGGATTCGCAGTGACCTGCGGTGTCGGTGTCGGTGTCGGTGTTACTGCGGAGTTATTCGAAGACGAGCAGCTGCGCAGACCGCCAGAAAGAAGGAAGTAGACCAGAAGGAAGATCAGCAGCATGACCCAGAGCGGAACACCTCTGCGGCGGGATCTGGAGGATCTGCTGGAGGAGAAAGCGTTCTGCAGATTCGGTCCCTGCTGATAACCGGAACCCGGACGGTTCTGTGTAAAGTTTATCCGCTGACCGGAGGAAGACTCCTGACGCGGACTCTGATTTCCGAAAGAGCGGGTATTCTGTGAAGACTCCCGCTGAGTACCGTTAGCAGAGCCGGGACGGTTTGTCGTGTTTACATTACCGACCTTACCGGTACCGAGACCATTTCCTCTTTTTTCAACTTTGTCTACAGTTGAAGTCACTGTTCTCCTGCGGCGGGAGACCGGACGTTTGTTTTCTGTATTGTTGTTTTCCGGCATAAAAATACCTCCTTAAAAACAAGCATAGGCTCGATATAATTATACATTTTTTTAGAATGGCACTGATAGATTTTTCACAGTCTCCTCCGACACCCGGCCTATACACAGCCTATACCTTTTTCCCGGAAAACCCGATACAATCAGATAGAGGTGAAAACTATGGTGAAAGCTGTATTATTTGATTTTGACGAAACTCTGGGCTGGCGACGCAAGTATGCCTACCGTACCTATATGGATCTCATCACTTCCCTGACACCGGATCTTGATCCTCTGCACCGGGAAGCGATCGTCCAGGACTGTATGATCTGGGATATGAGAGGCTATTACTCCAAGCGTTTCATTCTGGAAAACATCCAGAAAAAATACGGTCTCGATGTACCGGACAAAGATGAGTTCTATGTCTGGTGGAACGACCGCTGCGCCAAGAACATGGTTCTTTATGATGGAGCCGAAGAGATCGTCAAGGAGCTTTACGGCCATTACAAACTGGGGATCGTGACGAACGGATCCGCCCGCGGTCAGTACGGAAAGATCGACGCATCGGGACTTGCCGGATACTTTGATTACCGGATCTGCTCAAACGATGCCGAATCCCGCAAGCCGGACAAGGGCATCTTCTTAAACGCGTGCGAACATCTCGGTGTTGCTCCGGAGGAAGTGCTGTTCATCGGAGATACATTCACCAGCGATATTCTGGGTGCTCTTGAACTGGGAATGAAAGCTGTCTGGTTCAATCCGACCGGACATCCCTGTGATTACGATGTCGCGCAGATCAAAGATCTTCGTGAACTGAAAAACTATCTGGATTAGAGTTCTTCATTTACGGAAACAAACACTAAAAAAGGCAACCATGAGGTTGCCTTTTAAAATACTTTGCTTGTTCTCTGTTGTTATTCAGATTAGTGGATGAACAGACGGAGAGCTGCTGTTAAGACAGTCGGTGTGAGTAAGCAGCCGAGACCTGTGTAGAAGGTAGCGACCATTGCACCGTAAGGAACGAGCTTGGAGTCAACAGCAGCCAGACCACCGGCAGTACCGGAAGTGGAGCCGATCAGACCACCAAAGATCATAGCAGCAGTCGGGTTGTCAAGCTTGATCTTCTTAGCGATCAGCGGAGCGATGATCATAGCAGCGATGGACTTAACAGCACCAGCAGCGATGGACAGAGCGACAACGTCGGAGCTTACGCCGAATGCAGCACCTGTGACCGGGCCGACAACGAATGTCTGAACACCGGCACCGATAGTAGCGAGTTCGTAAACATCTCTGTAACCGAATGCTAGACCAACAACGACACCGATAACGAAGGAGAAGAGAAGACCAAGAGCCAGAGCAACGATACCAGCCAGACCAGCCTTGACCAGGTTCTTCGGATCAATACCCCAAGCTGTGGAGATGATTGCGAAGTCACGCATCATGCCGCCGCCGAGGATACCGATACCGCCGAAGATCGCATATTTCTTCAGGGATTCACCGGAACCAACAGCGTAAACAACGTCTGTGATACCTTTGGAAGCGGATGTCAGGACACCAGCGTCTAACTGCTTGTGAGCGATGACACCACCGATATAAGCAACGACCAGAGCTAACAGGATCGCGAAAGCGGAACCCATTCTCTTCTGACCGATCAGCTCAGCGATTTTGTAGCCGAGGAATGTAACAACAGCAGTAAGGATGAAGGAACCGACTAAGCCGTAGCCGGAAGCCATTTTAGCAAAAATTGTCATTTAATGTTTCCTCCCTTAATTAGTCCTTCGCAAGCTTACTGATAAGCGGAATTGTCAGAAGCGGAATGATGACAGCGAGAATACCGGAAATGATCGGAACCAGACCGGAAGCAACAGCGGAGTATACGTCCTGGTTCATACTCATAGCAACTACGACCGGGATGTAAAGAGCAGAAATGAATTCGATGCCACCCTCTGTTTTCGGATTAAGTTTCTTTCCTGTTTTTGCAAGATAAACCTGAATAAGAATAAAGAAGACCATAGCGAAGCCTACACCGCCGACATCACTGTTAAGTCCCAGAGCTGCACCTAACAGGTTTCCGAGGAAGCAACCGGCGAACATGCAGGCACCGATAATGCCTAAACCGTAAATACCCATTTGTTTCTCCTTTCAAAGTAATGTATTAACGTGCCTTTAGCATATCTTCCCGCTTAGATAACATCTAATACATATTTTTTAATTTATTAATATCCCGGACGTTATACTTTTAAATATGCCGTTAAAATGGGCATTTTTGTGAAGTATAGCGTTTTCTGCGCGTTGTTTTTTGGAATATATTTACCCCTTTCGATAACATTTTTGTAATATAAAAGATCCGCCTTCCAACGGATCTTTCTGTGTTTTGATGATCGTTTTCTTATTATTCTTTCGCAAAAACCATCGTTCCGCCGCTGTCTTCGATCAGGATCTGGTCGTTCTCGTAGCGGAAAGACTCCTGCATGTCGCCAATAACAGCGGTCCCCTTTTCGAGATCGTATGTCACTTCCAGCGTTTCGTTGAGGGCAAACATTTCGCCTGTTCCGTCATTCTTGAGAGTCAGACTGAATTCAAAGCCCTGGTCACGAAGTTCTTTCATCGTTTCTTCTGTCACCGGATCGTTTTCCGCATCGATCCGGAGGAGATAGTATTTACCGCTGACATCTACTTTCTTGGAGCATCCGAAGAAAGCGCAGGCGATCAGCAGTACGCAGGTCAGTTTTAATGCCTTTTTCATAACAAGCACTCCATTTTTATCAATATTGTATCATTTCCGAGTCGAGATCATTCGCCGGCTTCACGGATCTCAACGTTCTGGTCAACCGTTTTCAGCTGCTTTGCGAGATTACTATAGGCAACATCCTTTTCCCCAAGGAGCGAGTAGAAGTATCCGTCCGTTTCCGGCAGCTTTCCCTCCTGCAGGGACAGATTCTCACAGACCGCTTCGACCGGATCGCCATTCTTGCTGATCACATAGGAAACCGCATACTTTTCCTGGGGAATTCCGTTGGAAAGATAATACGGATGACGGTAGTGGATATTGCCGTCTGCGCCTGTGATCGTATAGTACAGCGGATTCTCGCCTCCGGCGATCGTGAACCGGCTCATTGTCATACTGGCTGAGCCTGGAAGGACCGCCACGTTCTTCAATACACTGTTTTCACAGTCAAAGCCGCACAGATTCAGACCTTCGATATCGACCTCGCCGAGAAAGACAAGAACACCGCTGTCGCTTTGCAGGAAACCGTTCGTCCAGCCATTGCGGACCAGATCGTCCGCTACCAGACGGATGACATAAGCATCATGCAGGAGATTCAGGTCAACGTAATTAGCCGGATATTCGTTCTCCGCGATAAAATCCAAATATCCCTCTCCGGGGATATAAGTGACCTTGTTTCCGTTAAACCGCAGTTCACCGCCGAAACCTTCCTCCAAAGAACAGAAGGCACTGATACGTTCAGCGATATGAGGATCATTCAGCGGATCGCTTTCAAGCGGCTCGCTTAACGATAATACATCTTCCCAGAGCGCATACAGCGGACCGTTGCAGAGGGAATAAACATCGCTTCCCCTGCTCTGCGCATCCTTCAGCACAGTGACCAGCTCTTCGCTCAGTTCGATCTCTTCCCCGGGATGATTGTTCAGAGCTGCCAGAGAAACGATGCTCTCATACTCATTGACCGGATCGAGCTCTTTTACGACTCTGCCCAGAGAGATACTGTAGAAATCACCCAGCTCGCTCTGTTTCTGACGGATCTCACCGGAACTTCCTTCGAAATTGTAGTATAGGTGGAATCCGTGATCGTACATCTTGTTCTCAACGTCCGGGTTGGCCTCGACTTCATAAATGCCGGGATCTTTATGCATCATCTGACGGATCCCGTAAACAAAGGAAAAGATCGCAACCAGAAAAGCCAAAACAAATAATACTGTCCTGAGTTTTATATGTCTGGTGCTGAGCACCAGCTGTTCATCTCTTTCGCTATCGAACATTCCTTACCTCGTTTTCAAATATCATTATAATTCAGCATACCGCCTTTCGAAAGAAAAGAAGGAGCGCTTACGCCCCTTCTCCAAAACGGATCTGTTTGTATTTTGCGATCTCTTCGCTGTTGCCGAAGACCATGTGTCCGTTGCCGATATCGACCAGCTGCGGCTGTTCCTTGGAATAATCATGGAACTTGGCCGGATCATAGACAAAGAGTTTTTTCTGTTTTTCGATGATCGGATCCGGTACCGGGATCGCTGAGATCAGGGACTTGGTGTAAGGATGCAGCGGGTAAGCGAAGAGTTCTTCTGCTTCCGCGATCTCCATGACACGGCCCTTGTAGATAACGACGATACGGTCGGAAATGAAGCGGACGATCGAAAGGTCGTGGGCGATAAAGAGATAAGTCAGACCTTTTTCAACCTGGAATTTCTTCAGCAGGTTAAGGACCTGGGCACGGATCGAGACGTCAAGAGCGGAGATCGGTTCATCGGCAACGATGAATTCCGGCTCCATGACGATCGAACGGGCCATACCGACACGCTGACGCTGTCCACCAGAGAATTCATGCGGATAACGGGTCAGGTGTTCCGGGAGCAGACCGACATCTTCAACGATCTTTTCGATCTTGGAGATACGGTCTTTTTCGTCTTTATACAGATGGAAGTTATAGAGACCTTCGGAAATGATGTATTCGATGGTCGCTCTTTCATTCAGAGATGCAGCCGGGTCCTGAAAGATCATCTGGATCTTACGAATGACTTCACGGTCTTCCTGCTTGCTGATCTTACCGGAGATCTTTTTACCATCATAGTAGATGGCACCGGCAGAACACGGATTGATACGCATGATCGCACGGCCGATGGTTGTTTTACCGGAACCGGATTCACCAACCAGGGAAAGCGTTTCACCCTTATAGATATCGAAACTTACGTTATCGACAGCTTTGAAAGCTTTTTTACCGCGGCCGAAGACAACATCGAGGTTCTGAATGGAAAGTAATACTTTTTTCTCTTCGTTACTCATGTACTACCTCCTCATCAAAGTCAACATAGGTCTTCTTGATCTTCTCGTGCAGATTCTGGATATTCTCCGGTTTCTCGACCTTCGGTGCGCGAGGATCGAGCAGCCAGGTCTTAGCGAAATGTGTATCGCTGATCTGGAACATTGGCGGTTCCTGCTCCAGGTCGATCGCCATAGCATATTTGGAACGCGGTGCGAACGCATCACCCTTGATCTTGTTGTAGAGGGACGGCGGAGTTCCCGGAATGGAGAACAGGTCCTTGCCCTTTTCGGAAAGCTGCGGCAGTGAGGACAGCAGCGACCAGGTGTACGGATGACGCGGATCATAGAAGATCTCTTCAACTGTACCCAGCTCGACGATCTGTCCGGCGTAGAGTACTGCGACTCTTTCCGCAACGTTCGCAACGACACCAAGGTCGTGTGTGATGTAGATCGTAGTGAAACCAAGTTCCTTCTGCAGATCCTTGATCAGACGGATGATCTGCGCCTGGATCGTAACGTCCAGAGCGGTCGTCGGTTCGTCACAGATCAGGATCTTCGGCTGGCAGGAGAGAGCGATCGCGATAACGATACGCTGACGCATACCACCGGAGTATTCGAACGGATAATCATCGAAACGGCTTTCCGGATCAGGAATACCGACTTTCGCCATGATGTCCAGCGTTCTTCTGCGCGCTTCTTCAGTAGAGCACTTCTGATGTTTGAGGATGACTGTCATGATCTGTTTGCCGATCGTGATGACCGGGTTCAGTGATGTCATCGGATCCTGGAAGACAGTTGCGATACGGCGACCGCGGATCTGTTCCCAGTCTCTTTCGAGCGTGATCTTGGCACAGTCGATGATCGTGTAACCATGGACGATCTGATTGGCTTCATCAAGCTCACGGAATTCAACACGGAAGGTGCCGACTTCGAAGATCTTATTCAATGTATCTCCGTCTGTCAGGTCTTCCCCTCTCTTCATAGCTTCCTCAAAGGACTTATCGAGTTTATTCAGGAAGTTATTCTGAGAACGTTTCGGATAACGGGCGATCGAGAGCAGGATCTCATAGGCGATCCTCTCATTGCGGGCGAGCACTTCATCGCTCAGGCCGTTTACATTGCCCTCTTTGTCTGCTTTTGCGATCTTTTCCTGACGCTTAGCTTCAAGAGCTTTGATCTGCTCCTGATACTTGGCATTCAGCTCTGTATTTTTGGCAAATTCATCCGCTTTCTTTTTGATGAATTCTTTTTCGTCTGCTTCGATCTCTTCTTTCTTCTTAGTCAGATCTTTGAGAACATCATTCAGTGATTTGATCTCAGCAGCATCTGCTTTCTTATCGAGAGTCCAGAGATAGTTCGTCTTTTCGACGATCGCATCATCGATTTTCTTGAGCTGTTCATCGAAAGAAGCTTCTTCTTCCGGTGTCAGTGCCTTAGCGTATTTGATCTCGTCATTGATCTTCTGGATCGCGAGGTATTCCTCTGCGCCTCTTTCGAGGACAGAGTGCTTATTCAGCATGTCTTTCGCGTTTTTCAGGATCTGACGGTTAGCATCAGTCAGTTTAACATCCGTCTTGGAGATCTCATCATCGGAGAAGATGATCTTGCCGTTCGGGATGAAACCGTTGGAGTCCAGCATACCGGCGAACGTCTTTGTCAGAACGGATTTACCGGAACCGGATTCACCGACGATCGCGATGGATTCGTTTTCATAGATATCCAGCGATACGCCGCGGATAGCTGTAAGGATACGGCCGCGGACATTGAATTTTACTTCAACATCTTTTAAGGAAAGGAGAACTTTCTTGTCGTTCTTTTCGCTCATACGCTTTCCTCCTTACATATGGGTTCTCGGGTCAGATGCGTCTGCAAGACCCTGGCCGAGAACGTACAGAATGATCGTGATCGCGGACGCGACGACAACAGGCGGCCAGAATTCCCACGGGTAAGTAAGGAATGCGGACTGTGCCTGCTGGATCATACGGCCCAGCGACGGGATCGATGCGGACAGACCGACACCGATATAGGACAGGAAGACTTCCATACCGATGTAGGAAGGAAGTTCCGTTGCAAGCAGTGTAACGATGACAGATGTCAGGAACGGCAGGATGTTCTTGGAAATGACACGGGAGACCGGAGTACCCAGACATCTGGATGCCAGGGAGTATTCACGGTCACGGATGATCATGACCTGCGTACGGAAGAAGTACGCGATACCTAACCAGCCTGTGATCGTCAGCGCGAAGATGAAACTCCAGAAACCGGAACCGATGATATAAACGAGGACCGAGATGAGGAGGATATAAGGAACGTTCGCAACGATGTTGTAGATGACCAGCATGACCTGATCGACTTTACGGGAGTAACCCCAGACAGAGCCGACGATGATACCGACCGACATGTTGATAGCAGCACAGATAACTGCGAGCAGGAGACTGGTACGGGACGACGCGATAACACCATAGAAGATGGAGTTGCCCATCGGACCGGAACCAAGCAGCCACTTCAGCGAGAACCCGCCGAAGTAATCCCAGGCAGCCATCGGTGAAAGGTTGTATGTCCGCGCGTTCGTTACGTTTTCCATCATGTCATACGGGAAGATGACCGGTCCGATAAAGGAGATCAGAATGATCAGCGCCAGAATGACGAGGATAACGATGTTCATCTTCTTGCGGAAGAAGACGCGGAAAACACTGGACCAGTAGGAGTAACGGGGGGCGACGATCTTTTCTGAAGAGATCGTATCACTGTCGATAAAGCGGAACAGTTCGTCCTGGTTGACAGCCGGATTCTTTTCAGACATTATCTTCCACCTCCTTTATCTTCCTGCAGCGAGATACGCGGATCGTACTTCGTCAGCAACAGGTCACCGAGGATCAGGGAAATGATCGACAGCGAAGTGTAGAAGACGGTACAAGCGACGATAATACCATTATCATGCGAGTTGATCGCTCTTGTTAAAAGGTTACCGACACCAGGTACTGAGTAGACGCGTTCGGTGATGATCGCGCCGGTCAGACAGCCTAAGATGTTAGCCGGAATACCGTGAACGAGGTAGATCATAGCGTTTCTGGAAATATGGATATCGAAGATCTCCTTTTCGGAGAGACCCTGAGACCTTGCGAATTTAACATAATCGGAGTTCATCTGGTCGATCATGTAACGACGCATCCATTTCATCAATGAACCGATAGACGGCAGAGACAGAGATATCGTTGGAAGGATATAAGCAAGGATCGGTACCTCTGCATTTGCGAACTTATACGGTAAATGGAATAAGGTCGTACCTAAAGCAGCGAACATGAAGATGTACGCCAGACTCGGAACAGCGCCGATAAAGATGATATACGCATTACCGAGCTTATCTGCCAGCTGGTCTTTTCTTCTGGCCATCAGCATGCCAAGCGGCAGACCAAGCGCATAAGCGATGATCGTAGCAATGATGCCCATGACGAAAGAGTTTCCGATCATGGAAAGACCGCTACGCTTATAGCTGAAGACTGTGTACTTATCGTTGAACTGACTGCGTTCGATCTCGCTTAAGATACCGCTGTTGTAGGTGAGGGTATGGAAATCGATCGCGGTGTCAACATAGTTATCAGTACCGATCTGGGACGGATACTGCTGCTTTGAAACGACAAGGTCACCGGTTGGACTGTTGATGACCGTAGTGATCTCCTGACCACGGTAAGTCGTATAACTGGTACCGAGGTTGATGCGGATCCAGTTCTGATGAATGAACGGGAAACTGGAATCGAAGTAGAGAAGATATTTATGAGTCGTTCCCGAACCGACAACAGCAAACAATCCGGAATAAGGATCTTTCTCGATCCGGATATACCGGTCGGTAAGTTCCGGATCCTTTACGTCATTGGTCGTCTCGATCTTGATGAAACCTTTCAGATAGTCGATCAGACGGAAGAAAACATTCTTCTCCTGGATCGCTATAAGATAACCCTTACCACCCGGTTTTGTGCCACCGCGCTTGTAGGTGATCGGCTCCATGTATTTGACTTCGTAGCCCTGAGCAGAATACTTTTCGGTGAATTCCTTTACCGAAGCGTTCTTCTTAGCGGCTTTGGCATCCTGAATGGCCGCGACATCCTCGATGAAATCTTCATGCGTCTCATAGCCGGTACCGTATTTAGCGGTATACTTCTCCCTCAGGAAGCTGGAATAATCCACGTACGTCAGATACCCGTATTTCTGATACTGAACATACTCGTACATTTCACGGTCGTTGTTGCTCTTTTTATTCCATGTATCATCCTGCTGGAAGATAACACTTCTTTCGATCATCGTATAGACCAGCAACATGACAGTCATTACGACGACAAAGAGCGAAAAGATCGAGAATGCGATACGTTTTGCAAGGTACTTTTTCATAGTTTTTCAATAAAAGCTGCCTTTTATTACTATCCTCCCTTCTCCTCGTTTTGTTTTTGGAAAGCCTTTAACTAGACTTACGTCTCAAAATCAATTTAAGCCGTAAGTTTAATTGGTTTTCAATAAGCAAACACATAGGAGGTCGTGTGGCCTCCTATGTGTATAGCTAAGTGTTGTTACTTATCGGTTTGTCTAGGAAACAATTAATACAGACCGACAACCTTGGTCATGTAACCGGCACCAGCACCTAAGAATGTATCCAGGTATGTGGACGGATCACCATAGTCCGGACCCCAACCAGAACCGTAGAACATATCGAAGTTACCAGCTTCACCGTTACTTGCACGGTAACCGCATGCGTAGAAGTCATCCGATGTAGTAGCTTCAACCAGGTTGACCTGAACGTTTTCAGCACCTAAGCAGTCTTCGATGACCTTCTTGTAAGCGTTGCCCTGAGCGACCTGAACATCGTTAGCGGAGTAGTATACAACGTCGATCTGGATCGGGTATGTAACTGTATCGCCGAGTTCTTCTTTAGCCTTTTCAAGGTATGCCTTAGCTTCATCCGGGAAGTACCAGCCGTTAACACCATCGTGGATGTCGACCGGGTTGCCCATTTCCTTAAGGAAGAACTGAACCAGTTCGCCATAGAATGTACCAGCCGGGAATGTTGTGCCGTTGACAGTTACGTCAGAGCTCAGCTGAACGAATTCCGGATGTGTGTACATATTTCTCAGGTTTGTGTTAGCGAGATCTTCACCACGCTGAACAGCGTTCCAAGTTGTCTTATCGAAAGCGAACAGTAAAGCCTTACGGAAGTTCTTGTTCTGGAGAGCTGTGTTGGTGTCGATTCTCTGCTGACTTGTCTTCGGGGAAGCAACAGCACCGGATTCGAGCTGGAATGTACCACGGTTGAGGTTCAGACCGCCGAAGTAAGTGGTGGATGTTGTATCGGAAACGTAAGCATACTTATCGAAGTTACCATCAGCTTTAGCCTTGTCGAGCAGGCCGTTGGAAGCGGATAATGTAACACCAGCATAAGTTCCGTTCAGAGCGTCATTGTAAGTAGCATCCGGGTTTTCACCGTTATCGAAGACCCACTTGACAGAGTTAAGTCTGACTTCGTCAGCCTTGTAGTAACCCGGGTTCTTAACAACAACGATCTCGGAGTCGCCCTGCAGCTTCTGGAGCAGGAACGGTCCGCAGTAAACCTGAGAGGATACGTCTGTGCTCTTACCAAATGTGTAACCATCTGTATCAGCGAATGCTTCAGCGTATTCATCGATACCGTAAACGCCGCCGCGGCTCTGATAGAAGGAATCACAGATCGGTAAGAAGCAGGAGTATGTCAGCATGGTCAGGAAGTAAGATGTCGGCTGGCAAAGTGTGACTTCCAGTGTGTAGTCATCAACTGCCTTGTAGCCAACGCCGTCAAAGCTTTCACCGTTGAAGTATTCATCAACACCAACGATAACGCCCTGAACGAGCCATTCAAGACCAGCCTGAGCATCCAGCATGTGATGGAAACCAGCAACGAAGTCGTTAGCTGTAACTTCAGCATACTGTGTGCCTTCAGATGTGTACCAGTAAGCACCCTGTCTGATATGGAATGTGTAAGTTAAACCATCATCAGAAACTTCCCAGGTTTCAGCTAATGCCGGCACCATCTGGCCTAAGTTGTTGTATTCAACCAGACCATCAACAGTGTTGACAGTGATCTCGGTATCAGACTGAGAGCTTGTGTTCAGCCAGTCGATTGTAACCGGAGCGGTTGAGAAGCTGTAAGTGTAATCAGTAGCGATTGTGTGGCCCTTGCCTTCAAGGTAGCCAGCCGGATCGTATGTGCCTTCGCCACGAACTGCTGCAGCCCACTGATCGAGCAATTCTGTTCTTTCAGCCGGTGTAAGGAATTCGTCGGAGATGACAAGACCCTTCAGACGGTCATCGTCGTTACCCCACTGAACGTACGGGACTGTTCTCGGAGCAATACGGCTGATCGTGTAAGCGCCGCCCTGAGTTGTTGTCGGGATCATAACTGCGCTGTCGAGAAGAGCAGCTTCAGCCTGAGCGAATAAAACGAATTTTTCGTCAATGCTGGATGCCTGCTTTGCGTTAGTAACTAATGCTTCATAGTCGCCTAACTGTGCTTCGTAGACTTCGTCATCATCCCCGCGTACGTAAACGACTTCTTCCTGCTTTTTGTTACAGCCAAATAAAGCCATAACCATCAGGAGAGCCAAAACGGACGCCATCAGTTTTCTGACATTCTTCATTTTTTCTCCTCCATGTCAATAAATGCATATTCTATGCAAATATACTCAATTATACATTTCATGGAAAACAAACGTCAAGAATTTACAGGGAAGTATTGCGCTATATTTCATGAAACAAATCAAGTTTTTTTCAGATATTTGAACGATTTTTGATTTGTTCACATTTTATGAACACAAAAACAACCGAAAACTTGCACAATTTAGGTATATAAGCGGTTTTACTGATCTTACATGTCTATAA